>PLLV01000104.1 GCA_003142295.1 Syntrophaceae bacterium
ATATGTATCTCGGCACTCCCTCAATCCTAAACTACAATATAGCAAGCTGAAGTCAACAGTTGACGGATTATGGAAAATATGCAAGATTTCAAGCAGTAATCCGTATATGGCTGAAATCTAAAAAACCAAGCTACTGTTATGAATGTAACAAGAAATAAGACGAATTGCGTCTAAATTGTTGGAATAACATTTTAACAAATAACTCAGAGGGTAAAGACCGTGGCACACATTGTGATAGTAGACGACGACATAGCAATGGATCTTTTGGTTGAAGGCCTACATTTTCGAGGCCATGACGCATACCGAATTGCCACAGCCGCCGATGCTCTACGCCAGATTGATCAAATTGTATCGGCAGATCTTATCCTACTCGATATCATCATGTCGTGGCCTGATGATCACCCACCAACTGGCCTAACGGGCGATCGGTCCGCGGGCATGGAAGTTCTCCGAGAGATTAGAAGACGAAAACAGATGTCCCCGGTCATTGCATATACGGCGACACAGGATAGCATAGTGATCGATGCCATTGCGGATGACAAATACACATTGTTCTTATCCAAATGGGGATCCCCTTCTCTGCGCGAGCTCATTACTCTAATAAACCAGACATTAGGGCTCGCGGATGCCGTCGATTCGCCTCAGGCCTTCATTGTGCACGGGCACAATGAAACAGTAAAACTTGCCCTCAAGAACTACCTTCAAAACACAGTGAATTTTCCAGAACCAATAATCCTACATGAGCAGCCGAATGTCGGGCGCACGATTATCGAGAAGTTTGAGGATTACGCTGCACTGTCATCACTTGTCTTTGTGCTTCTAACACCTGATGATATTGCAGCCAACGGCGATGATCCTGACGATTTCAAAAGGAGGGCTCGGCAGAATGTCATTTTCGAGATGGGCTACTTCTTGGGCATGTTAGGAAGGAAAAGCGGACGTGTTCTCCTGTTGTATCATCCACCGCTTGAACTCCCGAGTGACCTTTCTGGAATCGTGTACATTGATATCTCTCAGGGAATCGAGGCCGTTGGGGAAAAAATTCGAAGGGAGGTCCAGAATGTCAGAGCCTGAAATTTCCATGGAAAAACTCAGGAAACGCTTAGACAATAAAGAGCAGGAGAACAAAGAGCTTAGAGAACAGATGAAACAAGTCGAGAAAGACCGCGCGGAATACCTTCAGAATGTTTCTCACCAACTCGTTGCACCCCTCAATGCAATTAAATGGCACATTGAGAATTTAACGGAAGGACGACTCGGAATCGATCGAATACAAAAAGTTCTTCGTTCTGTTTATTCACAGGCGACATTGGCGGTGCATCTGGCAAAGAACTTCAATCTTATGTCAAACCTAGAGGCCGACCACGCCCTCACAAAGCTCAAAGAACCTCTTCAGGAAATCAAACTGTGCCAACTTCTTATTAATTTAGCAGATGACTTTCAACCTCTTTCTTGGGATCGTGATATCAAAATAGTGGTGCGAAAAGATTGTTTCGAAGACGCTCCTTCCATCTTAGCGATGAAGCCTTTGATAAGTCAGGTGTTCAGCAACATCATCGAAAACGCAGTAAAGTACTCCAACCCAGCAACAGAAATCGTCGCCGAAGGTAAGTATTTGCCGTCAACTGATTCTGTCGCAGTTTCTGTTCGAAATCGAGGGATTCCTCTAGATCCAGCCCATGTGAAGCAACTATTTGATCGGGGCTTCAGAAGTCCCGAAGCAAAATCCAAGTATCCTGCTGGCACAGGCTTTGGTCTGTATATTGCTCGACGTATCGTGGAGATTCACGAAGGTACTATCACTGCAGGCACACGTGATGGATGGACTGTTTTCGATGTGACTCTCTCAGTAAAAGGTCTGAAAGGAAAGGCGAGACTCCGTGAATAGCAAGACAGTATTGCTGATCGACGACGAGCAATCATTCCTTGAACCGCTGGCAGACGCACTTGTGTTCGAAGGTTATCGAATACTAAAGGCACGAACCGCTGATGAAGCGCTTGAGATTCTCAAACGGGAGCGGGTTGATCTGGTCACTATTGATATTATGCTCGATCCTGGAGAAGCTCTTCAAGATCAAGTCGACAGCCACAGCACTGGCCTTTTCCTGTGTGAAGAAATAACGCGCAAATACCCCAAGATCGACGCCTTTTGCATCAGTGTAGTCAGCGAAATGCGGATAATCAGGAAAATTGAGGCCCTTGGTATTCGTTTTCTCAGAAAGGGAGAGACGCCTCTTCGTACAGTACTTAACATGCTACGATCAAGGTTGACCGGGGTTGCCTATTCAAGTGCACGTGATCGAAGTACTCGGCGGTGAAATTCATAGGTACACCGGCAAGTGTGTCCACTCGACGCGTTTAAAGCCGCGTAGGACGCATCACATTTACTCACTTTCTACCCATAATATTTACTTTTCCTTGTTAGGCAGTAGTGAAGACTCGTAGGTGCAGCCTGCGATTCCGTCGGATGGGCGATCTTGAAAAGTAGCAATTGGATTTTTTGTTTAGTCCTTCCTGAAAGTGTTAGGTTGAATAATTTCGGTGCCATAGTAGATTTCGAATGCAAATAATGATAAGCATAAAACGATAAAAACGTTTGAATCAGTTCCGTCCCGGATAACCATGCTGGAGGGAAAATATGAGCCAAGCCCGTAAGTCCATCGATCCGTCATCGGTTAAATCAGATGGACGGTACACAAGCCCCAGGACATGGGGCGTCTATCAAGTGGAGTGTCTACCCGAAGGCAAGCGCTTTCGCTTCGGCAACCATCCCGTTCGGCAACAAGAACTCATTCGGCAGTATGGTGAGGCCCAGCGTGTCGGGCGGCTATATGAGGCGCGAATCGACGCCAAAGAAGCCGCGTACCGCTTGAATGGCGGTCGTCGCAATGCGCATTGACTGTCGATACACGCGCTACGGAAAGGTGATACCCAACGCTTTCATCAAGCGGACACCCACCGGCAAACCGGTGCCTGCCGCTCATGTCAAACGGTAGAGTGAAAGACATATGACTCCTCGGCAGTGTGAGATCGCAGCAGAGTCATACGCAGCCTGCCTCTTGGCTCAGGCCGGCTACGATGTTCTGGTTCAGTACGGAGCCAACCAGCCGCACTACGACCTCGTAGCGAACAAAGGCTCTGCGTTTCTACCCATTTCTGTTAAGGGTAGCCAGGATGGCGGATGGATGCTCGCCGTAAAGTACAAAGAGGATGGAGCCACGTACCACGATGCTATAGATCGCTGGCTTGCCTCCCAGCGAAACGATGTCATCTTCTTGTTCGTTCAGTTTTTTGGTGTCGCTATCGGAGAGCTGCCACGGGCCTACATCGCCCGCCCGCCAGAGATTGCGGCCCACATGAAAACTCAGTGCCATGGTCGCGGCCATGGCTCTCTGCAGGAAGACTATCGTCGGAAGCGTCCCGGCTCAAAATACGATCACAAGGTTCCAAATGAGTGGCTGTTTTCGCAAAAGCGGCTCGAAGAGATTGCGCTCTAACAACAAGTTCCAGGGGCGTTATGAATCATTTCTCTTGATAATCTACAGTCATTACAACTATCCAAGATCATTTGTTTGTAGGTGGCGACGAGAGCCGGCACATTTCATATTTTCATTGATCGATCTTACACAGTACGGGTTGAAACATGCGAAGGCTCGACAGCTTATTTTTTGTTCGTATAGAATCCGGCTGCCTTCCTGAAAGAGAGCATACAACAATTTTAACGAGCATCCATCCTTTCGAACGATAATCTTTGTTGACTGAAAGGTAGCATTTAATATGTTTGACAGACATCCAACGTTTTGAGAGTATTTCTAAACTGATGAATACTTCTATTAATTCTGCTATTGTGGCTTTAGCCGCTGTGGTTGCCGGTTGGTTCTTAGGCGAGACGACGGGATTTTTGAAAAAATGGTGGTCTGTCCACAATTTAAAGAAATCACTTTTTGTTGAAATTGAAGATGCTCTTGGCTGGATGAAAAGAAACAAAATCACGCTGGAACATATAATCCAGCTAACAGTATTGAAGGAACGTACTGAAATTGCACCAGTTAAGGTCCCGACCCACATTTATGACAATCATTTCCCCGAGATATCGCCACACTTAACTAAATCTCAGCGAGTATCATATAACTCAATCTATAATCTTATGCATCTCTCCTATCAGGATGTTCAAAGACTTATTGAATTGGCACGAGCTCAGCCTTACGACAACGCTAAAGACAAAGAATTCGCCACAATCTTGGAGTCTACATACTACAACGTCTGTACAGCCATCTACCAAATCCAATACCACTTAGCCAATTATAAACACTTGAATGTGAACGAACTTACGGGGGAACACGCCAAACAATTAGACAATGACATTTTAAATAGATTAAATAAAATTATTTCCGAAGCAAAAGAAGTTGGCCTTGAGGAACTCAAACGCAGACACTACGAAACCTAATAATTCTCTAAACCAATCAAACACCATTAGCTCTGTATATTAATTGTTAGCGGTTAAGGGAGAATATATGATCAAAACATTTATGGCAGAAGTTCTATCATCTACCGTGCTCATCTTAATACTGGCATTCCTTGCCAGAAATTTAATCATTCAGCGATTGAAACTTGAGCTCCAAAAAGAGCACAGTAAATTCCTGCTTGAGCTCCAAAAAGAGCACAGTAAATTCCTGGATGAATTGCAGTGGAATCGAAAAGTGCAAGGGCAGGCTGCGAGGGTTGCTGAATACTTGGTTTTGGCACGCAGGTTGAAAGAATCTTCTCCCGAATCTGACTATGACCGTGCCAACCAATTATCGTGGGAATTAGCAATGTGGCTTCCCGACGAAATATATAAACAGATGACCCTTGCAATTGCACGACCGAATCAGAATGTGAATCCATTGTCCGTTACAATTTCTGTTCGGAAGATCCTTTTAGGGGAAAAGGCTGGGAACCTTGTTCAGGATGATATTGGTCACCATGCTCCAGGTATAGGGAAGAAGAACCTCTAACAAATCATTCCATACGCAAATCTTCAAAATATTTCTCTCATCCATTTCGTGTATAGGTAGGTGGAAACAATAATCGACTTCACTACAAAATAAGCGTTTCCTTCCATTGCCCATTTTCATCTTTACTGGGGAGCCAATGCGGAATAGAACTTTGTCAATTATGATTCACTTCTTCAACTACAGCGTCATTTCTTTCTTCCTCCTACCATCAATTCAGGTATAGGGTATATAATTAACAACTGAATATGGAAAGGCAGGAGGACTCCGTTCTTCCTGGGTCAAAGAATCCTTATTTCAGTCTGTCCCCTGCCTCCCAAGCCATAATAGGTTGATGGGATCGTAGAATCCTTGTCACGATGGAGGATTGGTCGGGAGGCGGATCCTGCTTTTGCCATGTACTAATTGGAGGTGCGGATATGGATGAAAGAAAGGGTTTTAGATGGTTTCTCGGCATCGATATTTCCAAAGAGACATTCGATGCGTGTTGTATCAGCGGTCAAGGGGAAAAGCAATTCAGTATCTCGACGTCTATGGATAGAAAAGGATTTGAGGAGCTGATTAAACAGCTTGCTTCGCTATCAGTTCCTCAAGAGGCTGTCCTGGTCGGTATGGAGTCGACGGCCTGCTACCATGTGAATCTATTTTCTTTTCTTATCTCGTTAGGGTATACCGTGATCGTGATTAATCCCCTGCTTATTTCTAATTTTGTTAAACTCCAATTGAGGAAAACCAAGACGGATAAGAAAGATGCCTATGTGATTGCGCAGTTTCTTCTTTTGAACCGGGATTCCCTTGGTCGAACCGCTGGATCCTCTGATTTCTCCGATGTCAGGGATCTCTCCAGGCAACGGGAGAGCCTTGTGGATCAGATGACTTCGAACAAGATTGAAATCAAGCGATTGTTGACCATGACTTTCCCTGAGTTGGAACACATCGCCTGTATATTTACCAAATCCATGCTTCGTTTGCTCTGTCAATATCCTTCTGCTGCTTCGATAAGGCAGGCAAAGCGTTCCAAGATAGCTAGGATACTGATACCGGGATCATATGGTAAACAAACGGATGCATCGGTTGAGCGGATTCTCAAGGCAGCCGAGACGTCCATAGGAACGGCAAGTTCTGCCAAAGAGATCATCCTCAAACAGAAAGTTTCCTTACTGATGCAACTGGAGCAGCATCTCCAGGAGCTTACGGATATACTCACAGAACAGTGTAAGGGAAATATTAGGAGGGATATGGATATCCTTACCTCTATGAGAGGCATAGGAAAAAAGACGGCCATGAATTTCCTGATTGAGGTGGGACGGGATGTTAAGGAGTTTGAGAGTCACAAAAAAGTGATAGCCATGGCAGGCCTCGATCCTGCTCTATACCAGTCAGGGAAAATAGATCGGAAGGGAAAGATCACCAAACGAGGCAACAGGCACCTCAGGCGGGTGATCTGGTTGATGACAACAAGGGTCATCCAGTTTAACGCAAGATTCAAGCAGTATTACCTGAAGCGAATCCAGGATGGCCTGCCCTACAAAATGGCCGTGTTGGCGACTGCTCATAAGCTCGTTAGGATCATGTTTGCTATGTTGACTAATGAGACTCAATTTAATGAAAGCATGAATTGATGATAGTTGACTGTAAGCATTAATCAGCATGGGTTAGGAAAAGTTGTTGATTTCAGATGGCAAACAGCATCTGATGGACCATATTCCATTTGACATCTTAATGGGTATCCGGTAAATTTTACAAAATTTAAAATAAGTCTCGTAACAAATACCACCCGTTTTTGTTTCCAGCCATCACCGTTTATAACGACAGAGGGGTACGAGATGAATGACCAAGCCAGGACAAATCCAGAACTGATCGAAGAGATAACCGTCTTAAAGCAGAGAATCCAGGAACTGGAAGAATCTGAATCAGAGCGCAAACGGATAGAAGCGGCACTGCGGGAGAGCGAGGAGCGTTATAAGAACTTTGTCGAGAAGTCATTTGCCGGCGTTTATGTCGTTCAAAACGGCCTTTTTGTCTACTTGAACGATAATGCGGCCTCCTTTGCCGGCTACAATCCGGAAGAACTGAAAGGCAGGCGATCGGACAGCATCGTTCATCCCGAAGATCTAAGCAGAACCAAAGAAAAAGCAGCGAAGATGCTCAAGGGGAAAGCTTCATCGCCCTATGAATTCAGGATTGTGACCAAGGATGGGCAGATTCGCTGGATCATGGAAATGTTATCGTCCATACAATATGACGGCAGAAAAGCCATACTCGGGAATTCCATGGACATCACCGAGCGCAAGCAGGCCGAGGAGGCGCTGCGGGAGAGCGAGGAGAAATACCGGGCTATCATCGAAAACATTGAAGAGGGCTATCACGAAGTGGACATCAAGGGAAACTTTACCTTCTTCAACGAGTCGATGTGCAAGTTCATGGGCTATGAGAGAGAAGAGTTGTTGGGGATGAATAACCGCCAGTACACGGATGAGGAAAATGCCCGCAAGGTCTATCAAGTCTACAACCGGGTCTACCGAACCGGCGAACCGGTAAANNCGGAGGGTCATCCGACCGGATTCCGCGGCATCGCGAGAGACACCACCGAGCGCAAACGGGTGGAGGAGGAGCTGAGACAATCAGAGGAAAAGTACCGCGACATTTTCGATAAGACGGTGGAAGGCATTTACCGAACAACGCCAGCAGGACGTTTTCTCATCCTCAATCCGGCATTTGCGAGGATATGTGGTTATGCGTCGCCGGAAGAGATGACGGAAAAAGTGACCGACATCGCAAATCAGCTTTATGCGAACCCGGAAGACAGATCGCGGTTTCAAAACCTTATCGCTGCTGAGGGAGAGGTGAAAGGCTTTGATGTGCAATTCAAACACCCGACGAAAGGGCTGGTCTGGATTTCCATCAATTCAAAGGCACTCCGCGATGAACAGGGTAATATCCAGTATTACGACGGGACGATAGAAGACGTCACCGAGCGCAAGCGGTCGGAGGAGGCTCTGCGGGAGAGTGAAAAGCGATACCGTGAATTGACCGATTTCCTTCCAATATCAATTTTTGAAGCTGATGCCACAGGCGGCCTTATCTCCTTTAATCGCACTGCCCTCGAAGTCTTCAGGTATAATCAAGAGGATTACAAAGAGGGTATGAACTCACTTCAGTTCTTTGCACCCGAGGAATGGCAGAGAGTTGGAGAGAATATGGGGCGGGTAATTCAGGGGACATCAATCCCCGGCCGGGAATTTACCTTTCTTAGGAAAGATGGCAGCACGTTTATCGGACTCATCTATGCCTCGCCTAAAATTCATGAGAATAAGGCCGTGGGGATAAGAGGCGCCATCATAGACATCACCGAGCGCAAGCTGGCGGAGGAATCCCTTCGTCATGCCGAGGAAAGATACCGGAGTATCTTTGAAAATGCCCAGGAAGGCATCTACCAGATAACACCGGAAGGAAGATTTATCATGGTGAATCCGGCAATGGCAAAGATGTTTGGATACAAAACTCCCGAGGAACTCATGACGAGCGTAACCGACATAGCCCGTCAGCTTTATGTCAATCCTGAAGAACGCAAGAAGGTCAGGGAAATGATTGAAGAGAAGGGTTCTGTAAAAGATTGTGAAGCTCAGTTTTACAGGAAGGATGGCAGTATAATCTGGGTATCCTTGACCATGCGGGTGGTTCGCGATGAAAAAGGACATATCCTCTATTACGAGGGGATGAATGAGGATATTACGGAGCGGAAAGAGAGTATCGAACGAATAAGAAAGTCTCTGAAAGCGACCGTTCAGGCCATAGCGGTGACGGTTGAAACGAGGGATCCTTACACGGCGGGTCATCAACGGAGGGTGGCTGATCTGGCTCGT
>PLLV01000036.1 GCA_003142295.1 Syntrophaceae bacterium
ATTATGATTACGCTCCGATGGAGGAGATACTTACCGGCGTGATCGAGAGGACGTTGAGGCGACGTAGCCAACCTTAGTTTTCTTGGCTGGCCCTGCGACGCCGAGTGCGCGACAGGCTGCAGCGCTGATGCCCTCAATGGCCGAGGAGGAGATAACAGAGAGGGTCAGCCAGGCGTCGCATTCCGCGGGATCCTGCAGATAGGGATTTGTCTTGATCAGGGATGGCGTCTTGTTCTTTTTCATTTTTTTACCTTGGTTTCAGACTAAACGAATTTTGCTAAATTGGCAAGGTCTTTTATACTTCAACCAGGATAGGATAACATATCTTTTTTATTGCGTGTTTTCATGCTAAAAGAAGACAATCCATAAGTTGAGGAGTAATTGGCCTGTCTGGCAATAATAAGGATAACGACGAGACCTAACAATCTCTTCCAGTTGAGCGTAAAAAGCCGCGCTCGCTGAAGATTACGTTAGCTATCAAAAAAGGACAAAAATTGTCGAATGGCATCAACAACAGAAATAATTGAACGTATTGATGATGTGCTTAAGCAAAATAGGCGCATAGAATGGACGTATATTTTTCTTACCGTCGTGCTATTTGGAACTGGTATATCCTGTTTTGTCGTCGCCTTGATAACAGGACAGTTTGCTTGGTCAACGCCATCGGCAATTACTACTGGTCTGCTGTATTGGCCTCTGAAAGAGATTAAAGATATAAGGCAAAAAAATATCGCGCTGGCAACAGCACCGATGTTAATTACGCAATTGCCAAAGGCTAAGGCCGCTGAAGAAATTCAAAAGCTCCTTCAAACACTTTATGGGGGAGTAAAATAATGGCCTCCTCCGACAAAACCAAAGAAGTGTTGGAACAAATCTTAGCACAGCTGTATTCCGAGCAAGCGCAAGAATCAAAGGTGCCAAATGGGTCCTATTTGATTGCTGAAGATGGGCAACTGCTTGGAAAGATTACTGACAATGCCTACGATACTGAGTCAATACTAAATCAATACGGCCCGTTCGGGAGTCAATATAGCACAACAAGCATTTTTAATGCTTACTCCCAATATGGGAGTCAGTACGGTGCCTATAGCATAAACAATCCATACTGCACCCAACCACCTAAGCTTTATATCAACGGACGATTTATTGGTTACATCTCTGCGAATCAACATATACCTAACCGGATATCTCCGGAGGCATTCTTTTATACATTAGAAAATGATTTGCCGTCTTTGTTGCGTGGCCAAATAGTAGAATCCGAGAGTAAAGCACGGCAATTCAAGGGTGATTCGTATATTGAGGCACAAGACGGCACCTTTCTCGGCAAGCTTAATCCTAATCGTTTTGATCAGGAATCGATATTTAATCGATTTGGCACATACGGCAATAAGTTTTCCCAGAACTCAATATTTAACAAGTTTTCGCCCTATGGGAGTCAGTTCTCGAATTTAAGTCCATATAACAAGTTTTCTCAATCGCCGCCTAGATTATTCGTTAAGGGACAATTTGTTGCATTTCTGACGGTCAATAACATGATCAGACCAAGAATTGATCCTGATACGCTTTTTGAATGGGCAGAGGAAAATGTATCAAAGTTTGGATAGATAACCGGGCAAACCAATTGGTGGAACCACTTTGGTTGTTCCATCCTACAGCCCTAAATTTGAGCAGTTACATTATTTAATGTATTTTCAACAATTGTTGAAAGAGGTAGAGTACGTCAGAGATCACTTCATATAGAGAGGGCATAATCTCCGGGGGGAAATAGATGATCCCATCCGTCCTATCCAGTCAGGTCCAAAAAGGCGTTGAGGATTTTCTCAAGACGACCTTCCCCGTCTCCACACCGTTCTTCCACGGGGTGATGGATCGGTTTCTGGAGGAGGACGGCGGCATTTTCAAGGGACCTTACATCTCGATAAAGCTTCCCTATCGAACATCGTCCATCGGTCCGAATTTCTTTACGGGCATTCCCTTTCTCTTTCCACCTCACCTGCATCAGGAAATGGCTTTTCGACGGCTTGCCGGTGAGAACCCAGTCTCCACCATTATCGCCACGGGCACCGGGTCGGGAAAGACGGAATGTTTTCTCTATCCGATCCTGGATTACTGCCGGCGACACCGAGGGGAACCGGGCATCAAAGCCATTATCATCTACCCGATGAACGCCCTGGCCACGGATCAGGCCAAACGCATGTCCCGGCTCATTCATGATAACCAGAATCTGAAGAACCAGATTAAGGCGGGGCTTTACATCGGCAGTGAACAGGGGACCAATACCTCCCCGGTTATGGGCCATGAGAATATTATCACCGATCGTGACACCCTCCGACTTTCACCGCCCGACATCCTGCTGACCAACTATAAAATGTTGGATTATCTGCTGATCCGACCCAGAGATTTTCCTCTGTGGAAGGGAAATGGGCCGGAGACGCTGAAATATCTCGTGGTCGATGAGATCCACACCTTTGACGGCGCCCAGGGAACCGACTTGGCCTGCCTGATCCGTCGGCTCAAAAGCAGGTTGAAATTGGAGAAGGAGAGCCTTTGTTGTGTAGGGACCTCCGCCACCTTAGGCGAGAAGGAAACGCAAAGGATATGCGCGTATGCCGGCAAGGTATTTGGCGAAACCTTTGCCCCGGATGCGGTTATAACGGAGTCCCTTGTTTCGGCAGATGAATTCCTGGCGGACAACCAGATCGAGCGCAGCAACGTCATTTCGCCGGAGAAGCTGGAAGCCCTGAGCCCGGAGAGCTATGAGAATGACCAGGCCTATCTCAAGGCCCAGTACGAGCTTTGGTTCGGGGATGCCGTTGATGCGGACGACGATACGTGGCCTGTAACCCTTACAGCGAAACTTAGGAAACACGGTTTCTTCTGGAAACTCGTTCTCTCTCTCAATAACCGGATTGTTCCTCTCAATGAACTGATTCTGCTGTTTGATCGCTTCACCCCTGAATTTGCCGATGCGCCAGAGGAATACAAGCGCCGCGTCATGGATAGCATGATCGCCTTGATCTCAGCGGCCCGTGCAAGCATCGGTAGCGGCCTAGCGCCCTTCCTCAATGTCCGCCTGCATCTCTGGCTCCGGGAACTACGACGGATTGTCGGCAGTCTCCGGTGCCCGCCGGCACTTCATTTTTCCGATGATTTGAAAGAAGACGACCAGCGCCATCATCTGCCAGTCATCCACTGCCGGGAGTGTGGCGCAATGGGCTGGGGTGGCACGAAACGGGAGCAGGATCAGCAGATCAATTCGGATTTGCAGCATTTTTACGCCGCGTTCTTCCGCTACAGTCCCACAGTGGTTGTCCTCTTTCCCGACGACGCCAAGGTGGAGGAAGGCAACCAGGATGAGTTCGGCTGGGTTTTCTGCTGCAATTGCCTGCATGTTGCCATGGGCAAGCACGTCAAGGACGCTTGCCCCGCCTGTGGCGGTAAAGATCACCTGATTCCGGTCTTCATGCCAAACTTGAGACGAAAAAAGGAACACGCCGTGGTGGGAAGCCATGATTGTCCTTACTGTCAGGGTTACAACAGCCTGACCATTCTCGGTTCGCGGGCCGCAAGCCTCACCAGCGTCGTCATCAGCCAGCTCTATGCCTCAACCTTCAATCAAGACAAGAAGCTCCTGACCTTCTCCGACTCCGTTCAGGATGCCGCCCATCGGGCCGGGTTTTTCGCCGCCCGGACCTATCGCTTCAATCTTCGCGGGGCGATTCAGAAATTCCTGAATATGCAGGCAACGGAATTATCGCTGACAGAAATCCCGGCCGCCTTTATCCGTTTTTGGCGGGACCGCCTGGGTGAGGAAAACTTTGTTACCACTTTTCTCCCTCCGAATATGGCCTGGCTCAACGATTACGAAACGCTGGTGGAGACAGGAAAATTACCGGCGGGATCAATCCTCCTTGACGAGCTACGAAAAAGGATCGATTGGGAAATCATCAGTGAATACGGCTTCAACAGCCGGATCGGCCGCACCCTGGAGAAGACGAATTCTTCCGTAGCGTGTGTGGACCGGGACAGGCTCCGAAATGCGGCAGATGTGCTTTGCGAGGCTCTTCGCAACGAAATCGGCCTCCTGCGGGACCTCGATCAAGAAATCGTCTCAAAGTTTATGGCAGGCCTCTTGATCCAGATGAAGACGAAAGGCGCCATTTTTCACCCGGTCTTAAATACATATATTGATAACTGGGGCGGTTATTATCTGATCAATAAAATACTTTGGATGCCCAATTTCGGTAAGTTTTCTCGAACGCCCGCATTTTTGACCACAAAGCGGGGAACCCGTTTTGATTCCCTCTTAAGTGCGAGTGCTTCAGGGATCACTTGGTACGAAGATTGGCTCCGAAAATCATTCGGTCCGATCCATCCCCAAGTACCGGATTATCGAGAACAGATTTTTGACCTTGTAATTAAGGCGCTCTTGAATAGTGGAATATTAGATGAACGGCATGTGAAGGGTTTCCCCGTCTGGGGAATGAACGCAGCGCGTTTACGCGTCGTCACCCGGGTGGTTCAGTTCCGGTGTCAGGCGTGCAGTCATAATGTTTCGGTCGCCGCCGATGAAGAAGTCCTGTGGCAGGACAATGCTTGCCTGCGTTTCTCATGCCGGGGCAGGTATGACCGGGAAGCGCCTATGCCGGACTATTACGGCACCCTCTATGCCAAAGGCGATGTACAAAGGATATTTACGGCGGAGCATACAGGGCTTCTGAAAAGGGACAAACGGGAGGCACTGGAGAAACGCTTCATGGTAGAGAATCCATCCCCTGGCTCGCCCAATCTTCTTTCCTGTACACCCACCCTGGAGCTCGGTATCGACATCGGCGATCTCTCCTCCGTGATTCTCTGTTCCGTCCCGCCCGCCCAATCCAACTATATACAGCGCATCGGACGCTCGGGACGCAAGAACGGAAACGCCTTCAACTTTACCGTGGCCAATGGCCGTCCCCATGATCTCTATTTTTATGCGGAACCGGAAGCGATGATCGCCGGCGGCATCGAACCGCCCGGATGCTTTCTCGACGCCCCGGCCGTTCTGGAAAGGCAGATGACCGCCTTCTGCTTTGATCGCTGGATCGAGTCGGGAATCCCTGTAACGGCCATCCCTGACCGTCTCGGCCAAGTGCTCAGCCAGCTTGGCGATCATGGAAACAAGAAGAAATTTCCCTTCAATCTCATCCAGTATATTGAGCTTCACCGCAGTCAGCTCCTGGCGGATTTCACCGCCATGTTTCAGGATTCCCTGACGGACCACTCCCGGGAACATCTCCGCGGATTCGTTTACGGTGCCGCGGATGGCAAGCAGAGCCTGATCTACCGTATCATCGAGTGTTTGAACAGCATCCATAAAGAACGCTCCAATCTTCGCAAGCGGGTCCAGAAATTAAATCAACTGATCAAGGAAAAAGAAAGCAACCCGATCAAGGATCAGAACTACGAAAGGGAGATGGATGATCTTTTCCAGGAAAAGGCGGCACTCAACAGCATCATCAGGAGGATGAACGAAAAGGAAACGTATAATTTCTTCACCGATGAGGGGCTTTTGCCCAACTACGCCTTTCCGGAGGCCGGGGTTGTGTTGCAATCCATCATATACAAACAGAAAGCGAAACCTGACA
>PLLV01000098.1 GCA_003142295.1 Syntrophaceae bacterium
GGGATTCTATTCTTTGGCATATTCGCGACGATGGTGCCTGTCCTCGACTGGCTGGAGCTGAATGCGGGGAAGGTCGGGCTTACCGAGCCGGGTCAGTTCTACTGGGCGTCAGGTATTCTGTCCAGTTTCCTCGATAACGCCCCTACTTACCTGAACTTCCTGAGCGCCGCCTGCGGGCTTCACGGCCTGAGTGTGGACAATGTCACCCACGTGAAGGCCATGCTCGGACTCTTGCCCGTCGATGAAGTGGCAAAGCTCCAGATAGCTGCCGACGCGCCGCGCATACTCAACAGTCTCTCCTGGAAGTATATAGCGGCAACGGCCGCGGGGTCGGCCACATTCGGAGCGTGCACTTACATAGGAAACGGTCCCAACTTCATGGTCAAGTCGATCGCAGAGCAGGCCAATGTAAAGATGCCNNTCCATGGATCGGGCTGCAAGGAGCGAAGTGTTCGCCTGACCTACATCTATCCCAAGGTCCTCCGGCAACTGAACGACCTTACGCCTTCTTAAATCTGCCGTCTCGTCAGCTTTGGCCTTCTTGCCGAGGTCTGTGTCGCCGGCAACGGCCTTTATGGCAGCCTCTCTCTCCGCGAGCGTGGCGCACTTGTGCAGATGGGCGATTCCTTTCTCGGAGACAATCTGTGTGACTGCGTCGCCATAAATCATGACCGGCGGCACTTTAAGGCCGGCCCGCTTCATCAGCTCCCAGGCGTCAAGTTTGTCAACGAAGCACTGGATACCCTTCGGCCCACGTGTCTCCAGGATCTGGACGACGAGTTTGCGGCCCCGGGGCATATCGCCAATGAGGCCTGCCCGCATACCGCTCTCCTGCCCTACCTTGACCCAGGCCTCGCTGGAATGGCGCCTGCCGGCCGAGTCGCAGCCCATGTTGGGTGCGCCCCCGAAACCGGCGATACGGTCGGCTACGGCAGTGGAGCTGTTTCCATACCGGTCGATCTGAAGCGTGGAGCCCACGAAGGCATCCACGGCATAGTGCCCGACAGCCTGGCAGAAGGCCCGGTTCGACCTGAGGTTCCCGTCTGGCCCCACAAAGAAGATGTCCGACCGGGCTGACACGTAGTCCTCTGTTCCCACCTCGGAACCAAAGGAATGTATTGATTCCACGAATCCCGCTTCAATGGCGGGGATCATGGTGGGGTGAGGATTGAGGGCCCAGTGGGTGCATATCTTACCCTTTAGACCGAGCCGCGCGGCGTAGGTGGGAAGAAGCAGCTCGATGGCCGCTGTGGCATAGCCGATCCCGTGGTTGAGGGAACGCAGTCCGTATTCCGCATAAATCCCCTTGATCACCATCATGGCCGTGAGGACATGCACATCCCTGATCTGGGCCGGGTCCCGGGTGAAGAGGGGCTCGACGTAGCACGGCTTTCCCGTAGGGATGACGAAGTCGACCCATCCCCCCGGAATGTCGATCCGGGGCAGCTTACTTGTAACCTTCTCCACCTGTGCCACAACTATGCCCTGTTTGAACCGCGTAGCCTCCACGATGGCGGGCGTATCCTCCGTGTTGGGGCCTGTGTAGAGGTTGCCGTTCTTGTCCGCCAAGACACCGACTACTAGGGCGACTTGCGGCGTAAGATCGAGGAAGTACCGCGCGAAAAGTTCGAGGTAGGTATGAATCTCCCCGATCTGCATCTTCGATTCATTCACGAGCCTTGTTACCTGCGCAGCCTGGGGACCGGAAAATGAGAAATCAACTTTCTTGGCGATCCCCCGGACGAATATCTCGCAGTGGGCAGGCAGGGCTATAACCGACTGGACCATATGAAGTCCGTTCACCTTCGCAGGATTGACATTACAGAGACAATCGGCCAGAAACTCGGCCTGTTTCTGATTGTTCCCTTCCAGGGCCACACGGTCTCCGGGACGGATAATTGTCTCCAGGAGGGCAACGGCGCGGGAGGGCTCTACAATCTTGCCTTTGCCCCCTTCCGTCAGTGCCTTCGCCTTGGCCATCCGCGTCTTGTATTCCTTCTTGCGGCATTCCCAGTCTTCTCTCGCATGTATAATCTGTGCTCCCATAAGTTCACCTCCGGGGATGTGAAAAAAATGGTGCCCCACTCTCGATGTGCGGGACACCATTCTCATTAACAACGCATGACTAGCTCGTCTTTGTGTGGAAGACGTTATCGAGATGTTCCTTGTCAGGCATATCGCTTGCCGTCAACTTGCAGATGATGAAATAGGCGATGAGAGATATGATGAAGCCCGGTATAATTTCGTGGATATCCTTCATGCCGGGAAGGACAAATCGCAGGCCGAAGCGCCAGATTATGGTAGTGGCGATACCGATGATCATGGAATAGAAGGCGCCTTTCCCAGTTCCCCACCGCAGGAAAAGGCCGCCAAACACGGCCGGGAAGAAGCCTGCCGTAAACACGGCCCCCGAAAACGCCGTCAGTTCCACAATACCGGCAGGGGGGTAAAGTGCAAGAACAAAGACGATACCGCTGTAGATCCACATTAACCGTTTCGTATAACTAACCTGCTTCTGCGGAGACATGGGCTTTACAACTGCCCAGATGTCGCCAACGAAGGCTGTGCCGACGATGATCGATACGGCTGCGAAGGAAGACATGCCGGCCGCGAATAGACCCGCCATGACGATCCCCGTTACCCAGGGATTTCCGAATTTCGCCAGCATGAACCCGACAACTTCGTCCGTGTGCTTGATGAGATAGGAGGCTTCCTGGTCCGTAGCCATACCATGGACGAGGGCGCCGACCGCGAAGACGCAGGCAAGGGAAATGCCCAGGAAGATCGGGGTGGCGATCATCGCGAACTTCATGCTTTTCGCATTGTCAATGGAGTAAAACCGGATCAGGCAGCGTGGTTCGGAAATCTGTTTCATCCCGACGGCAAGGCCGATACTGGTGATGTATGCGAAAGAAACGAGGGTGCAAAAAGTCATGAGGCCGTTTCCTATGGGCTGACCCTTTGCCGTCAGGTGCGCCGTATTGGCGACGCTGTACATGAGAGGTTCCCAGCCGCCCACGTACATGACCGGAATCATGACCATTAGAATGGCCACAAAGAACATCATCAGACCCTGCACGGCGTCCGTCCACAGGACGCTGTACATGCCACCCAAGACTGAGTAGAGCGTCGTAATAAAAATAACCAGAAATGCCCCCCAAGCGTACGGTATGCCAAGGGTGGAGGTCAACAGATGGGCGCAACCCTTGGCAATCGCCGTCATGTACCATAGGGTAGCAAACAGGATGATAAGAGCTGAAAATATCCTGAGGGCCTTGGAGAATGAGCTCTTATAACGGTAGTCAAAATAATCCGGAATTGTGACGGATTTCAGCTTGGCCGTCTGTACCCTCATCCTCGGACCCAGTAGGAGCCAGGAGATCATGCAGAAAACCGTCCAGTAGAAGCCGACCCACGCCCAGGACAGACCCGCCTGAAACGAGAACCCCGCCTGCCCGATGTATGTATTTGTGCTGATGAATGTAGAAAAAAAGGCAAGTGAAATGGCCCAGCCGGGTATTGACCTCTTTGCGACATAAAACGCATCGACATCTTGAGCAGCCCTCTTCTTAAACCACTGGCCTATACCCAGGCAGCCCGCCGTATACAAAATCATGATGACTAATATTGCCCAATGTTTCGCCATGTATTCCATATGACTGTTCTCCTTTTAAATAAAAAAACAACCAAGGTATAAACTAACCCCTGTGGAGCAGGTAGCCGCAATTCCGTAGCATTGCGGATCAGCCCACACTGCATGAGCCTTCCTTTTCGTCATCACCTTCTTCTTCGCCATGAAACACTATCTTCATTCGTGAAACGATGATTGCATTGATGACAGCAAGAAGGATGATTCCCACATAAGCCATGCCTGTCAAAAAATCCATAACCACACCCCCTTAATGAAATTAGCTTTGAAATGTTAGACCCTAGCTCCCAGAAACTTCCCTCGCCCTTGCCTCTCCTATGAAAATAAATCTCTTATCGTCATTCCGGACTCGATAAGCCTGCCCTGTATCCCCGCCTCCGCGAGGACAGGCTTGATACGGCGAATTCCAGCATTATCGCTGTTCCGACCTCTATTCCCGTCCATACACGCCCATCAATGCGCCTTCTGCCAGGATATGGCCTTTCATGGCCTCAACGAGCTCGTCTTTTTTTACACCTGCCTTCAGATTTGTCGGCCCATCCAGGGCATAAACCCTGAAGAAGAAGCGATGCTCGCCTGCAGGCAAACAGGGGCCGGAATAGCCCACCTGATCGAAGTCATTCTTGCCCTGCCTGGCGCCGAAATCGAGTTGCCCCGTCCTGGCTACGGATTGAGGCAGATTCGTTATATCGGCAGGAATATCATAGATTACCCACTGTACCCAGTTGCCCGTCGGGGCGTCCGGTGTTTCACAGATGATGGCAAAAGACTTTGTACCTGCCGGGGCATTTTTCCACTCTAAGGGAGGCGATATGTCCACGTCGTCACAGGTATACTTGTCTGACATCGACTTCGCGTGACCGAAGGCTGTGCTTTTTACCTCCAATGCAGCTCCTTTTTTTGCATCTTCACCTGACCTGGAGCAGGAGACGGACATCATAAGAATCAATATCATCACAATCATCACACAGAAAACGAAGGGTTTCTTGAAATGCATCTGTCACTTACCTGCCTTTACAGTTATTGTTTTACTGTTCAGAAATATGCTGAAACGACCCGGAACGATTATTTCTATAACGGCACCTGCCTTCTTGCTGCACTGGTTTTCCCCTTGACAACGAATTATGACTACCGCCTTTTACTGCCGGCGAACGGGAGAAGAGANNGAGATTTTTTTATATATCAATATTTGTATTCCGAATCAAGTGCGAAACAGAGATTTAAATCACCACGTATACGTGAAGAGACTACGAGCTGAAATCTCTATTTCGCCCTTTTGAGCTAAAACCCGGCAGAAAAGTTTTCGCAGGCATCATGGCATCTCAAGGCAAAATTAAAAAACTTTAAATTTGTCATAAAGTTAGCTGGGCAGGTCACCGATAATATGATAAAGGAAGGCAACGATATCAATGGAATGCAACTTGCGGTTCGACAGGATGTCGATACGTCGTTGTATATTCTCATGTTTAACAACGGGTTTCAGACATCCAGGCGCGTTTGTGGCTGTCTTATCAGCTCTTATTTTGCGATTACTAAAAAACTAAAGCCGTTGAGGAAATTTGTATGCAAGATGTAACTATTTATATAATAAATGGGGTATTGTTGCTGGGCGCATGTCTTCTTTGCGTTTCCTTTTTCCCAATACAGCGTCTCGTTGGACAACTGCCTGAGGGGGCGCTGAGAAAAAGATGGAATGACCTAAGAGCGCTGATCCTCTTTTTCATCATGGGGTATGTGTGTTTCACTTTCCTCTATTGGATGGAATACGATAACGCCTTCAATCTCGTAGTACCGGCTGTATTCTTTCTCGGCGCCGTTTTAATACTATTTGTCGGTACACTCGCTCTGCAGACGGCCATCGAAATAAAGCAGATGGCCGCCCTTCAGTATGAAAACGTTACTGACCATTTGATCGGTATCCACAACCGCAGATACTTGGATAGGAGGACGGAAGAAGAGATTTCCAGAGCTCGCAGATACGATATGCAGCTCTCCATGCTGCTGCTTGACATTGACCATTTTAAGATCGTCAATGACAATTACGGACATCAGATTGGAGACCGCGTCTTAATGAGCCTGGGCCAGCTGCTTTTCAGAGAGGTACGAGATACGGATATCGTCGCCCGTTACGGGGGTGAAGAGATTGCCGTTCTTGCACCGCACACCTCTGTCTCCAGCGCGATTGAATTAGCTGAGCGTCTGCGCCGATCCGTGGAAAAATCAATCATGGTTCCGGCTAACGAATATGAGAAAAGACAGGCCATTAGTATAACTGTCAGCATCGGCGTTGCGGGATTGGATAAGGAGGTAGTCGATCATCAGTCCCTTATCCATCGAGCCGACAACGCCCTCTATGGAGCCAAGCAGCAGGGGCGCAATAGAGTCGTTGATTTTGATAGCGTAAAGGAATCGTCATAAGAGACTCTCAATGGCATGGAAGGGATACGCCAATTTGAGAAGAAGAACCGGTCCTGGATATGCTATTTCTGCGGAATGATAGTTTTATACTAGTATATTAACGGTATTTTTCTGGTATTGTATTTGCGGAAATAGTGTATTAATTAAAAGAACAGAATGAAAATGAATGCAGGAGAAAATGTGTCAAACAATAGCATCAAGAAACTGTATGTCGACGATGCCGGCATGGTGACCTTCCTCTGTCCGAAGTGCGGTGATTCACGGAAGCAATCCGTGGTAAAGTATAGAGACCATATAGGCTCAGCAAGAATGAGTTGTATCTGCGGATACGACTCTGAAGTGAAACTTGAGTTCAGAAAATTCTTCAGAACGGATACAGAACTTGAAGGATTATACTACAGAACCACTCCTGAGGGTCATTGGGGGAAAATGATCGTAAGAAATCTGTCCATGGTGGGGTGCAGGTTTGAAATGATTAGGAAAGACCCCTTAGCGGAAGGAGAAGAAATAAATCTCCAATTCACATTGGATAACCCGAGAAGCTCCATTATCAGAAAAAAAGCCGTTGTATCTGAAGTCGAAGGACGTTACGTCGGCTGTAAATTTTGTGATCCTCCAGGTTACATAGATTCAGAACTTGGTTTCTACCTAAGAATATCCTAAATAGCGTCGTCCATCATATCGCCTGGATACCTTTCCTCTAAGCTGTTCCGTTCTTAAATCACAAATGAAAACGGATATTGAATATCCCTTCTTGTCCTGGAACCAGCCTCGTTATCCCCAGTAAGTTGCCGTCACGTGATCGGGGGGGAGGTCCCTACTTATTGTCAGGATCGCTTTCACCCTCCTTTGGTAAATGCGCGCAGACCGTTCCAACAAATCTGCGTCGCCAATCTGCTTCGCGAACGGGGAACAGCCCTTGTCTGAACAGCTTTTGCTATTGAAGAATTCGGCAGAAATGCAGGAGAAGAGATAATCGGATAACTCAGAGATCAGCGGAAAGAGGCGAGGCCCGGGCCAAGCCGAAGCCTAACCCCGGCCTCTGAAGCGTTCCAAACGTGTGCAAACTTGGAGGTAGCACGTAGGAGGCTTCCGTATGACTCTAACATATTACACACCAATGTTAACAAAACTGTTCTAAAATTCATAAGAATTTGACCTATTCTTGCCGGTGCAAAAAATAAAGCAGTAGAATTCCAGCATGGAATATGGCACAAGCAGCGGGGACAGATCAACATGAATCACACGCAGGGATAATGAGATGTTAAGGGTTACACAATGCGGCCCCATTGCTGTCTTCAGGATGGGAAAACACATTGCAGGCAACAAGAGATGGGTTCTCTATGAGACGCACTCCTTTCAGTTAGACGACACCATGATCGATACCGGCACTATCTCTGTGGAGGATGAATGGAAATCCAAGCTAAACGGGTATCGATGCTCCGCCATTGTCAACACGCACCACCATGAAGACCACATAGGCAACAACCGCCTGTTTCAGGAAAAATTCGGAGTTCCTGTCTTTGCGCATCCCGACGCCCTGTCCTTTATGGAAAATCCGGAAAGGATCCGGCTGCAGCTCTATCGCAAAGTGGTGTGGGGGAGGCCGGCGGCATCGCACGGCACGCCGATTGGCAACGAAATATCTACTGCCCGCCATACCCTGCAGGTCATCCATACACCGGGGCACTCTCAAGACCACATCTGCCTTTATGAACCTATGAATGGATGGCTGTTTTCGGGTGACATTTTCTGTGGCAAAAGGCTGGTGTATCTCAGGTCCGACGAGGATTTTTGGCTGACGCTGGAATCATTGAAGAACTTAGCCTCCCTTGATATTAAGACGATTTTCTGCGGGCTCAAAGGGGTTGTCGAAAATGGCGGAGGGTCGCTGAAATCCAAGATTCAACATATGGAAGAACTTAAGGATAAGACGCTGGAGCTCCAACAGAAGGGATTGCCGCCGCATAAAATCAGGCGCCGTCTCCTGGGTTATGAAGACGGAATGTTTTATTTGTCGAACGGTCATTTTTCAAAGCAGAACGTGGTTAACAGCATCCTTGGCATCAAGCGATCTATTAATCCGTAATAGTCAACATCAGAAAGCCCAAAAGTGAGACTAACTCGTTCAAAGTAATCTTCCAGATTAATGCTTGACATTGGCGTCAGATAAGCTTATATTACCCCCAAGCTTATATTACAGCAGATGGTTTTGGTTCATGTCCCCAGGGGCTGACGAAGGCTCTTTGGGGATTTTTTTTAACGTAAAAGAGATTTACTTAAGATGTATGGTCAATTCCTGTCGACGACAGGAGTAGCATAGCGAAGCAAAGTAAGAACAAGTTTATCAAGCGCAAAAAAGAACTCGTGCGCATGCGAAACGCGAAGTAAAAAATGGCGAGGAGGCAGGGTGATAAGAATAAAACGACGGAGTCCGACGGATCCCAAATATTCGAACAGCCCAGGGAGACCTCGAACAATTGAGCATCAGCAATCAATCATCCGTCCCAAGGTTGTACTTGGCAATAAAGAGAAAAAAGGAATGACAATGAATTTTGAGTCGTTTAATCTACACCCCCACATCGAATCAGGTGTCAGGGCTTTCGGCTACACAGAGCCCACACCGATTCAAATACAAGCTATCCCTCCCATTCTTCAGAACAGGGATGTCATGGGACAGGCACAGACCGGAACGGGGAAAACCGCTGCCTTCGTTCTTCCAATCCTACAGCGCCTGATGGATGGGCCGCGGAAGCGTATCCGGGCGCTAATCATTGCACCGACGAGAGAACTGGCAGAGCAGACGCATGAGGCCATTGGTCAGCTGGGCCGCTATACGAAATTGAAGAGCGTCACAATCTATGGAGGCGTGAACCAGAACCTCCAGATCAGCAAGCTCCGCAGCGGAGCGGATATTGTTGTGGCCTGCCCCGGACGTCTGATCGATCTTATGGATAAGGGCCTGATCGATTTAAGGCGCATTGAAGTGCTTGTCCTGGACGAGGCGGACCGAATGTTCGACATGGGATTTCTGCCGGATATCCAGAATATCTTGAAGCGTCTGCCCGTTCAGCGGCAGACTCTTCTTTTCGCGGCGACCATGCCCGATGATGTCCGGGACCTGGCAGAGAGCATACTGCGCAATCCCGTCACCGTTCAGGTCGGCGATGGGGTCCCGGTATCTACTGTCTCCCATGCCATCTATCCTGTCGATCCGCATCTCAAGACATCTCTTTTGATGAAGATTCTGGGCTGCACGGACACAGCGTCCGTGCTCGTCTTTACGCGCACCAAGGACCGCGCGACGCGCCTGGCAAAGCAGATGAAAAGATCCGGGTTTCTTGTGACTGCGCTGCAGGGCGATCTGCCCCAGAACAAACGGCAGGAGGCGCTCGATGGTTTTCGCAGCGGCAAATACCAGGTACTCGTGGCCACCGACATTGCAGCCCGCGGCATCGATGTTTCCAAGATATCACATGTGATCAATTATGACATGCCTGACACGGTCGATGCCTACACGCACCGCATCGGACGCACCGGCAGGGCCGCCAGAACCGGGGATGCGTTCACCTTTGTGACGCGCCCGGACAGGGCTTTTGTGTGGAGCATCGAAAATGTTCTTGGTGAAAAGCTGGAAAGGCGGATATTGGCGAATTTCGATTACACGATACCAGCGCCGGCCGCCGGCAAGGGATCCGGCCGCTTGCGGCCCTCCGGGAAGCGACCGGGCTTAACAAAAGTTCCGAAAGAAACTCCGGCACGAAATGCCCACTCTTCCTCGCCCGCTTCAGGCGCGAGGAGAGGACGGAAGGATCTTTCCCAGTTCCCGTTTCTTGTTGATTCGCCACAAATGAAATCGCGCCGGTCCCACGGCATGCGTTAGTCGCGCCTCTTTTCAGCGGATCGTCAACGGTCCATTGTCATGTGGTTACATACAGGAAAGAGGAATGCTGATTTCTGATCGGGGTTTATCCTCAACTCCGGAAGCATTATCTTCCCAAGGCAAAGCCTTTGACATTCAAATGCATCAGGGCCTTCCACGGGAGTAAAAGTAATAATCTCTCCAAGAGAGATTATTACTTTTTTCCACACCCCTTTTTCATCACTTCCTTCATCTAATATTGTTTTCACGATTCTGCCCATCCATAACACATTCCAAGCATAAATTATCTTGACAATGGTTTGATATCAAACTATATTGCCTCCATGAAAAAGGATCACATTATTTTTCTGATCGGTCGCATCCAGTACAAGGCCAATCGGTTTCTCTCCCAAGAAATGAAGGCCCATCGTATCAAAGGATTGGCGCCGTCCCACGGCGAGATCCTGGGCTCTTTGATGGCGCGCGGGCCCTTACCCATGTCCGAAATTGGGAGGATTATCGACAAGGACAAGTCCACAATCACAGCCCTGGTGAACAAATTGATTACAATGGGTTATGTGGAAAAAAAGAGTGATCCCGCCGACAGTCGCATCAGTCTCATCGCCTTAACCCGAAAGGGAATGGCGTTGAAGCCCAACTTCCATCTCATCGCTCAGAAATTGCGGGCTCACTCATACAAGGGGGTCTCGGACGACGAAAGGGAAACATTGGTTAATCTGCTAAATAAGCTCAATACAAACCTTTAATTTTCTTGCAGGCAAAGTTTGATGCCAAACTATTAACAATCAGGATTGAAGATCCAAAAAAAA
>PLLV01000045.1:0-171 GCA_003142295.1 Syntrophaceae bacterium
CAGATAACCAACACCCTGCGACTGCCTTTCATCTTATGGAGAATATGAGCTACAGCGATAGACTGAAGGGTCTTCCCAGTCCCCATTTCACAGACGACGTAATTGGCTTTGTTACCCGCGATTAATGACTTGTAGCAAGCCTTGATTATCTCCGCCTGGGAAGGGAAAGGC
>PLLV01000045.1:202-3814 GCA_003142295.1 Syntrophaceae bacterium
ACTTTTTCGGCCATGCTTTCCCCGTACTCGTTCAAGAAGTCTCTAAGCGCGATCGATTGTTCCATCGCCGTTTCCTCCGTTATATTTCATGCACTTCACGATCTCCGGCACTTTTCTCCTGATGGCCCCTGATATGAGGTCCTGAAGATTTGTCGGATGAAAATCAAAGAGGTAACCTTTGAAGTCGCCCGCCAGGGTCTGCTGTTCTGTTAACCAGTCTTCCTGCTCTTTGAATGCATTCCAGAGCCAGCCTGTCCATGAAGGATGCAGGGGGATTTCTGTTATCTCATCGAGGTGCCGGAAGAAGAGGGGACGGATATCCCGATCGTCTTTTGTGATGACAAGAAAGCGGTTCTGCTTTCCGCCGTTGTTTGTGTTTGAAGGAAGAGCGAGTTTAAGGATTAGCACGGCATGAACCAGGCCGGATGGAAGTTTCTTCATCTGGACCTTGTAGCTCGTATGTGAACACTTGAGGTAATGAGCAACGCCATCAACATCCANNTAACCGCATACAGACATGAAACAGACTGTTTCCATGTCCTGGTCGACGATTAAGTCCGAACAATATGCTTTGATGCCTGTGGCACGTATACAATAGAGCGTATCCGATGCCTCCTTTCTGTTTTTTCTATTCTATTCTTTCTGTTTTATAATGGTGTTTGTTACTGGATGGTAAACATATCACCTCGCCTGTTGAAGGCATTGATGGTGATCTTGATCCTGTCCGTTTCGATATGCTTTTCGTAATTGCCCGCACTTTCGAACGTGTGTTCCACCTCTTTTTTGGTGATTCCTTTGATCAGAAGAGGCTTCTTCTTTTTCCTGTCCCAGACAATGCCGTTCATCAAGCCGCATGCCAGGATCTGGGCAAGATGCCCATGACGCAGAGGCATGATCGGTCTGATCTTCTCGGTCATTCTCAAAGGTGTTGTTATGTCCCGGATGTGATCAAACAAACCATAGCGCTGGATTTCTTCCCCCAGTTCCTGTGGATCGATGTCTCTGGCACGGAACACAAAATCAGTTCTCGACGGTGTCAGGGGGACCTCGTAAACATGAGGTGGATTTTCCGGAAGGTAAGGAACAGTTACTTTGAAGCTTCCGCAGTTTTTCAGGTACTCCGCCATGGCATCGTCCTTATCAGGCATATTCTTCAACACGCCCATGACGACAAGCTGACGGTAGGCTTTGTAAGCATCTTCAGGAAAGCGATATACGCCGATCTGCTCGAAACGGTAAGAGAGCATGCCCGCGATACGGCCGTCCAGCCGTCCCTGAGGGATCAGGTAAACCAGGATCCCCCTGGGGCAGAGATATGTAACGCAGTCGCGCAGAAATGTCCTCTCATACCGTTCAGACTTCTCGATGTCATTGTCACGGGCTGCCCAGTCATAAGGCGGATTGAGCCAAAGCAGGCTGAATGACCCGTGACTGATCCTGGTGTTCTGGTAATCGGTGACAAGACAACGATCCAGGACGCCTTTTGCAAAGTCGCCGCGTTCCTGGTCGATTTCTATACCGCAGGTTTCCGCCTGCAGGGCGTCTCCGATTTTTTTCACAGCGACACCAGTACCGGCGCAAGGATCAAGTACCCTGATCAAACCTTCACACTCTCGTTTCAAGTAGCTTGCTATTAAAGGGATGACCTGCCCGGGTGTCGGGTAGTATCCCATCTTAGCTTGGCCAGCAAACCTCAATTCTAAATTTCTCCTTTCTTGCGGGCAGGAGGGTAGTTGAGCCTACCCTCCTGATATATATCTTAGCCGTGAGCCCGCTCTTTGATTCTATTTCAACAAAGCTCCCGTTAAGGCGATCCAGGCGACCGCTATAATGAGAAACAATACTGTAAGATCGCGCAACATCAGCAGCGCCACCTTTGCCAATCCCATTTCGCGCACCTGTCCCTTGAAAAAATCAATCATTCCCATTGCATCTCCTTTATCCTGATACGGATGTAAGTTCCTGTGAATCCCTTGGCAGATCGAGTATCTCTCGGAGCACCTTTTCGGTGTCTTTGAGAATACTCATGCAGAGCTTAGGGATGTTGGTGCAGTCCTCGGCGTATCCGCTGATGTANNAGCACGGTCGCCGCCAATTCGGCTACCGCCTCCTGTTTCCATTTTGGAATGCCCTTGAACTCGTCTCCTGTCAGCCTGTGGTGCGCGGCGTGAGAAAGCTCATGGTAGAATACCGTTGGCTCCTCGCTCGACAGCCGTATTTTCTGGNNACCTGGAGACCCCATTCCTCGGCCTTGCCCATAAGAGAAGGCAGCGTTCTGGGATTATACGAAAGCGGCATCTCCTCCCAGCATTGTTTCTCCGCGTGCCATCCTAACGTATCCTCAACTCTGAACACGGGGACCGGACGAAACATGGTGGCTACAGGAACTTCGGAAATTCTTGTATCCTTTGTGCCGTCTGGATTGTCGATGACTTCTTCCACTTCCTTTTTGACAGTGATGGGAGCAAGGATATAGACGGCCTTAGTTCCCTTTTTAACTCTCCGTTCGGCTTCATTCCATTGCTGGATACCGCGGGCATCCCTCGTGTTCGCAAGCGCCAGCAGCATCTGGTTGGATATGGACCATTTCGATGACGGCGTGACCCATCTCTGGGTTTCCGCCATCGTTACGGCCAGCTTCCCCGGCTCCCTGAACGCGTCAATGACCTGGTTCAAAAGCTCGTTGACGCTGATCTTTCTTGTGCTATCCATTTACCGGGGCCGGAACGCTCCGTTCACAGGGGAGGGACAGTTCGCCCGGAAAGACGATGTATCCCTCGTCTTTAAGAAAGCCGGCAATTTCGGTCACGGTATTGCAATACAGTTCCGCCTTCATTGCCCTTATTTCCTCTGCCTGTCTTGGAGAAAGGTCAGGTTCCACCTCGGTCAAAGACCACCGGTTAAGAACCCTCACAGCAATCCCGACATCGAGCATGAGGTCTCCCAGTTTAGAAACTCGCATTTGTTACCTCCATTCTACCGAGTTCATAGTCCAGAATATGGATGTTTTCGAGCTCCCGGCAGCTGTCGCACCTGATCCGCGGAGTGCCTTTACCAGTCCAGTTCATCATTCTCTGGTATTCATCACCGCAGTTCGGGCAACGGCAGATAGTCATGAGCTCCTCGATATTGCATGCAAGGATCCCGATGAAGGCGTCTTTATCGACCCTTCGGAGGTCAATCTCTTCCGGATGCCTGATGATGAACGACCTTAACCAGGCGGAATCGAAGAACCATATATCGCCGCCTTGGCACTTCTTACGCTTTGTCCCCCTGGGTTTGCCTTTTAGATAACCTTTGGAAACCCACTTCCTGACTTTGTGGTGATCGACGCCAAGAAGAGCGCAGACACCGAGCATCGTATAACCCTGATCGGATTTACAGATCATGAGACGCTTGGCCTTCAGATAGATCGCGGTTGTAGACCTGGCGAAACCGCCGTTGATTCTCTTTAGGGCGTTCCGCAGGGCCGTATAGCCGCAGATGTGGTAATGATCGAGAAGATACATGATCTCCTGCCTGCTCCAGTCAGGCTCTTTGGTCCTTGCAAGCCCCATTTCCTGCGCGAGCCTCCGTATATACCAGCGGGGATATTTCCGCTTGAGGCGCATC
>PLLV01000226.1 GCA_003142295.1 Syntrophaceae bacterium
ACACCTACGAGTCCTTAATGCTCGGTATAGATTTAATGTGAGGATTACCATTTGAAATGTGGTCTCTGATAGTGTTGCAGAATCCTTAGTATTGCACGATTTTCTCACTCCTGTTCGGTTTCGGCGGCATCGGATGAGAAATTTTTTAGTGACGAGTGAGTGGTGAGTTGGAAAATGGAGACCCCCACCCTGACTGCTGATGGGGGCACGTTGCTATTCAGAAATTTACCTTATTGATTCCTTTGAGATGCAGGATCTTTCTTGCCTCGTCCGGCGTGGCGGGTTCTATTCCAAGCTCACGGGCTATGCGCGCGATCTTGGCGACCTGCTCCGCATTACTCTTCGCCATTCGGCCTTTATCGAGATAAAGGTTATCCTCAAGACCTACACGGACATTCCCGCCTATAAGCAGGGACTGCGTGCAAATGGGGAACTGGGCACGTCCTGCAACGCATACGGAAAACTCGAAATCACCGATCATCTTGTTCGCATAATCGACAAGAAACAGCAGATTCTCCGAACTCGGCGTGATGCCGCCCATGACGCCCATGACGAACTGGATGTAAACTGGTGCCTTGATGTAGCCTGCCTGTATCATAAAGGCAACGTTATTCACCATGCCGGCGTCGTAGATCTCAAATTCGGGCTTCGTCCCCGTTTCATTGAACTTCGCACAGTATTCCTTCATGGACTTGAAGGTATTGGCGAAGATGAAATCCTCTGTCATGCCGAGATACTGTTTCTCCCATTCAAACTTCCACTCCTTGTATCTCGGGATAACTGGAAAGAGAGCGAAGTTGATGGAACCGGCGTTGAACGATGCAAGTTCCGGCTTGTAGAGGGTCACCGGTGCGACGCGCTGTTCCGTCGTCATTCCCAGCCCCCCGCCCGTAGTAATACAGATGACTATGTTGCAGCGGCTCTTGATCTCCGTGATGATCTCCTTCATGATATTTACATCGGGAACGGGCATGCCGGTCTCGGGATTGCGAGCATGAACGTGACAGACCGCGGCACCGGCCTCGTAAGCTATCACGGCCTCATCGGCAATCTGCTGCGGTGTGATGGGCAGATAATCGGACATTGTCGGAGTGTGGATACTCCCCGTGATGGCCGCAGTTATGATGGATTTCTCTTTCATACGCTTTCTCCTTGTGAATATTCTATTTTTTCGGATTCAAGAAGTCCGGCTGGAGAAACTCGGGATTCGGGTACGTGTAAAATCCCTTCCCGCTCTTCACGCCCAGTTCGCCTTTCTTGATTTTCTCCATAAGAGCATCGGGTGGTTTGTCTTTGGGATCTTTCGAATCCTCGTAATAGACCATTTCGATGTTATAGACTGTATCCAGGCCGACTGTATCCATCAGTCCAAAAACCCCCACCTTCATGCCCGTAAAGATTCGCCAGGCGCGATCAATATCCCGGAAATCGACAAAATCATTCCCCCACATGTAGAGGGCTTGCTTTTTTATCGCCCGCCAGACGTTGTTGAAGCAGAAGCCCAGAATCTCCTTCTTCACCCTTAAAGGCACAACACCTAGGGAACGAATCCATTCCTCACCCTTCTGCATGACATCGGGGAGAGTCTTTGTCCCTGCCATGAGATCCGCCATGTTCATACCCTGTAAGGGAAGATAGAAATGCGTGTTGATGCAGCGTTCCGGTCTGCCGCTGCTGTCTTCCATTCTGGATATGGGGAGAGATGAGCTGTTTGTGGCAAAGATCGCATTGGCAGGCGCGTTTTCATTCATGAGTTTGAATACGTTGCGCTTTGTTTCCACATCTTCCGTTACGGCTTCGACTACGAGGTCTGCATCCTTGAGCGCATCGGCAATTTTGGTTGTGAAGGTGATTTTGCTTTTGCATTTTGCCCAATCGTCCCAGGGAATGAATGGATTCGCAACCTTTGCCTTCAAATCCGTAAACAGTCTCTCATATGTATCATCGAGGGCGCCTTCCCTGGTATCATATACGCTGACCTTGTAGCCTGCATATGCCGACAGCATGGCGATTTGCGTGCCCAGAAGACCTGTGCCTACGATGGCCACATGTTTGAATGGTCTCTCCATAAATTCCTCCTATACTATTAACTTTATTATTTCCGTATGTCTGTCTTTTCAGGTTGCCCTGCAGACACGGCACAAAACTCTTATACCCTGATCAACCCTGCTTCTATTGCCTGCTTTCTCAATCCCTCACGAAAATCAGGATGGGCAATAGGAATAAGCGCATTGACCCGGGCCACGATCGGTTTGCAGTAAAGATCCGCAACCCCGTACTCCGTCACTACATACATGACGTCGGACCTCTGCGTGGTGACCACAGCGCCCGGCGGGAGCACTGCTGCGATTGTGGAAGTCTTTTTTCCGTCTTTCGTCTGGATGGTTGAAGGCAGACAGAGAAATCCTTTTCCTCCCTTTGACATGGCGGCGCCTCTTGTAAAATCTGATTGTCCGCCGGTGCAGCTATACTGCGCAAATCCGAGCGATTCGGAACAGGACTGCCCCGTCAAATCAACCATCAGTGTCGCATTGATGGAAATAAGTTTATCAATTTTCGCGATTTCATTTGGGTCATTGATGATTCTGACCGGTCTCAGTTCCACCCTGCCGTCTCCCATGAAATTGTAAAGTTCATTGCTGCCGAGACCGAATCCTGCCACGATTTTATCCGTGACAATTCCCTTCTTGACGAGATCCAGCATCGAATCCACAAACATCTCGGTGTAGACGGACAGATTTTTTTTGCCTGTCAAATAGTAACCGATCGCATTGGAAAGCCCGCCGACTCCGATTTGGATCGCTGCCCCGTCCGGAATCTGTTCGGCAAGCAATTCTGCTATTTTTTTGTCAATCTCAGTGGGCTCCGGTTGCGGAAGTGGCGGCAACGCGTGGTCAAACTCACAGATGTAGCTCACCTTGCTTACATGAACTCTGTGTTCGAATCCCCGGACCCTTGGCTGATGCTTATTCACCTGTACGATAATTTTTTCCGCCTGATCGGCAGCGGTTCCATTCCACCCGACTCCCATTGCACCATAATACAGATAACCCTCGTCATCGGGAGGCGAAACATCGGCGAGAAGGACATTAATTTTATAATAATCCCTCATGGCTATATACGTCTTGGAGAAATTAACTGAGTTGACGTTTACGTTCCCAACTTTGAAGAAGGCCCTTTCGTAAGGCCCCATAAATATAGTGTGGAAATTAATGCGGCCGATATATTCAGGCGACTTCAGTATCTTGAAGGGATGTAATGCCAGGCCTGTTACGATATGGACATCCTTGAGTTCGCTTACACGATCTGCAAGGGCTTCCGCTATCTGTATAGGCGCTCCCGAACATGGAGACATCCAGATTCTGTCTCCTGATCCAATCTTGGAGGCTGCTTCCTCGACAGAGACAAGTTTGCTGTTATATATTTGTTTCCAGTCCATCGGATTTCCCTCCTTTTCCTCTTGGGAGGAATAGACATTTCCATCAGATTTTTTTCAAAAATTTCAGAATTTCAATGAGGCCGTCATCGCGCCACCTGGTGATCTCTTCATTGTTACGGCCTTGTTCAGGCGCACGGTTGGCCATTTCCTTGTTGACGCCTTCCTGGGCCATTTCAGCCCAGCCTGGCGGCCACTTCTTCCAGACCGCCATGTCGCCCCACCACAGCTCTATCGAAGGCCCGACGTGTTTAAGGAGACCCTGAATTCCATGAGGGCCGCCTCCCAGGTGGTAGATTAGATTTGGACCCATGAGGGCGTAGCGCAGTCCCGGTCCGAAGCATACAGCCTTGTCTACATCCTCCACAGAGCAGACACCCCTTACCACGAGATCGACGGCTTCCCGGTAAATGCCCATGGCCAGCCTGTTGGCGATGAAGCCCAGGGCCTCCTTCTGGAGGACTACGGGTTCCTTGCCGATGGATTTATAGAATGCGTAGGTCTTCTCCACCGTTTCTTCTGCCGTCTTTTGTCCCTTATTAATCTCGACAAGCGGGATAAGGTGAGGGGGATTGTAAGGGTGGGCGCCGATACATCTCTCGGGGTGCTTAGAGCCTTTCGCAATCTCCGTTATAAGGAGACCGGAGGTGCTGCTCGCGAAGATGGCGTCTATCGCCGCGTGCCTCTCCACCTCCGCAAGCAAGGCCTGTTTGACATCATAATTCTCGAGGACAGATTCCTGGATGAACTGAACACCCTTTACGGCCTCTTCAATGTTCGTCGTATATTTCGCAAGACTGAGAGCGACGTTCATCTTATCTGCCGTCAGAATGCCTTTCCCGACGAGATATTTCATGTTACCCAGGATGCGGCCCCGGGCGGTTTTTAAAACCTCATCGCTGATGTCATAGATGTGTACGGGGAAACCCTTCCAGAGGAAGTTGGTCGCCCAGCTCGATCCGATCATCCCTCCCCCGAGGACTGCGACTTTCTTAATCTCAGTCTTCTTCATGTGCTTTTCCTCCCCGCTTGCCGATTAACCGTAAATCATGATACCCAGCGGGATCGCGAAGAAAAGGGCTATGGTCGTCGCGATGACGTGTCCCCAAAAGATATGCTTGTAGGCGTTGGCATGAACAAGACCGCAGACAGCAAGCACAGTAATGACGACTCCATTATGAGGCATCGCATCGAATGCGCCGGAGGACATCGCTGCAATCCGGTGAATCAGGTCGGGGCTCAGACCGAGGGCGAGGTATTTTGGAGCCATGGTCTCCAGGATGATCCCGAGGCCACCTGATGCGGACCCGGTGATTGCCGCCATGATATTCGTGGCGACGGAAAGGGAGATGATGGGGTGCATGGGAAGCGTCAGCAGCCAGGCAGAGACGACTTTGAATCCTGCAGTTGCCGCCACGGCCATGCCGTAGCCGACGTCGGCGCAGGTGTTGACGATGGGAATGACTGTGTTCAGGGCGCCTTTATTCAAGGTGTCCAGGATCTTGGTATAATAGTTCCAGAACAGGATGATGCAGGCAACAACGCCGCCCGTCAAGGCAAGAACGACATCTTTCTTGATATAGGGCATATCAACGTTGAGCAGCACGAGAACGACAACCAGCGGTACCAGGCTTAACCATACATTGGGCATTGGCCCGGAAGCGGAAGCTCCTGCTCCGAGAAGGCCGACTGCGGGTTCCTCGTAAACCTCGCCCTTTGCCTTTGCCTTCTTCAATATGTAGCGGAAATAGAAAATGTTAAAAGTAGCGACAATAAACGCTCCGCACAAGCCGACCAGTGGAGCAGAAGTGGGTGAAGATGCCATGTATTTTGTGGGCATGATGTTCTGGATCTGGGGGGTGCCCGGGAGCATGGTCATCGACAGAGACGCCGCCCCGAATATGAAGGCCGCCATGAAGAGATGCCAGGGAAGATCCGCCTCCTTGAAAAGAGGTCGCGCGATCGGAATAACGGCGAAGATGACAACGAACAAGCTCACGCCGCCATAAGTAAGACACAGCGCCACGATTGAAATAGACAACATCACACGCAGGGGACTCTCCTTTCCGATCACCCTCAAAATGCCGTTGGCGATGGAACGGGCCGCCTGACCGTCCTCCATGAACTTGCCGAACACGGAGCCGGCGAGAAAGATCAGATAGAATCTTCCCGCATAATTGACGAAACCTTTCATGTAGGGTCCTGTCATTGTCTGCATGATATTCATATCGGAGAATATGCTTACGATGACTACGGCGAGAGGGGCGATGATGATGATGTGCCAGCCCCTGAGCGCCAGGACAACAATAAACGCTAATGATAAAATAATTCCGATAACACTCCAATCCATATAGCCTTCCTCCTTTCAGTTGTATTGTTGACGGATTTCCTTCTCTCCGAATATGCTCATAGAACACATGCTGCAATGAAAACAATGGGGGGAAGACCCCATTTAGGCGGCGGGGAACCCTACTTTTAAAAGATTGTTTAGAGTTTCTATTTTTGAGTAAAGGGAAGGAAGACGAATGGATGGAAGGATAAGCCGGTAAATTTAATCCCGATATTTAAGGGTGTCGCCCGGCGGTAGTGGAATTCTCTTTTGTTGCAGGAACCTCTTTTTTCCTCTTTCTTCTCAAGCCCCGCCACCAGAAGGTTGGACGGACTTGACGACTGGATATAAGGCTCAGCACCAAAGCGACAGCGGCCACAACAACTCCTCCATACCCGTAGTCATCCCAGACGCCCATGATATATGGACCAAACAGCGCCAGGATGAATAACAAACCCCAAAACACCTTCAGATTTTCTTTCATAGTTCTTCGTACCATGACGTGGAAATACAAACTTTCTGTCCTTGCAATCAGTCCTCCCAGAGATCAGGATCCACCACGCCGATCTTGATGGCGTATTTGAGGAGTTCCATACGATTATGTACACCAAGCTTGTTCATGAGGCCGGTACGATGCTTTTCCACAGTCTTGGCGCTCACGCAAAGGATTTCGGCAATCTGGGCTGTTGAGTGGCCCTGGGCGACCAGGCGGAAAACCTGCTGTTCCCTTTCAGTGAGAAGGTCGTAGCCACGAACCGCCACAGCCGCCGGCCGTGTCTTCAAATACTGGCCTATTACCTCCGCCTTCAGGCGGGAGCTGAGGAAATACTCACCCCGGTGAGCCGTCCGTATCGCTTCGAGGATATCCGTGCTCGGTGAGGCTTTGAGGACGTAGCCGAGGGCTCCCGATGCCAAGACCTGCTGTACGTAGGTTTCCTTTGCGTGCATGGAGAGAACCACGACCTGCGTTTCAGTTGATGTTTCACGGATCAGGTTTATTACTTCAAGGCCGCTAAGACGCGGCATGGCGATGTCGAGAAGGATGACATCAGGACGCAGAGTCTTAACTTTTTTCAACGCCTCCCGGCCATCCTCCGCCTCGCCGGTCACCTCCATGTCTGCCTGACTGTTCAGAAGCTGCCTGAGTCCATCCCGCACAATAGCATGGTCATCTGCAATAAGGATTCTGATTTTTTTCATTTTTGCTATCTATCCCACAGGGATCTCAGCCCGTATCGTCGTACCCTTTCCCGGTGCGGAAGCGATGTCGATAGAGCCTCCGAGGGAAGCAACTCTTTCTTTCATGCTGAGGAGACCGATGCCTCCAGGGGATTTGGCGCTTGCTGTTCCGCGTTTCGACGGCTCATGTCCTACGCCGTTGTCCCTGACGATGAAGATGACGCGGGGATGGCTGTAAGTCAACATGATCTCGACCCGCGTGGCTTTCGCGTGCTTGGAGATATTCGTCATGCATTCCTGAAAAAGCCTGTATAAAGCAAGTTCAATCTTTGGGTTTAGCCTCTTCTTCAGGCCGAGGGTCTGAAAATCGACTTCCGTTTCAGTCCGCCTGGCGGTGAAGTCATGAATAGACCATTCCAGCGCTGGTACGAGTCCTAGATGATCCAGTAGGTCCGGACGAAGATAGGAAGTAGTTTTCCGCACATTATCCGCCATTTGTTCCACTATGCGTATCAGTCTCTGGCATCGCTTTTTTTGTCCGCTGAGTTTTGCGCCGAATGATGTCTGCAAGGACTCAAGATCAAAATGCAGTGACGTGAGGGCCTGGCCCAATTCATCGTGGAGGTCGGCGGCAAGCCTTTTCTTCTCATCCTCACTGACCTCTATGAGCCGCATCGACAGGTTGCGGACCTCCTCTTCGGCCCTGATGCTCTGGGTGATATCAATAAGGTTTCCCACCACTGCTGCGTCTCCCATATAAGTGGCGTGGGTTGCCCTCAAATCCACCCAGATCATCGTGCCATCTTTCTTTATCGCCCGGAAAATATAGCGCGATGGCGAAAAGTCGGATTTCTCCCGTTTGAGTCCTCTTTCCTTGACCATCGCCCGATCAATCGGATGGACGACATCCCAGAAAGGTCTTCCAACAATATCTTCCTGATTGTCATACCCCAGCATTTCCGCAAACCGGCGGTTAACGAAGCGGAAGATCCCACCCTGGTGAATGAAGATTGCGGAAAGGGAGTTATCCACCACGGTGCGATACTTTTCTTCGGAATCCTGGAGTGCCCGCTCGGCCTGCTTCCGGTCCGTGACATCGATGATGAATCCCTCATATCCCTCCACACCGCCTTTTTTGTTCTTGCGTATAGTGGAGGTAATCCTCACGTCTATGATCGTGCCGTCCCTTCTGCGAAACCGGGTCTCAAAATCCTGGACAGAACCCGTCTGCTCGATGATTTCCCGGAATCGTTTGCGGTCTTTAGGATCGGCATAAACATGGAGAGATGACTTGATACCGAGGAGATCTCGCGGGGAGTCGTAGCCAAGCATCCTAGCGCCAGCAACGTTCATATCCAGTATGACCCCATCGACATCCGTGAGATACACCATGGCGGGCGAGTGCTCAAAGATATGACGGAAGCGCTGTTCAGAATCGCGTATGGCTTTATTCTTATCAATGGAGGTATTTTTCAGTTTCGTCATTTTTTCTGTCTTAACCCAAATGACGGATTCTTATCTTCTCTTCGGGAGCGTAAAATACAAGGTCGCTCCTTTGACCTGCCCCCGAAACTTCTACCACATTTTGAGATACAGTTCTGCAATTTTTTAGAATAGTCGGGTGGCG
>PLLV01000101.1 GCA_003142295.1 Syntrophaceae bacterium
GTTAATTAATTTTCAGGGGAAATCTACAATGAAAATCAAAGATGGTAGTTTGAGGAGGAAGTTACAAACACCCTCTGTCATCCGAAAAACAGCCTTCCATAAATTGCAGGTTTCAACCTGACATCGATGCCGATTATTTTGTGATAACCGTCAAAAAAAGTAAAAAAACATTCGAGGAAGTAATATATCTAAAATTTTTACAAATCCCGCCATTTGAGAAGTAATATATATTCAAGGAAGGGCAAATATTATCCGCAAATAACACCCTCCCAGTCCGAGAAAGTTCCGTTCCCGTTGACCGGCTTGAATTTAAAACCATTTTCGAATTCACACAGAAGTAGGGATGTTAATATGCAAGCTTAACTGGCGCAATATATTCATCGCAATCATATTAATTTTTGCGCTGATTTATCTACCCGCCATTGTTCATAATGTTTCTACGGTTGTATGATCATTTGCTGGTGCATTCGACGGCGTCTTTAGCGGATTCCATAGCGGGAACCATAATTCTCAGACCTATGATCTCGCCAGGCTCTGTGTTTTAAGGCTTATAATGAGATGGAGACGTTAATAAATCGTCACGGAATGGGCTTGTAATTGTATGGCAAATAAAAACCGAATAGATAAAGAAATACAGAAGGTGCACGGGCTTCACAATCCCATGATGGAGGATCAGCTTGGCCGGGTACTACGTCCAGAAGATATGGCTCGTTATATTGGACTTGACGTAAAAACGGTCAGAGCGTATTATGCATTCTTAGGTGGAGTACGCTTGGGACGCCGTATACTGTTCTTTGAAAAGGAGGTTATCAATGCCATACAAAAAAGGTCAAAATTGGGTGGCCCAAGTGAGAATCAACGAGAAGCGGAAGGAGAAGATCTTTCCGAGCAGGAAGGAAGCCATAGCATGGGAAAGCAAGGCCCGATCAAATCCAGAAGAGATATGGCCAGAGAAGATAAACACGGTATCCTTGTTTGACTGGTCTCAGGCTTATCTGAACTATGCCAATGCTCAGTTTGCTTATGTAACCTACGCTGAGAAGAGGACCATGTTCAAAAGGCTCCTCAAAGAAATAGACCCGGCTCTTCCAGTTTCTGAACTGACACCTGGTTATATTCAGGTCTATATAACAAAGCAGAAGATTGAGCGGTCAGGTTATGCAGCAAACAAGGATAGGAAGAATTTGGTCGCTGCGTGGAACTGGGGCATGGAATACATGAACCCTAAACTACCCGGACCCAATAACCCTTGCCAAGTTAAAAAAATGCCTGAGGTCAGAAGCCCCCGGTATATGCCCCCGGAAGAAGATTTTTGGAAGGTATATAAGTTGGCAAGCGGTCAGGATAGAGTCATGCTTCTAGCTTTTCTTCATCTGGCAGCAAGAAGAGGTGAGATTTTCAGACTGACATGGGAAGATGTCGACTTCAATGCCGACCAAGTGCGGTTATGGACACGGAAACGGCATGGCGGTGACCTCGAATTTGATTGGTTGCCAATGACAAAAATGTTAAAAAAAGCGCTTCTGTGGTGGCAAAAAACCAGACCGATTAAAGATGCTGAACACGTTTTTCTATGCCTTGAAAAGAAAAACTTCTGCATGGAAAGCTATGGCAAGCCTTTTAAGTACAGGCAACATTTTATGGTCAATTTATGTGAACGGGCTAAAGTAAAGCCTTTTGGCTTTCACTCAATCCGTCACCTGACTGCATCAACCCTGTACAAACTGGGTTATATGGTTGCAGCTATTCAGTCTGTCTTGAGACACGAGAGTGCAACTACCACGGCAAAATACATCAAGTCATTGGGACTTGAAGGCGCACGTTCAGCATTGGAAGCTTTATCGCAACAAAAAGGTAGGGTTTTGATTTTCAAACCACGGGAGAAAAATGAGGGAGAAAATCTTTCACAAAAAGAAAAAGCCGTCTCAGGAGCCGTCAACTCCTGAAGGGGCAAATCAAAAATGATTCGGTAATTTGTAACTAATTAAAATGACATAATATTTCTTGGCGTCCCCACCGGGATTCGAACCCGGGTTACCGGCGTGAAAGGCCGGTGTCCTAGGCCTCTAGACGATGGGGACGTACGGTGCAGAAGAAATTGTTTAAGAATCGTGCCTTTTATCCTGTTGTTGACGAAAAAGTCAAGCAACAAATATATGAGGCTTTTAGAAAAGCAATTACTTCATGCCAATTTTAAGATTTCTCCCTCCGGTCGAAATGACAGGAGTAATGTTTTTCAAAATGCCAATAGTAGTATTTCTTAATGGTTTGAAAACAATATGGAATCTTGGGGGGAATTCTCCATTCATTCGAAGATAACCGGTTCCCTGAGAATTGATTCTCTCGCCTTGGCTGCAAGCGCCGCCACCTGGGGATGCGTCTCTTTCAGATTCCTGATCTGCCATAAGTTGTCCGCCGTACGCAGGACAAGCATTGCCATGTCTCCATCAGAAATCCCCGCAGTTTCGATAATTTCGTCCCAGTCAACGCCTCTTGCCCAATCGTAAATAACTGAAGATGTCCATAGATAGAGAGGAGATACACGAAACCCCGCAGCCTTCATGCGCTCCGCGAGCGGCTGCAGCGTTGTGACTATCCGGCTGTAGCACCGTGACAGTTTCCGCGGCATTGTCTTGCTCGTCATTCTTATATTATCGTCACCGTCATAAACAAAAGGAGCGATCGCCGCCGCGAGGAGGTTTTCATCATCCGTCGGGAATATATTGCGCTTCAGAGATTCAGCAATCAGAATGGGTTGATCCAGCCTCAACTTGGATGCCCATACGCCGTTTTCCGTAAGCTTGTCATTCTCATCAACGAATCTTTCCGCCTTGAGAAAGTTCAGATGCCTCTGGAAGTCTTCCCACAGGCCTGAGCTATGGTCCTCTGCTCTCTCTCCTTTCTTCATGCGCGCATGCTGATACATGGCCAGGGAGTTTTCAAATATCTTCCTTATATCTTCCGGGGTTTGAGAGAGAAGGAGATTCAAGACCATGGAAAAATCGTTCTTTATCTGGCTTAAAATATCTTCCGGTCTCTTGAAGAGAAGGCGCCGGACATGCTCCAGATCCATGAATCTTCCGGGAACTACCAGCAGGAAGCCGATCTTGTCCTGGCCCCGCCTTCCGGCCCTTCCCGTCATCTGGTGGAATTCGGTGCCCTTCAAAGGGTTGAATTCGCGGCCGTTGAAGAGATCTGAATTGAACAGTACGATGGTCCTTGCGGGGAAATTAACACCGGCCGCTACAGTGGAGGTGGCGAAGATCGCCTGGAGGTTCCCGCTTTTCATCATCGTCTCTACAAGGAATTTCCAGGAGGGGAGTTGTCCTGCATGATGGGAAGCGACCCGTGCGGCCGTAAGATAGTGGAGCTGCCTATGACTTCTCAGATAGGGGAAACGTGAGATAGTCTCTTCCAGGGTATAATGGAAAGAATCATCTTTGTCATCGTCCGGGAGCCTCCCGCAGGCTTTCAATGCGGCATCGCACTCCGATCTGGACTTAAGAAAAAAGATGGCCGGCAGGAGTTGGTATTTTCCCAGGACCCTGATGATTTCGCCGAATGGGGGAGATTGCCCCCGATGCGGCATTCTTTTTTGCTTATCTTTGAAAAATTCGTTGACCTTGCCGTAAAGTCTTTTCTTTTCCAGGTAGGGCATGATTCGCCCGGAAGGGTGGAAAAAAAGTGGATAGAGAGGAACCGGTCTTTTCTCTTCCCTCACAACGACGCATTCCTTCCCCCTTATCGTGGAGAGCCATTGGGCGATCTCATCGCCGTTGCCTATCGTAGCGGACAGGAGGAGAAGGTTTATCCTGGCAGGGAGGTAAATCATAACCTCCTCCCAAACAACGCCCCGGTCTGCATCTCCGAGAAAATGGGCCTCGTCCAGAATGACGAGATCACAGTTTAAGTCTTCCCCGCTGTGCATCACATCATAGAGCTGGTTTCTTAAGATTTCCGTCGTCCCGACCATTATCGGGGCGGCAGTGTTTTCTTTGGTATCACCCGTCAGGATGCCGACGTTTTGGCTCTCGAACTGAAGTCCAAATTCTACCCATTTGGCATTGGTCAGCGCCTTCAGGGGAGAAGCATACCAGCATCTTCCGCCTCCGCTGAAGACAGACATAATCGCCTGTTCTGCGACCCAGGTCTTCCCCGAACCGGTCGGCGCAATTACAAGACAGTCTGCCCTTTTGATTGCTTCCAGTGCGCGGAGTTGAAAGAGGTCCGGGGCAAACGGAGTGGAGACGGGCCTTCCGATTTTTGCAAATATGCCTTTCAGCACCGGCTCGGCATCTGCCTGCAATACTGCATGTTCACGGGGTTTGGTTCTTCTGCGATACTCATTTTTTTTGTCAAACCGTTTCGGGTGACGATGCCGCATAGAGATCAGTCGCTTTCTCCATTTAGGACTCTGTTTTTTTTGTATCATGAATAGTGCTTGCGGTAAAGGACTGCTTGATTTACCGGGAGGATACTATGCAAGCCCCGCCATGCAGGCTTAGCCGCTAATTCGAAAGTGATTGTTAGATACAGGAATTCATGGTAGCTTGCGCTGTAGAGAATAAAGGGGTTTAAGACCCATTGGGGGATGTCCGAAGCATGGCAGGACGTGCATTTGACGGAAGAGATATATCCATCATCGAAGATGTAGGCAGGATCATCAGCGGTTCAAGCGGCCCGGAGGATACACTTCGCGAAATTGTCAGACTTATTGCCGACAAATTCGGTGTCGATGTCTGTTCCATCTATATATTTGACGTGGCTAAGAATCGCCTGTCTTTGGCGGCAACTGTCGGTTTGAGCGAGGACATGGTTGGTAAGATATATATGAGCCTCGATGAGGGACTGACGGGCCTTGTCCTCGAGGAAATGAAATCTCTTTTTGTGAAAAATCCTGCGCGCCATCCCAGATACAAGTATTTCGAGGGGAGCGGCGAAGAAAAATATCATAGTTTTTTGGGTCTTCCGCTCGTTTACCACGGCGAGGCCCTGGGAGTCCTGGTTATTCAAACTGCCGATGAATCAGCCATAGATGAATCCTCCATCGCCATATTTTCCATGGTTGCGTCTCAGATAGCGGGGGTGGCGGCTTATGCCAATCTCTTAAGAGATATGAAAAAAAAGGCCGGGCATGCGGTTGAGACGGCAGATACGGTTTCAGGCCCGGAGCAGGGAAAGATAAATCGCATTGTGAAAAAGGATTTATTAAGAGGTGTGCCTGTATCCGCCGGATTCGGAGAAGGACATGCCCACTACCTCCGGGAGTCAATCGGCTTTTCCGATGTATATTTTCATGAAGCCGATGATGTGGATCATGAAATCAGCAGGCTCGAGAATGCCCTCAAACGCTCCGAGGCGCAGGTCGAGCGCTTATGCAGTGATGTAAGATCTGAAGTTTCCCCCGGGGATGAAGACATTTTGCGCACATATCTCAAGTATCTCCATGACCGCGGCCTGAAAAACAAAATCATTGCCCATATCAGGCAGAAGTATGCAGCCGAGTATGCGTTAAAGGAAGTGATCTTGGACTACGTGAGGCTTTTTTCCAAGATGGAGGACCCCTACCTTCGGGAAAGAGGTTTTGATATTGAAAACGTGGGGAAAAGGATATTAAAAAATCTTCTTGGCTTTGAAGATGAGGATCACAAGAGATTTACGGGAAAGACAATCGTCATTGCAGCCAGCATATCTCCCGGTGAATTGATCCATCTCAGGCAGGAGAACCTGAAAGGCATCATCGTGTCTAAAGGCGGTGAGGCATCCCACGTGGCAATTCTTGCAAGGTCCTTCGAGATACCCATGGTCATTATTACCAGGGCGCTCCTCAGGGAAATACAGGAGAATGACTCGTTGATTATCGACGGCAGGTCAGGCGTCATCTATCACGAACCGTCGGAACTTATCGTACGGGAATATCAGCGGCTCGAAGATGAAAAGGCAAGGCAGTATGGAAGGCTTGAAGCCATAAGGCCCTTGAAGGCTCAAACGCCGGATGATTTTGAAGTCAGGCTCGGCGCTAACATCAGTCTTCTTTCCGACTTTGAACTTGTGGAAAAATACGGTGCCGACCATATCGGTCTTTATAGAACTGAATTTCCCTTTCTTGTGAGGGAACGCTTTCCCTCGGAAGATGAACAGGTGAACCTTTACCGGCGCGTGCTTACGGCAGCCAAGGGAAAAGAGGTAACCATGCGTACCCTCGATGTGGGAGGAGATAAATTCCTGTCCTATCTGGACTATCCCAGAGAGGATAACCCCTATTTAGGCTGGAGGTCTATCCGGGTGTCCCTTGAGCTCAGAGATGTTTTCAGGGAACAGATACGTGCTATCTTGCGGGCATCAGCATTTGGTCATTTAAAAATCCTGTTTCCCATGATTTCTTCAGTGAGAGAAATAAAGGACACTCTGTCAATATTAGACGAGGAAAAGTCACGCTTGCGGGGGAAAGGCATCCCCTTTGATGACAGAATCAAAGTGGGTCTCCTCCTTGAAGTGCCGGCAGCCGCCGTTATCCTGGAAAAGCTGCTCAAGTACGTGGATTTCGTCAGCGTCGGGACCAATGATCTCGTCCAGTTTATTCTTGCCGTGGACAGAAATAATCAAAAAGTTGCGCCCATATATAACCCTCTCCATCCCGCTGTGATTTCCACCATCCTGGACATCGTTTCAGTCTGCAGGAAAAATGATAAGCCTATGGTCATTTGCGGTGAAGCGGCAGCAAATCCTAAATGCGCTTACCTTTACCTGGCGATGGGTATCGATCAACTAAGTATGAATTCACCCTCAGTTCCGATTATCAAGCATCTCATCAGACATGTGAGACTTGCGGATGCGAAAGAGGTCTTGGCGGCCGCATTGTCGATGGAGGACACTGATGAGATAGAGGAGCTGGTGGATGATCGCGTTTCTCTGGTATTAAATGACTTGAATGCAGATGCTCCCGCAAGAAGCCGCAGCAGAGCTTGAGAACGTAGATCTCTAGAAATCACGTTGGTCCAGGTTTCTCCCTTGAACCGGCATGGTTTCCCGCTATCCTTCTACTGCTTTGAAGCTTCCTTTTCGCAGGTCATGAAGTTTGATAGGCAAGCAGATACATTGGAGACCAGTTGTTCAAGCAGTCCCGTGTCCATACCCGGCTGGTAGCGCAGATTGGAATGGTCTCCGAGATTTATACTGCCCATAATCTCGCTGTTGACGATTATGGGGGCAATGGCGAGAGACTTGATAAAGAATTTCTTCTTGCGCGGGAGAAGCTTAAAAAATGGCTTGAGATCATTGTTGACGAGTATAGGCTTTGTGCTTTCTCCGATGACATTTAAGAACGTGACACGGTCTATTATGTTGAGACGTTCCTTGATGATGTGCGATGCTCTCAGCACCTGAATCAAGCTTGCAAAATCGGTTTCAGTGGCAACCGAGATCCACACGAAAGGAATGTCGAATTCTTCTTCAATCTGTACGAGAAGCTTTTCAAAGAGGTCTTTGGCGTTGAGGAAGGAAGGGAGATTTTTCTCGATCTCGCTTATTTTTTTGGCGATTTCTTCGTTTTTCTTCAAGATGTCAACATTTTCATCCATGTATCTTTTCTCCTTCGTCATAGCTTAAATTCGGCGGCGACAACTGTATGATCGGATGGTTTTTCCGCAAGCCTCGTATCCATGTCAATTCTGCAGCCAGTTGATTTTCCAGCCAGGTGCTTTGTCGCCAAGATGTGGTCTACCCGCCAGCCCAGGCCCCTTTCGACGGATTTAGGCACCCGGTAGTCGAAGAAAGTATAATGACTCCCTTCACCGGGGTGGAATTTTCTGAAGAGATCGAGAAATCCCCATGACTTCACGAGATCAAAAGCCTCCCGCACCTCTGGTGTGAAACAGACATGGCCCATGAGCCTCTTGGGATCATGCACGTCTATGGCTTCCGGCGCTACGTTGAGGTCCCCACACCAGATCAAGGGCTGATCGGATGAATACGATTTTTTAAGAAACGCCCTGAGCCGTTTGAACCATTTGAGTTTGTATGCGAAGTGTTCACTTTCCCGCTCGCGCCCCTGGGGGACATACGTGTTTAACACGGGTATGCCGGAAAACACGCCCCTGATCAGGCGGTCGGAATCGGGCGGGTCGCCGTCATCAAGACCGAAATGGACTCCCTCCGGTTTTTCCAGGGATGCCACGGCCACGCCATTATAGCGTTTATCTCCTCTAAAGATTACATGGTACCCGGAGTCTTCAAACTCGCCAATGGGGAAATTCCTGTCGTCAACCTTGGTTTCCTGCATGCAAAAGACGTCCGGGCGATTTGCTTTAAGCCACGGTATAATGATGTGGAGGCGGGATCGGATGGAATTCACGTTGTAGGTGGCTATTCTGAAGATTCTCATGGCATTTATAAAGATAAGTTACTGCTAAAACAACTATAAGAAAAACGCTTTTAACTGTCAATATGAAACGGACCGTATCTATCTTGCCGCAGCCCTTTACTGGCTGCCCTTGCGATAACCGGCCTTGATGACTTCCTCTTCTGAGTCAAATATGACGCGGTGATACTCTATAACTTTGTCATAGTATTTCATTCCCGGAAGATGATAGCGCTTGCTGTCCCGATTCCCTATTACCTTGACCCTATTTTCGTCTGTCGCATGTACGGCTGCCTCGGATGTTACGACTTCCACCTTGCCCCATGTCTTTCTTGGATTCAGCGCATAGGCTTTGCTCTTATCCTTTATGGCTTGTTTGCGGTTTCCCAGTTTATGATAGGCAATTCCGCGAGAGTAATAAGCGACGGCCAGCTTGGGGTTCAGTTCAATGGCCTTGCTGCAGTCTTCAATTTCCTGCTCAGAGTTACCAAGTTCCCCGTAGGCAACCCCGCGATTATTGAAGGCCACAGCGTCTTTAGGATTTAGCTGCAGGGCCTTGCTGCTGTCTTCAATCTGCTGTTTGTAGTTTCCTGTCTGGCCATAGGCGGCGCCTCTGTTATTGTATGCGACTGCATCCTTGGGATTCAGCTCTATCGCCTTGTTGAAGGCTTCTATCGCTTCGTTATACTTTCCCTCTATGACGAGCGCCACACCCTTTTCTACCCAGCTTGAAGCCTTAACATCTGCGACCGAGGACGTCGCGTAAATAAAACAGATGCTGCAAATNNCGCCATTGCTTTCCTGTATTCGTCGATGAGGTACTGTTTGTCGGTTCCGTGGTCAATAAAGTCCCACGGTAAAATTTCATCTATGCCTTTACGGCGATACACGTAGAAATCCGGGTTAACATTGACTTCCTTAAAAACCTTTGGCCAGTTGCCTTTGTTTGTATGAGCTGAAAGAAGGATGCCGCTTACTCGTCTGTCTCCAAGGGAGAGCAGGGCCTGTATGTAGTTCCATTTTGGGAGATCGTGGATGACCTTTACAGACGGCTCCTTGCGCAAGGCGTTCTCAATCCCCCTCATCCTCTTTCTTACGGCATTGATATCTTCGAGGGGCAGCCACTGAAAGGGCGTAGCGGGCTTCGGGATGAACTGATTGATGCTGAGGGTAATGCGTTTGAACCTTTTTCTTCCTGCCGAAATTTTCATGACGCGATGCTTTATCTTCTTGATCATATCTATGATGGCATCGATGTCTGCCTCTGTCTCCGTCGGCAGGCCTACCATGAAATAAAGCCTCATATTGGCGATACCATGCTCGATGAGCAATTCTACCGCCTGGAAAATATCTTCTTCCGTTATGCCTTTGCGGATCACGTCTCTCAAACGTTGACTGCCCGCCTCCGGCGCCAGGGACACAGTTTCGACACGCGATTTCTGGAGCAAGGAGACCAATTCGGTGTCAAGACGATCCAGCCTGAAAGAGCCGAGAGCCACTTCTCTGTTCTTGTCCATAATGTATCGACACAGCGATGGCAGGTCAGGATGATCGGAAACCGCCGTGCCGAGGAGACCGATCTTTTTTTCCCCGTCCATTCCGCGGATAAACGACGGCTCGAGAGTCTTCAGGCTCCTGAATCTCGCGGGCCTGTATATGAATCCTGCCGCGCAGAAGCGACATCCGCGCCGGCAGCCGCGGCTTACTTCAGTTAAAAATAGTTTATTGAATTCGTGAGAGGGGGTGCTTATGCATTGATCGGTCGTGAAAGTGTTTATGTCTGAAATATGTCTTGTCTTTATCTTTGCAGGCAGTGAGGCATCTACAGGCCGAATATCTTCTATGAGATGGTCTGCCCTGTAATATACTCTGTAATATTTTGGAACATAGGCCCCCTTGACTTCTTTCTGTACGCGAAAGAGGAGCTCGTTTCGGTTGAGACCGAGGCGGCAGGAACTTTCAATGACATGGAGAAACTCGGGCAGCAGCTCTTCCGCCTCTCCCAAGAGAAATAGGTCGAAAAAATCCGCCAGCGGTTCCGGATTCAGGGTTACCGAGACGCCGCCGCCAATAATTAAAGGCTCAGTTTCTTTTCTTTCTCCGGCGGAGAGCGTAATTCCTCCCATGCTCAGCATTTTCAAAATGGCGGGGTAATCATTTTCAAAGGGGATGGAGAAGGCGATGATGTCGAATTCCGTCAGGGGCTTCTGTGACTCCAGGCTGAAGAGGGGGATTGATCCGGAAACGAACGCCGTTTCGTCCTCAGGGTCAGGAAGAAAGGCCCTTTCACAGAGAAATGATGTTTGACTATTTATTAACGAATAGACGGTTTGGAATCCAAGGTTGGGCATTCCCGTCCGATAGTAATTCGGGTAGGCAAGGCAAACTTTGAGGAGTTCTCCCCAGATCTTCTTCTGATATCCCTCTTCATCGGCTAAGACATCATTATATTTTTTTTTGAGTTTCCAGGACATAAAATCCAAAATCCTAATTTCTAAATCCTAAACAAATTTGAATATCGAAATTCTAAACGGGTTGGTCAGTCGGATTTTGATATTGTTTAGATTTTCGGATTTAGAATTTCGTATTTGCTCCTCACCTGGTGGCAGAGCGAACTAAATTCTTTAGGATTTTGCATTTACAGCTTGATTTTTTCTCCTCTAATCTGCCTGTCTTCTCAGAAATGTAGGTATCTCAAGATCGAGATGGTCTACATCATCCACCATTCCCATCTTCACTACATTGATATTATCAATGGGCTTTTCATGCCTTATATAGGCGGGCATAGAGAGATCCTCTCTCTTATGGGTGCCCATACGTGAAACGTTTTTCATGACTTGATTGTTTTTTTGCGGCTCATTAAAACCGGTGGCTATGACGGTAATGCGTATTTCATCTCCCATGTCTTCATCGACGACGGTACCGAAGATGATATGCGCGTCCTCATGGGCTTCCGACTGGATGAGAGAGGATGCCTCGTTTATTTCAAAAAGGGTCATATCAGGGCCGCCCGTGATATTCAGCAGGATACCGTGTGCACCCTGGATGGTATTGTCTTCGAGGAGCGGAGAAGATATCGCCCTCTGCGCGGCTTCCACGGCTCTGCAATCACCGCTTGCAATTCCGGTTCCCATCAGCGCCATCCCCATCTCAGACATTATGCTCCTGACGTCGGCAAAGTCGAGGTTGATCAGACCGGGCACCATAATCAAGTCGGAAATTCCCTTTACGGCATGATAAAGGATATCGTCTGCCTTCTTGAATGCCTCCAGAAGCGAAAGGGTTTTCCCCCCCAGACCGAGGAGTCTCTGATTGGGAACAACAATGAGGGTATCCACGATCTTTCTCAGCTCCGCAATGCCTTCTTCCGCCTGCTGATTCCTTTTCTTTCCTTCAAAGAGAAATGGCTTTGTGACGACAGCAACAGTCAGAATCTCCAGTTCCTTGGCAATTTCCGCAACTATGGGTGCGCCTCCGGTGCCAGTACCACCGCCGAGGCCGGCGGTAATGAAAACCATGTCCGCCCCTTCGACGGACTTCCTCAATGGATCTTTCGTTTCAATAGCTGATCTTCTTCCCACGTCAGGATTTGAACCAGCTCCGAGTCCTTTAGTAACCTCAGCGCCGATCTGAATCTTGATAGGGGACCTGGATGCTCCCAGGGCCTGGGCATCCGTATTTGCCGCGATGAAATCGACACCTTTGAGGTTGTATGAAATCATCGTATTTACGGCATTGCCTCCCGCTCCACCTATGCCGATTACCTTGATCTTCGCTGAGTTCATGTTATTTGGCTCCATCAATTGAAACATAATCCTCCCTCCCCTCTAAAAAAATTCTAGAAACCATTTCTTCATATTACTCATTGTTTTGCTGAAAATGTTTGTTTCAAACCTTCTCAGGGCATCTTTCGATAAGGTTTTACTTCCATAAATAACGAGTCCCACGCCTGTTGCATACATGGGGGAGTTTACCACGTCTATCAGCCCTCCCACGCCAATCGGACAGCCGCGTCTGACGGGCATATTAAAGACGTGCTCGGCCAACTGCGTGATGCCTTCCATGATGGCCGTGCCCCCCGTTAAAACAACGCCGGCGGCAAGTATGTCTTCATACCCTGATTTGATAATTTCCTTGTAAGCGAGATTCAGAATTTCTTCTGTTCTCGGTTCGATGATCCTGCCGAGAATCTGACGGGTAACTTCTCTTGGCTCTCGGCCACCCACACTGGGAACCTCTATGACTTCATCTTTTGGGATGATGGGTGTGAAGGAACACCCGTACTTCAGTTTGATTTTTTCCGCTTCCGTGAGGGGCGTTCTCAACCCGGTTGCTATATCGCTGGTGATGTAATTGCCGCCAACGGGAAGTACAGCCGTGTGTTTTATACTGCCATCAGAAAAAACGGCGATGTCCGTAGTGCCTCCACCGATATCTAAGAGGACCACCCCCAAGTCTTTTTCATCAGGGCTGAGAACCGCTTCACTTGACGCCAGCTGTTCGAGGACAATGTCGTCTATTTCCAATCCAACGCGGTTAACCGATTTCACTATGTTCTGCACGGATGTGACGGAACCTGTCACTATGTGAACCTTGGCCTCGAGGCGGACGCCGGACATGCCGATGGGGTCCCTGATGCCGTTCTGGTCGTCAACTACAAAGTTTTGAGGCAGGGTGTGTAAAATTTCTCTATCCAGTGGAATGGCAATGGCCTTTGATGCCTCAATTGCCCTCTGTACGTCGTCCTCGTCAACTTCGCGACCTTTAACGGCCACAATGCCGATACTGTTCTGTCCTTTTATATGTCCGCCGGCAATGCCCACATGAACAGAGCTTATTTCGCAGCCGGACATGTGCTCAGCCTCTTCAACGGCCTTTCTGATGGCATCCACGGTACTCTCAATATTAACGACTACGCCTTTCCTCATACCCTCCGAGGGATGAGAGCCTATGCCTATGATGTCTATGCCAGTATCGGTGACTTCAGCCACTATGGCGCAGGTCTTAGTGGTGCCCAAATCCAGGCCAACAATTACATGTTGCTTCTTGACCATCCTTGATCCGCCTTTCCTCATCTTTACTGGACCGTAACTGCTAATAAGTTAATTATAAATTCCTCCTGTTGCCGGCGGCCGGCAACTGCTGTCTCTCACGTCCTCAATCCCTTCTTTGACCCTATCGGGATTGCGGGGCTTAATACATTTTTTTTCTGAACGGCGATTTTAGCCGGATCGTTGAGATCGATGACCATAAATCCTAATTTCATGTTTCTCCTTTCCAGGTCAGCCATAACGGTGTTCAGTCGCTTTAATTTATTTTCATAACTGTCAAAACCAAGCCTGATACATAAACCGCTGTCAGTGAAAAGAGAGAGTCCGAACACTTCGTGGCCATGAATTTCAGCAATATTTCCTATTGTGGGGAACTCCTTCGAAGCTGAAAGGTATCTCAAGAGTTCGAGGGATTTTGTGAAAAGCGCAGAATCGTTATTATCAGAATAACATCCGTTAAGCACCGGAATATCGACTTCGTCGTTTTTTTCAAGCTTCTTAAAAGCCACGCCATCAAGATCCAATAGATTAAAACCGTTATCACGTTTAACCAACGCGACTGCCGTTCTTTCCTGGAGATCAATAATCAAACGGTTGGGGAATTCTCTGCCAATGGACACTTCCTTGACCCATGGGTTTGATTCAATCCTGCGGGCGATTGTGCCAAGATTAATCGCCAGGAGATTCTGAGACGGCTTGATGGCGGCATATGACAGAATTTCTTTTTCCGTGAGTTCCTTGCAGCCGCGAACAATAACCTCTTTGATCTGAAAGTAGGGAGAACTGACGGTAAAGTTATACCCGAAGATCATGATGGCACCGACTATCGAAATGACGCCCAACAACAAGGCCGTCCTGAACAATTCGTGCAAGATATGTTTTGAACGTCTTTGCAGTCTATATTTTTTAGCTTCCAGCCTTGATTTAACGGGATTTTTCATCCATCTTCCCCGACGATCATGACCTCTGTCTGTAACATGATGCCGCGCTCTTTGTTGACCTTCGTCTTGATCATGTCAATCAGAGCGATGATGTCGCTTGCTTTTGCGTTTCCTGAATTGACAATGAAGTTACCATGCTTTTCTGAGATTTTTGCATTGCCTATCTGAATGCCCTTAAGGCCCAATTCGTCAATTATCCGGCCTGCAGGGATACCTCCATTCGGGTTTTTGAAAATGGAGCCCGCGTTGCGATATTCAAGAGGGTGCTTATTCTTTCGTTTCCCGAGAATCTCATTAATCCGGGCATGGATTTGTTCCTCAATCCCCCTTGCCAGGAGAAATGACGCGCCAACAATAATCGTGCCCTCCGAAATATCGAGATTCCTGTATGCAAATTTAAGGTCATCCTTCCTGGATTCCAATATCTCTCCGCTGATAATCATCAATTCAACCGTTTCAACGACATCCTTAATCTCGTTGCCATAGGCGCCGGCATTCATCTTGACTGCCCCTCCGACACTGCCGGGAATACCGGCACAGAATTCCATGCCTGAAAGAGATCTCTTTTCAGACAGCAGAACTATTTCGGAGAGGGTGGCCCCTGCGCCCGCATGGAGCAGTACCTGCTCGGGGCCTCTCTCTACTAAGCTGATACTGTTCAGGCCCAGCATGGAAATTACAGTACCTTTATAACCGCCGTCCTTCACGATTAAATTCGTTCCGTTGCCGATAGGAATAAACGGTATTTGGAACTGCCACAAAAAATGGATAATCCGGCTTAGCTCTTCACTTCGTTCCGGCCAAACTACCGCATCGGCAATCCCGCCGACACCGATCGATGTATGGCGAGACATGGGCTCATCGAACAGGACTTTGCCGGAAACCATGTCCCTTAGCTTTTCCCGGAGCGTCGTGTCCTTCAGCATAATGTCTTTTCCGGATACATCATTTCTGCGAGGCCTTCTTTAAGAATTCCTCGCCGATCTTCCAAACATTGCCGGCTCCCTGCGTGATTATGACGTCTGAGGGTTCTGCAACAGAAAGAAGATGATCCACGATGTTGTCAAAGTCGCGCATATAGACCACGTCGGGGTGGCCCTGGCTGCGGAGGCCTTCACAGAGAGTCGCCGCATTCACGCCATCTATGGGGATCTCGCTTGCCGCGTAGATATCCGTCACGATGAGAGTATCTGCGTCCGGGAAGGCTGCCAGAAATTCATTGAAAAGGGCTTTTGTCCTCGTATAGCGATGGGGCTGGAATACTACGATGATTTTCTTTTTCCATACCTGCTTCGCCGCCCTCAAAGTCTCCCTGATTTCCGTCGGGTGATGACCATAATCATCTACGATAGTGATCCCGTTCACCCTTCCCTTAACCTCGAGCCGGCGCTGGACGCCCGCAAAACCCGTCAGTCCTTCCTTGATGGCGCCATATTCCATATCTAATTCCCTGGCGACGGCAATCGCAGCCAAGGAATTGTAAATATTGAAAAGGCCGGGAACGTTCAGCGTCACTGTTCCGCAGGCGTCTTCTTTGTAATGGAGTGCGTAACTGGAAGAAGATCCAAAGAATGATATTGCGCTTGCCCTGTAGTCGGCAGGCGGTGCAAGCCCGTACGTCACGGTCTTTCTCTTTATTTTGGGCAGGATGTCTTTTGCATTATCATCGTCGAGGCAGAGGATCGTTGAGCCATAGAAGGGAACGATGTTGGCGAACTGCAAGAAAGCATCCTTGATGTCTTCAATATCCCTATAGTGATCAAGGTGTTCGAGGTCGATGTTTGTTATCACAGCCAAGGATGGGGCAAGTTTCAGGAAAGAGCCGTCACTTTCATCGGCCTCAGCGACAATAACCTCTCCATCCCCCAGCTTTGCATTGCTGCCGATGCTGGCCAGTTTGCCCCCGATCACCATCGTGGGATCAAGTCCCCCGGATGCGAGAACTGTTGCCACCATTGAGGTGGTTGTTGTTTTTCCGTGACTCCCCGATACGGCGATGGAAAACTTCATTTTAAGCAGTTCTGCCAGCATTTCAGCCCGGGGTATGACAGGGATGTTTTTCCTGTGCGCCTCCATGACCTCCGGGTTATCGGGCTTAACTGCCGTTGAGGTAACTACCACGTCCGTATCACCAAGCTGTGAGGCATTATGACCTGCATAAATTTTGGCGCCCAGCGATGCCAGTTTGTGCGTCAGATCGGACTGACTGAGGTCCGATCCGCTGACCGTGTAACCCAGGTTGAGGAGTACCTCTGCTATGCCACTCATGCCGATGCCACCTATGCCAACAAAGTGGATGCGTTTGACTTTTCTGCGCATGGTGTCTCTTCTGTTGCCGTTATTCATTACTCGCCCCGCTCAGCCTGCAATACCTCTTGTCAAAACATAGGTCCTTTTACTGTATATTGTATATCTTTTGTCTCTATATACTATATCTTGTATTAAATCTACAAAAATTTACAAATTTCTTAAAGTTACCAGCTCTATGCAAGTATCTACGATATCGGCTGCCGCCTTGACGTTACCGAGGCTCGCTGATCTGGCTTCCATCTCTCTTATCAATTCCGGATGGTGATAAAATTTTTCGATGGTTTCAGCCAGCGTTTTGCCGCTGATGTCCTTTTCACGTATCGTCACGGCTGCCCCCGCCTTGATCAGCGCCTCAGCGTTCTTCGTCTGGTGATCATTTACGGCATGGGGAAAAGGTATCAATATAGCCGCTTTGCCGCTGGCCGTAATTTCGGCGATGGATGTGGCGCCGGCCCTGCAGACAAGCAGATCCGCAGATCTGAACGCATGGGCCATGTCCGTGATGAAAGGCAGGACGTCTGCATCCATCCCGCGTGACCGGTAATGCGCCGAGAGAGAATCAATATCCGTACTGCCTGTCTGGTGGATAATCTTCAACTTGTCCTTGATCTTCTCCAAATAAGGGAGAGAATCGAGGACTGCCATATTTATGCTCCGGGCGCCCTGGCTTCCGCCAAAAATAAGAAGCGTAAACTTGCCCGCTCTTTTTTCTGCTTCCCGTATTCCTGTAAGAAAGGCCGCCCTGACAGGGTTTCCGGAAGCTATGGTCTTTTTTTCAGGGAACCATTTTTTTGTTTCAGGGAAGGTCAGGAATATCCTGTCAACGAATCTTCCGAGGATCCTGTTGGTGATGCCGGGCAGGACGTTCTGCTCTGCAATGGCTGTCTTGATGCCCATGAGGTGGGCCGTCATCACGGCCGGACCAGAGGCATAGCCTCCCACTCCGATGACGATGTCCGGGCAAAATGCGCGGATCAGCCTGTAAGACTCGACTAAACTTCGGGGAATCTTCAGGAGAGCGCCGAGAGCGTTTGCGAGTCCCCTTCCTTTAATCCCTTCCACATCAAGGGTGTGCAGATTAAATCCCATATTGCCAAGCACCCTCTTTTCCAGTCCCCTCTTCGTTCCTATAAAAAGGATACTGCTCGTTTGATCCCTTCTCAAAAATTCCTCTGCTATGGCAATTCCCGGGAAAAGGTGTCCTCCCGTTCCGCCGCCAGCTATGATAACTTTCATATCCCGTCCCTGTATCTGTTCATTTTTGATAGGAGGAGATGTTCAGCAGTATACCGACCGTTGTCAGGGACATGATCAGTGATGTGCCGCCATAACTCACGAGTGGAAGTGCCAGTCCCTTGAGGGGGATCAAACCCATGACGCCGGCGATATTGATAAATGCTTCGAGGGCAATAACCATGGTCAAGCCTGCGGCAAGAAGCGTGCTGAAAAGGTCCGGCGCCCTGAAGGATATCAGGAGCCCCCTGATAATAAGGATAGCGAAGAGGAAAATGACGATGAGGACGCCGACAAAACCGCCTTCTTCGGCAATGATGGACAGGATAAAGTCTGTGTGCGGTTCGGGAAGATAAAAAAGTTTCTGCATCCCGTCTCCTATTCCTACGCCGAAAGTGCCTCCTGAGCCGAAGGAAAGAAGAGATTGAATGATTTGAAATCCTGAACGCTGAGGATCTTTCCAGGGATCAAGGAAACTCATCAACCTTACCAGCCGGTAGCTTTTGTGAATAAGGAGCCAGATAGCGGCAGGCGCAAAAAGCGCCACTATGCCTGTAAGATGAAGAATCCTGCAGCCCGCAAGGTAGAACATCAACATCATTATCAGGGTTATGATGACCGCTGTACCAAAGTCCGGTTCCAGAAGAATCAGTCCCACCATGAGCAGTATGACGAGCAGAGGCAGCAGGACTGCGCGTTTAAAATCGGTTATCTGGCTGTATTTTTTCGTCAAGAAATGAGCGAGAAAGAGCACCATGGATACCTTGACTATTTCCGTGACCTGGAACGAAAAGAAGCCCACCTTAAGCCACCTGGTGGCGCCCCCGGCACGGATTCCGATATGGGGTATAAAAAGCAGAAACAGGAGAATTGCGGATAGAAGAACGCCGGGATAGGCGAATTTCTTCAGCCGGTCGTAAGGAATCTTCGTCATCAGCACCATGATACCTAATCCGAGGAGCACAAAGAATATCTGTTTCTTGAGAAAGTACTGCCCGTCGTTAAACTTCTTCATGGCAAGTATGGAGCTTGAGCTGTAGATCATTACGGTACCTATGGTCACCAGGATCAGCGTGACCAGCAGGAGGATAATGTCGATGGCCTTTTCCTGCGGAGGCATTTTGAATGATTTAGAGACCCTTGACCACATCTTTAAAAAACCTTCCCCGTTCTTTATAATTGGAAAACTCATCAAAGCTTGCGCAGCCGGGAGAAAGCAAGACGACATCCCCCGGTGAAGAATGCCGATAGGCCAACTCAATCGCCTCTTTGAGTGTTGTCGTTTTTGATGTTTTGACCGCGCCGCCGATCAGGTCATATATCTTGTTTCTTGCCTCGCCGAAAAGTACCAGTTCTTTGACCTTTGACTTAACCAGGGGAGACATGGTTCCGAAATCGCCCTCCTTGTCCCTTCCTCCCATGAGCAGGATGATGGGTCGGGAAAATGTTTCCAATGCACGTGCCACGGCTCCAACGTTGGTCCCTTTCGAATCGTCATAAAATGCCACACCATTTTTTTCTTCCGTGAACTCTATCCTGTGCGGTATCCCTTTGAAATCCCCAACGGCGCTGATAATATTCCCGGGCGAGCATCCGCAATACCTTGCGGCCATTATGGAGGCCATGACGTTTTCTATATTGTGAAGGCCGGGCATCTTGATCATGTCGAGAGGGTACTCTTCTCGATCACCATAGGGAGTATAATGAACAAGTGTCTTGTAGTTAAGGAAGATGCCCTTTTTAACCTCGGTCTTGGTGCTGAAAAACTGGACTTTCGCGGCCATGTTTTTTTCCAGAAGAAAGGATCTCGGTTCATCGGCGTTCAGAATGGCAAGATCAGAGTCTTTCTGATTCTCAAATATCCTTTCTTTGGTCGCGCGGTATGCCTCAAAAGAGCCGTGATAATCGACGTGGTCGCAGGTCGTATTCAGAAGGATGGATATAAAGGGGTGGAAAGATTGAATCCACTGCAACTGGAAACTGCTCACCTCGACAACCGCATAATCATCGTCCTGCTTTCCGTCAAGGTAGCCGATCAGGGGATTTCCGATGTTTCCTCCTACAAAGACCCTTTTCCCCTCTCTTGCCAGGATATGTCCTATCAGGGTGGTTGTGGTTGTCTTCCCGTTCGTGCCGGTAATTGCGATGAGCGGCGGCTTCAGGAATCTATAGGCGAGTTCGATCTCACTTAGGATTGGTATTTTTCTGCTTCCTGCTTCGGCGAGGATAATATTGGAAGGGGGTACGCCGGGGGAGGGCACAATCATATCGACTCGAGACAAGATGTCCGTGTTATACTCGCAGAATTCCAGATTCGCAGACAAGCTGCCAAGCTCATGAACAGCATCTTTCAACTCCGATTGCGGCTTCTCATCGGTCGCTATGACCTTGGCGCCTTGTCCCATAAGAAACCGGACTGAAGCGATTCCCGTCTTTCCCAGCCCTATTACTAATATCCTTTGCCCTTTAAGGTTCATAAGATTTGTCTCATCTCAATTTCAAGGTGCTTATCGCCACGAGGGCCAGAAGAATGGAAATTATCCAGAAACGGACAATGACTTTCGGTTCAGCCCAGCCTTTGAGCTCGAAGTGATGGTGAAGCGGCGCCATTCTGAAGATGCGCTTGCCGTTGGACACCTTGAACCAGCCAACCTGAAAGATGACTGAAAAGGTCTCCAGGACAAATATTCCACCTACTATGGCAAGAAGAATCTCCTGTTTCGTAAGTATCGCGAGCGTGCCGAGGGTGCCGCCGAGGGCGAGAGAGCCCACGTCTCCCATAAATACCTGGGCGGGGTAGGAATTGTACCAGAGAAAGCCAAGGCCGGCCCCCACTGTGGCGCCGCACACTATGGCAAGCTCCCCTGTACCCGCGACATAGGGGATTTGCAGGTAGCCTGCAATCCTCACGTTGCCGGCAAAGTAGGCAAAGAGAAGATACGTCATGAAACATGTAATCGCAGGACCAATAGCAAGGCCGTCGAGGCCGTCTGTCAGGTTTACGGCGTTGGCGGCGCCTACGATGATGAATGTTGAAAGTACTACATATCCCCATCCAAGATCGGGGAGCGCTGTCTTGAAAAAGGGAATCGTCACATTGGAAGTAAAACCCGGCTTGATATAGAGAATGGTGCTGACAAATAGCGCTATGGCGATTTCGCCTGCGAGTCTCACCTTTCCTGAAATTCCCCGGCTGTTCTGGCGTGTGAGTTTTTTATAGTCGTCCATGAATCCAATGAGTCCATAGCCGACGATGACCATGATAACAAGCCAGACGTAATCGACTGTCAGGTTGGCCCAGAGGAGGGTGGAAATGACGATAGAGAAAATGATAAGGATGCCTCCCATGGTGGGAGTCCCCTTTTTTGAAAGATGTGTGTCCGGCCCATCGTTCCTTATGGGCTGGCCGATTTGCAGGGACTGGAGTTTCCTGATCAGCCAGGGACCGATGACAAAGCAGATCAGCAGTGCCGTAACCGTAGCATATATCGTCCTGAACGTGATGTACCGAAAGACATTGAAATAGGAGAATTTATCGTGAAGGGGATATAAGAGATGATAGATCATTTTACAGCTCCTCTCATTTCTTTCCTCCGCTTTCTTCAATGCCGAAGGCTTCAATAATCTTCTCTACAGCCTGTTCCATTCTTGTCTGCCTCGACCCTTTAACGAGAATCCAGTCACCTCTCTTTACATGGGAGGCCAGACGGTCTATGATTTCATCAGGAGTTTCAAAAAAAACTATCTGACCCTTTGACATTTTTCTTTTCAATGCCCCCGCTGCCGTCGCCGGGGAGAGCCTTCCTCTGAGGTAAATGGTGTCCACCCCAGTGTCTGCCATAAGACTCCCGATACCTTCATGCATCACTTCCGCCTGCTCTCCAAGCTCAAGCATGTCACCCATGATTACTGTGCTCTTCTGATTTCCCCTCAAGTCTCTTAGAGTCTTGAGGGCTTCCCCGAAAGATGCAGGGTTGGCATTGTATGTATCATCGATAATAAATGCTCCGTTTTTCAACCGATGTATCTCCATGCGCCCGGAGATAGGGTGGAATGCCGTTAATCCCTGACAGATCGTAGGGAAGTCAATACGCAGAGCCCAGGAAGATGCAGCGGCAGCAAGGGCATTATAGATATTGTGATTTCCCGCAGTTGACATGGTTATTTGCTGTCTGAAACTACCCATTCTGATGGTAAAGCCCACCCCTTTCATTCCCTTTGTCTCGATGCCTTCTGCCGATACGTCGGCGTCTTTTCTGAGGCCGAAGGTTACCCTTTTTCCGCGCCAGTCTTTGTCAGTGACGAGCAGTCTCTCATCGTCGAGGTTTATGATGGCAACTCCGGCGTCCGGCATGTTCCGAAAGAGGTCCAATTTCTCTTCCCGCACCGTCTCAACTGATTTGAAGCCTTCGAGGTGGGCCGGACCTATATTGGTGATCAGCCCGATATCAGGTTCCGCGATGTCAGTCAGCCTGCCGATTTCTCCCCTTGTGTTCGTGCCCATCTCCAGGATGGCCAGTTCATGTTGGGCGTTGATCTGGAGAATGGTCATGGGAAGACCGATAAGGTTATTGTAATTTCCCTGTGCCTTGATCACTTTCTTAGTGAGTCCGGCAATACCTGCCAGCATTTCCTTCGTCGTTGTTTTTCCGGAACTGCCTGTGATGGCAGCTACGGTGGCTTTAAATTTCTTTCGCCAGAAATGGGCTATATCCCCGAGCGCCTTCAGGGTATCCCCAACACGGATGATGGTTGCATTTTCAAACTTCTCTTTTATTTTATTTTCGGAGCCCTTCTGCGCCAGAAAGCCGTTAGCCCCATCTCTTACTGCAGCGGCGATAAAATCATGACCATCAAATTTTTCTCCTATGAGGGGGATAAACAAACTTCCCCGCAATATGTGCCTTGAATCCGTGGATACTCCCTTGAACAGCGTCTCCATCCCGCCGACGACTAAGGTGCCGCCTGTGGCATTTACAACTTCATTGCCGTCCAGCTCGGGAATTGATGGCTCTGGTATCAATGTTTTCCCTCATGCCGTTTATTCATCAAGGCTTCTTTGGCGACATGCCTGTCATCAAAGGAGATCCTTTTTTCTCCGATTATCTGATAATCCTCATGTCCCTTACCGGCGATGATAATGATGTCTGATATGTCGGCAAGGGCGACTGCCGTTTCGATCGCCTCTCTGCGATCGGGAATCACTACATAACCTTTTTCATTTGCATTTTTTTTAAGCTCTCCGGGAAGGAGCTTCCTGGCGGAGTTTCCGCCCATCCCCTTTTCTATTTCCCCGATAATGGAGAGCGGTTCTTCCGTTCTCGGGTTGTCCGAAGTCAGAATGGCCAGGTCGCTCCAGGCAGTGGCGGCCTTTCCCATTAGAGGTCTTTTCCCGCGGTCCCTGTCGCCTCCGCAGCCGAATACGGTGATGATGCGCCCCTTCTTGAACGGGGATAGATTCTGTAACACCCGCTGCAGCGCATCTTCAGTGTGCGCATAATCGACGAAGACCACCGGTTCGCCGGGAACACTTATCTTTTCAAGCCGGCCGGGTACATTTGTCAAATTTTCTACACCCGTAAGAATGGATCCTTCAGGTATGGCCAGCGCGGAGGCTGCTGTTACGGAAGCCAGTATATTGTACAGGTTGAATTTTCCGATGAGCGGGGAAAATATGGCAAAGCGGTTGCCGCCTGCATTTATCTCTGCCCTTGTCCCTTCCAGAGAAAATGTGTACCCATCGGCAGTCATATCGCATTTATTTTCAATGCCGAATGTCCGGTAAGGGAGTTTTGAACCTGCCTCACCAACGATTCTCTGCCCCCAAGGGTCATCTCCGTTAATGATCATCCTGTATGCATAATTTTTTTTGCCCGCCTGGATAATCTCTGCAAAGAAGCGCTTTTTCGCCTGGAAATAATTCTCCAAAGTCTCATGATAATCCAGATGATCCTGCGAGAGGTTTGTGAAGATGCCCATGTCGAAAGAGCATTCATCGACCCTTCTTAGATCGACTGCGTGGGAAGAAACCTCCATAACAACGTGGGTGACGCCTTTATCGACCATAATTCTCAATATACTCTGCAGCTCATATGACTCCGGTGTCGTATGCGGGGCAGGCATCACTTTATCGTTAAACCGGTAGTTGACCGTTCCCAATACCCCGACGGAGAATCCTGCGGCTTTAAGAATTGCTTCCAGTAAGTAGGTCACCGTTGTTTTTCCGTTTGTCCCCGTGACGCCTATTAGACAAAGGCGGGAAGAAGGGTCGCTGTAAAAATTCTTTCCGAGGACGCCAAGGATTGCGCGGCTATTGGGGACCCTGATGGACGTTACTCCGGGCGGCGGGGAATAATCTTTTTCGTGAACGATGAATTTCGCGCCCCGGTCAACTGCTTCTTCTATATATGCATGACCGTCGAGTTTCAGACCGCTTACAGCCACAAAGAGGCTGTCTCTTTCGCAGTTTCTTGAATCATAGCAAATGGCTGAGACTTCTCCTGAAAGGATTCCAGAAACCTGGATGATGTCGATATCCTTTATCACAGCCTGTATTTGCACATTGGTTCCTCAATAGCCCGTGCTGAAAGAAACAGCGCAGGACCGATGATTGCGTATGGGCATGCCGGGCTTGGGCTCCTGACTCACTGCCCAGCCGGTCCCTGCCACTTTTATGTCAAGCCCTTTTTCCCTTACCTTTTTCAGTACGTCTCTCATGGTCATTCCGGTAAAATCTGGCATGAACGGTTCATCCATGCCATTTTCCATATCGTTGTGTCTGCTTATTATTTGAGGTGCAGACACGAGTTTTAATTTAATACCATTCGTTTTCTCCTCTTCAAGAACGGGAAAAGGAGCTTCTCTAATATCTGTTTTGAAATATGTCAAGATCTGTTCACCAATATTTTTGAAAACAGGCGCTGCGGCCAATCCGCCCCACTTGTCCCTCTGCGGCTCGTCGAGTGTCACCAGAATGGCAACCTGCGGATCTTCGGCGGGGAAGAATCCCATAAAGGAGGTGCGGACCCTTTCAGAAGAATAGGCGCGTCGGGAAAAATCAAACTTTTGAGAAGTTCCCGTTTTGCCTGCCACGGCAACGTTCGGAATCTGGGCTTTCTTGCCGGTTCCGTCATCATCTCCGACTACATCTTTCAGGATGGCCGTAAGTCTTTTTGCTGTTTTCGGCGATATGACCTGTCTCACAGGAGTGGGTGCGACTTTCTTAATAATCTGTCCCTGCTTGTTAACAACTGCACGCACGATATGGGGCTTCATCAGCATGCCTTCGTTTGCTATGGCAGAAAGAGCTGTGATAAGCTGAATGGCCGTGACAGAAATACCCTGTCCGAAGGCAATGGTCGACGTATCAACCCTTGTCCAGTTTTGCTGCGGCCTCAATAGTCCGCTGACCTCGCCGGGAAGATCGATCCCCGTCTTTGAGCCGAAGCCAAATTGTGTAATATAGTGGTAGAATTTTTCTTTCTTCAGCTTTTCGGAGATCTTCACGCATCCGATATTGCTCGAATACTTCAGCACATCGTGAAAAGTAAGAGACCCGTACCTTTTCTTGTTCGCCTCGTGGAAGGTCCTGTCTGATACCGCATATGTTCCATTTTCACAGTTAAATCTGTCCGTTTCCTTGACTATGCCTTCCTCGAGGGCGCCCGCTGCGAGAAAAGGCTTGAAGGTTGAGCCCGGATCGAAGCAATCAGTGATGACCTTATTTTTTCCTTTGCCGAGATTGTAGCTGGAAAATTTGTTTGGATCGAAGCCCGGTTGATCGGCGAGAGCGAGTATTTCGCCGGTCTTGGGGTCCATGACGACGACGAAGCCGCCCTTTGCGCCTTTCGCCGTAATCGCTTCCTGCAGATTCGATTCAACGATATGCTGGATGCGGTTGTCGATCGTCAAAATGAGATTATATCCTTCTTCCTGTTGGACGACGGGTTTTTCAGTCCGCGGATACAATCGGTTCCCCCTGGCATCCCGTGCCCAGATTAGCTTTTCCGGCGTTGCCTTCAAATAGTTATTATATTTGAGCTCCAGTCCCTCGAGGCCGGTGTAGTCCAATCCTACGAAGCCGATAAGGCGGCCGGCCAGTTCCCCGTTTGGATAAAAGCGTTTCGGTTCCTTAATCAAAAAGACGTTATCGATATTCAGGGCCTCTATCCTGCTCGCCTGGTCGGGAGGGATTTTTCTGGCTAACCAGCAGAAATTTTTTGAGCCTGAAAGTTTTTTTGTAATAGTTTCCTTATCTATATTGAGAATCGGGGCTAATACTCCGGCGACTTCAGAGGAATTGCTTATCTTCGATGGGTCAGCAAAGACGGAACTCACCATAGTGCTCGCGGCGAGTTTCTCGCCGTTGCGATCGAAGATAATGCCCCTCTCCGGTTCAATCTGCAGCGTCTTTATGTGTTGCCGCTCTGCAAGAGTTTTCAGGAGTTTCCCGGAAAGTACCTGAATCTGGAATGCTCTCGATATGAGGGCAATAAAAAGCACCAAGAAAAATACCAGTATAGTAACAATCCTGAATCTCAGCCATTTTTTTGATTCACCCGTCATTACTGCACTCCCTGATTATTAGGAACCTGCTTTATTACGTTTGCCGTATCATCGTTATTGAGGATTATGACCTGATCCCTTGTAGGATATGTCATCTGCAATTGCTCTTTCGCTATTGCCTCAAGTCGCTGGGGTGATTTCAAGGTTGCGATCTCAACTTTCAACTTCCTCTGTTCCTCGACAAGTTTTTCTTTTATACTCATTTCTGCTGCAACCATGTACTCCAGCTCTGTCATATGGATATGTGACCACACATAAATAAGGGCGACTGCCATAAGCACTAAAGTGACAAAGATAAAATTCGAATATTTTATCTGGGTGGAGGACTTCTCTACATCGCAGACATTTCCATGAATGACTTCTTCCGACTGCATTTCCTAAATCCTCTCGGCTGTTCTCAGTTTGGCGCTTCTTGCCTTCGGATTAGATTCAATTTCAGAAGCCGCGGGTGTTATCGGTTTTCTGGTGATTACCTTCAACTTGGCTTTTCTATGACAGGCGCACACAGGTAAGGAGGGAGGGCAGATGCATTCCTTCTCCCACGAGCGGAAGCCGTCTTTAACAATCCTGTCTTCCAGGGAGTGAAACGATATGATGGAAAAGCGCCCCGACGTCCTGAGTACATCCACTCCGCGATTTATGGCATCATGAAGATTTAGAAGCTCGTTATTGACATATATCCTGATTGCCTGGAAGGTTCGAGTTGCGGGATGAATTCTCTTTGTCTTGAATGGGGAGGGTAAGGCCTTGACAATAGCATCGGCAAGTTCTGCCGTTGTTTTGATGGGAGACGTTTTTCTTCGCATGGAGATCATCTTTACAATCCTGCTTGCCATTATCTCCTCGCCATAATCCTTGATGATCCTCTCCAACTCTTTTTCCGGAAATGTGTTGATAATATCGTAAGCACAGAGACCCCGGCTCTGATCCATTCGCATATCGAGGGCAGCATTCAAAGAAAAGCTGAAACCCCTGTGCGCTGTTTTCAGCTGATGAGCAGAGACCCCCAAGTCGAGCAGGATGCCATCAACTTCCCTGATATTCAAAGAGTCTAAGATTGCATCTATATCTGCGAAATTACCCTTTACGAGGATCTTTCTGCTGCCAAAGGGCATTAATCGTTTTTCCGATTCCCGGAGCGCATCATCATCGACGTCCAGACCTATCAATAAGCCGTCTGGTGCGGTATGTTGAAGAATCTTACCGGCATGTCCTCCTCCCCCTACAGTCCCGTCAACATAGATGCCTCCGGGACGGCAACGAAGGGATTCAACAACCTCACTCTGCATGACTGGTATATGAAAGGAGCACATTCCATGGGCCTTTTTCTATATTCCCAGATCCGCCATATATTTACTGAAGCTATCGATATCGATTGCGCTTTTCTTCATCTCTTCATCGAAGCGTTCATTACCCCATATCTCTATGACCTTAATCATACCTGCCAGGACTATATCTTTATCAAGACCCGCATATTCTCGAAGGTTGGGAGGAATGAGAACCCGGCCCTGGCTGTCAAAGGAGCAATCAACAGCGCCGGACATGAAAAAACGCTGAAAGGCCCTAACTTCTTTTCTGAATAGAGACTGATGGCTGACCTTCTCCTCGAGGATCCGCCATTCGTCATAGGGAAAGACCATCAGGTAATTGTCCCAGTTTGTAATAACCAGCCTGCTGTCGTATTTCTCGGCGAAAACTTCCCGAAGTCTTGCGGGAAAGATGATCCGGCCCTTGGCATCTATGGAATGATGATACTGACCCCTGAAGACGGACACGATAGTTTCCCTCCACAATAAGCCACTTTACTCCACTTGGCCTAACTATAAGGAGGGAAAATTTGTTTGTCAAGAAAAAAATTACTCTTTTTTTCTATTAATTTGATATTTTAAGACCGCTCTATTATGAGCGGAAAGGCTGGATGAGAATTTGTGGGAGCCGTCGTTATTGGAAACGAAGTAAAGGTAATTGCCAGGGGCGGGGTAGAGGGCTGCCTGCAATGAATCAATGGCCGGATTTGCGATGGGGCCGGGAGGCAATCCATTGATTATATATGTATTATACGGTGTCTTTCTAAGAAGGTGCTTTTTCTTTATTACTCTTGTAATGGACTTGAGATCATAAACGGCCGTAGGATCGCTTTGCAGTCTCATTCTTTTTTTTAGTCGATTATGAAAAACAGCTGAGACTAATGGTTTTTCATCTTTAAAACCCGATTCCTTGCCGATTATGGAAGCGAGTGTTACAACCTGGGGTATCGTCATGCCGAGTTCTTCTGCCCGTTCTTGCATCTCATGGGTAAACGTTTTCCAGAATTTATCAACCATGGTCTTGATTATATCTCTTGCGCCCGTCGATTTGTCAAATATGTATGTATCGGGATACAGATATCCTTCGGCGCTTCTGCCCTCTATGTCCAATGAGGCAACGAACTTTGCATCTCCGGAGAGGGACACAAACGCCTTCTCGTCGACTAATTTGAAAGAGGCCAGGCGAGCGGCAATCTCGAGGACCGTGAAATCCTCGGGAATGGTAACTTTATATGAAATAATATCGCCCTTCACCAGCTTATTGATGATATCCAGCGGTGACATAGATGTTGCCAGTTCATATTCACCTGCCCTGATGTTGCCCTGTGCATTTCTTGCAATCACCAATGCATAAAACAGATATTTATTCTTTATGAGCCCCGCGTTTTCAAGCAGGTCAACTGATCGGAGGAAACTCGTCCCTCTGGGAATATCTACTGTGACAATCTCATTACGACAGTCTATGGGGCTTAAGGCATAGTAGAGACCTGCCAACAGAATAAAAAAGAATAAGACCATGAAGAGGACGGCAGGGCTTTTTCTGTGTTTACGAGTTGTAGTTCGAATTCGCATGAATTCAGTCTACCTGATAACTACTGAGATTTCTTATGGCTTTCCTGGGAGTCCAGATATCCCTGGAGAATCAAACTGGCGGCGACCCTATCCACTATATTCTTTCTCTTGTCTCTTCGCATGTTAGCCCGAATGAGGATTTCTTCCGCCTCCTTTGTTGACAGCGTTTCATCCCATTTTATGACAGGCAGGGAGAATGTGGATTCCAAGAGAGATGCAAATTTGCCGACTTTTTCGCACTGAATGCCTTCGGTGCCATCGAGTCTTATGGGATAGCCGATCACAATTTTATCCACATTATAAGTCCTGATGAATCCGGCAATTTCTTCCAGATCATGCCTACGATTTTTCCGGGTAATGGTGGCGAGCCCCTGGGCCGTCATGCCAAGCTCATCACAAACGGCGACGCCTATTCTTTTACTGCCGTAATCGAGACCTAGTATCCTCATAGAACCCATGATCCTCTTTAAAAGGGATCAATGCTAACAAATTTAATCTGGACATTTCAAGTGGAGAATTATCGTCTCGCCTTGAGTGAAAAGCTAAGGCATTGAAATATCAAAGATGAGCGGTCACTAGAAAAGCGTGCTTTCTTCATGGATAGGATTGAATTGCAGGCAATATAGAAGGAAGATGTCCACCATGTCAACGGAATTTGAACAACAAAATATAGTGAGTGACGATACGGGACTTGATGAGAGTGCCAAAACTTATTTTCAGGATGACTGCACGGTGACGGAGATAGTAAAGGTTGCCGGCTTCGCGGTGCATAATGTAAAAATTTGTTATTGTTAAACGTCAGGTAGTTTGTTATTTAAGTCTCATGAAGCATTTCATCATAGGCACAGCCGGCCATGTCGATCATGGCAAGACTGCCCTTATCAAGGCTATCACCGGTATCGATACGGACAGGCTCAAAGAAGAGAAGGAGCGAGGGATCAGCATTGAACTTGGCTTTGCCTCTCTAACTCTTCCAAACGGTCTAACATTCGGTATTGTGGACGTTCCCGGCCATGAAAGATTCATAAGAAATATGGTATCCGGCGCCTCCGGCATCGATATGGTGATTATGGTAATCGCGGCAGACGAGGGTGTCATGCCCCAGACGAGGGAACATCTGCATATCTGTTCACTCCTCGGCATTAAGAAAGGTCTCGTTGCCCTTACCAAGGTCGATATGGTAGCAGAGGAATGGCTCGATCTTGTGAATGACGATGTCCATGAATTCTTGAAAGAGACTTTTCTGGAGGCAGCTCCTGTTATACCTGTCTCCTCAATCACAGGTGCAGGGATCGAGGAATTGCTGGACGCGCTCGGTAGAGTGGCGTCGGAGATAGAGGGAGAATCGGATGCGGGTATCTTCCGGTTGCCTGTCGATAGGGTATTTACCATGAAGGGATTCGGGACAGTCGTCACAGGAACCCTGATTTCCGGAGATATAAAGTTGGGCGAAGAGGTGGAAATACTGCCGCCGGGAGTCACTGCCAAGGTGCGGGGCATACAGATCCATAATCAGAGCGCAACCATTGCTGAGGCAGGCCAGCGGACTGCCATAAATCTGCAGGGTGTTGAAAAGGATACAATCGTCAGAGGAGATGTACTCGCCAGGCCTCGGACTCTTAAGCCCTCGATCCGCCTGGACGTGTGCATGGAGTATTTGTCAAATAACAATAGGAGACTGAAAAACAGGAACCTGGTGCGGTTTCATGTGGGAACGAATGAAGTAATCGGCAGGATAATACTCCTGGACCGTGAAGACGTGGAACCTGGAGCTAAGGCTTCTGCACAAGTAGTCCTTGAGTCTCCCATTGTTGCAATGGCAAGAGACAGGTTCGTCATCAGGAGCTACTCGCCTGTAACGACAATCGGTGGCGGGATGATCGTTGACCCTTTGCCTAAAAAGCATAAGAGAAATTCTGAAAAGGTAAATCATGAAATTGATCTCCTGCATGATGGTACTGATACAGAGAGGGCGGCGATTATTATTGAGCGGTCAGGAATTGAGGGCATTGGTATATCTGAGCTGGAAATGAGAACGGGAATTCATCAAAATATCCTTAAGGACATTCTCGGAACTCTGTCTTCAAGGAAGCAGGTCGTCGTTTTGGATGTTGATGAATCCAGGATCATATCTTCCTCCATTTATCAAAACCTCCAGGGCAGGATTCTCCTGGAAATGCGGGCGTATCATGAGAGATATCCTCTGAAGGAAGGTATTTCGAAAGAAGAGTTGAGGAGTACAGCAGGACAGTTCGCCAGACCAAGGCTCTTTAATATGGCTGTCAGAGAGCTTGAAAAGAGAGGGGAAATAGTCGTCGAGAGGGAGAACATTCGCCTGTCGGGGCACCGTGTGGATCTGAAGGGAGAGCTGGAGGATATGCGAAGCAAGATTGCTCAGACCTATATAGATGCAGGGCTTACCCCTCCTTCAATCAAGGAGCTTATGGAAAAATTTGCGAGCCAAAGAAGCTTGGCAGAAAGTGTCATCAATGTGATGCTCAAAGAAGGTTCTCTGATAAAGATAAATGAAGATCTCTACTTTCATAAAGAAGTCTTAACGAGGCTGCGGGAAGATTATAAGAGCCTTCTTGTGAGGGATGGAAAGGCTACACCGGCAAGTATGAAAGAGTTGACAGGTCTTTCAAGAAAATTCATCATACCGTTGATGGAGTACTTTGACATAACAAAGCTGACTATCAGGGCGGGTGATCATCGCATCTTGAGAGAGAAGTGAGTAAATGGCGATAAGTAACGGCAGGTGCGAATATGAAGAGTAAGAGTGTTTATATCAAGGATATAAAGCCGGGTGAGAAAGTAAACGAGTCATTTCTTGTGACGGAGAAGAATCTTGCTTTTTCTCAGAAGGGAACTCCTTATCTGAACGTTCGTCTTAAGGATAAGACGGGGGAGGTTGACGGAAAGATCTGGGAGAACGCGATTGAGTTGGACAAACTCTTCCGCAAAGGGGATGTGATAAAGGCACAGGGAGGAGCAGTCAGTTTCAGAAGCACCGTTCAACTTTCCATAACGGGTGTCAGGAAGGTTGATGACTCTGCCGTCGACCTGGCCGAATATCTGCCTGTTGCAAAAGGAGACATCGATGCGATGTTTGCCGATCTAATGGCCTTTGTCGAGCAAATCGAAACACCCTGCTTGAGGCAGCTGTTACACTTATTTTTCCATGACGGGGAGGTGGCGAAATTGTTCAAGAAGGCCCCTGCTGCAAAAGGTTTTCATCATGTTTACATCGGAGGTCTCCTCGAACATACCCTCTCAGTCATACGCCTGCTCGATCAGGTAACTAAGCATTACCAGGGCATCAACAGGGACCTTGTCATATCCGGGGGGATCCTTCATGATATAGGTAAGATTTATGAATATACCTACGACAGGATGTTTGACTACAGCGATGAGGGCAGACTGATTGGGCATATCGTGATTGGTCTGGAGATGCTCGATGCCAGGATTGCCGCCGTAGAAGGTTTTCCGGAGCAACTCGCCATGGAGCTCCGCCATCTGATATTGAGCCATCACGGCACTCAGGAATTCGGTTCGCCAAAGCGTCCGAAGACGCCGGAGGCATTAATCGTGCATTTTATTGATGATCTTGATGCCAAGGTCAATGCCTTCCAGGAATTCGTCAAGGAATCCGATGACGATTCGCACTGGACCCCCTTCCACAAGTTGCTTGAAAGGTTCATCTATAAGGGCTGACGACATCTCTGATAGAGTGTTCATTGTTTTGTTAAACTCGTCGGTTTTTTTGCATCACGGACTTCTGCTCGCTTTCAGGCAGCAGGCATCCGGATAGACAATCGCCACTGCATGTGCCGTCGCAGGGTTCGATGTGAACTGTGACATTGGTATTGGGGAAGTGACTTTCTATGCTTCCGGATAACTCATCGGTGATGCGGTGTGAGTCCTCGACAGACATGGCAGGATCAACTTTAATATGGAAGTCAACGAAGCGGGAATTTCCCGCCTTGCGTGTGCGCAATTGATGAAAGCCATGGATAACAGGCTGGCGTGTCATTATCAGCTGGCGGATCCAGGTCTCCTCGTCTGCGGGAAGCTTTACATCCATCAGATCCTGCGCTGATTGGAGCGTCAGTCTGTAGGCAGTCCCCGTAATCAACAAGGCGACCGCGATCGCAGCGACAGGGTCCAGCCAGTAAAGATTGGTGCCAGGCGAAATACGGTGACCCATCCAGATCAGGGCAAGGCTTGCCATCACGCCGCAAGATGTATAAACGTCGGTGCGCAGATGCCAGGCATCAACCTCCAGTGCAACGGAGTCTGTCTCTTTTGCCACTTTGAAAAGCATTTTCGATACGACTATATTAACCAGAGCTGAAATTAACATCACCCCGACACCCCAACTGACGTATTCAATCGGCTCCGGATTCAGGAGTTTCCCGATGGCCTCGTAGATGATCCAGACGGCCGCCAGAAAGATGAGCAGCGCCTCGATAGTGCCGGAAATGTTTTCGGCTTTTCCATGGCCAAAGGGATGCTTGACATCGGCAGGGATACCGGATTTGCTGACGGAGAATGTCGTGATGAGGGAAGCCAGAAGGTCTACTCCGGAATGGATCGCTTCAGACATGATAGACACCGATCCAATCGTCAGCCCGACGGCGATCTTCATGACTACAAGAGCGGTATTTGACAGCACGGAAAGCCGTGCAGCATTTACTTTGCGATACTGCAGATCCATATGATAAATATGTTTAAGATGAATGGAGACGTTATGCTTTTCATTTCAGTAACGAAATACAGCCGCGATTGGTTTATCATCAGGCATTTTTTCCTGAGGAAGCGAAAAAACAGTGCCGCCATTCAACAGAGTCTGGATTGCAGAAAAATCTAAAAGATCCTCACTGCCAGGCTCCATCTTTTGCTGTAATTGCACATCCTTCGATTCCGGGTCAAAAATACCCCATTGCTGGTGACCTGTGGCGACAAAGAGCAAGCCAACCCGCCCATCGCACGCGGCACGGATAATTTCTTTAATGTCACTGGAAGTTAATCCCGTACCGGAAGATTGCCGGTATTGGGCGATTGCGTCATTTTCAGCTTTTTGAAAATAAGGTCTTACAATCTCCAATGCCAGTTTATGCAATTGTTCTGTGCTTATTCCTTTGGGATTTCCGGGAATCCCATCTTCCATAAGATAAGGATACGTATTCACTTCTCTGTAAATCGGGAATAGATAATCGACGCCGGCAAGCACCAGAGGTACCCGTTCATCTCTCAGGAGGTCATGTAAGCCCCTGTCGATCTGGCGGAAATATTTTGAAATGTCCTCCTTTACATCATAGAGTTCGGCTCCGCCCGACGAAATCGTAGATCCGCGTTCACCGCCCATTGGCGCTCCTCTATAGACGCGGATTTGTTTTTCCAGCTCATCATACTGGAGGGCCTCGGCAAGACTCTTGGGAATTGTTCCAAGTTCGATTTCTCTGATGTTCTGTTTTGTGCCTTCATAAAGGCGGCTCCCTTTTTGGCTCAGGGTTAAAATGTAGTAACGCCCATCGCCGCTCAGTGCTGGCAGAAGAGGTTTGACGTGAAAACGGTCAGCGACGACTATCAGTTCATCAAGATTTATGGGCAGTAGGTAATAACGGAATATATCGGCAGATAGAAATATGGCGAGACCTCCGCTTTGTTGCCGCCAGAAAAGGACGTTACCCAAGAGTCCCTGAGCAGGTTCGAGCAATGCCTTTGCCTCTGGGGAGCGGTGCCCATTGGCGACCAGTTTTTCCTCAGCTTCACGAAGCAGATTTCTGAATCTAATTTGATTTTGCTGGATTTCAGCGCCAGCACGATAGGCGGGCATAAACAGTGAAATGCAAGGACCGTTCTGTTTGCTCATCAAAGTTTTCAGTTCATCCTTCGATAATGATTTCATAGATCTATCTCCTTTAATAAAAAACTATTTCTTGTCATGACGGATAAAAGGAATCTCGAAAGATAGAGCACGTGAGTTTTCCCGTTGACGGTACCGCGCCTCTGCGCCGGAGCGGAAATTCTTGATCCCGAATAAAAAAATCCATACAAGGGCCAGTACCCGGGGCTAAAAAAATGTCTCGGCCTGGCAAAGTGCATCTCTTGATTCTTTTTTGTTCATGGAAAGGGCATCACTGGCAGCTTTAATGAACTCTTCTGCGAGTTCGTGATAATCACATTCTACAACACCTGCATATATGGTGATGTTCCCTATTTTCTCCTTTTCCAGCCTCTTATAAATGCTTCGGGCGACATTATCCGCCTGAAGTTTGTTTACTTCCGGGAGTATGATGACTAATCGATCTTCACCATAGCGGAAGGGAATGTCAATCTCATGTCTTATGCATGAGGTTATGACTTTGGATGTCAACTTCAATTGCTTATGCCCATCGGGGTTTTTTGCTGTATTATCGTCTTTTCCAATACAGCCGGCTTCCATCATTATCAACGAAAGGCATTTGTCAGATCGTCTTGCCCTCGCCATTTCCGCATCCAGCCTGAGATAAAAATATCGCTCGTTATAAAAGCCTGTTACGTGATCAGCAACAGGGCGGTCTGTAAGCTCTTTACTCCTTCTCGTGATTTCCTCCCTTTTCACCTGTTCCAGTACATTCCGCATTGTTTCCGGATAGCCCATGCTGCGACTCCGCGATTAATATGCTTTAATTATTACCTATTTCTGACTAATATGCAATGTCTAATAAATATCGCAGTCGGTTCTTTGATACCCGAAAGACCCACTAGATTACCACTCGACAATCTCTCTTTGGCATGCAATTCCGAGCGGTCGTTGAATGTTTTCCTGATGGGGAGGAAGCGATAGGCCGGATTGAATCTCCCGGGAGAATCTTCGATCTTTGAGGGAAGGTGTCGTTATACAATCGCTCGCTTACCTTCGAGCAAGCTGCGGGTGATGCCTTGCTGCCTGAGCTAAGCGAAAACAATTAAAACTTAGATTATTATTCTCTCAAGCGAGACCCTGTATACGTTAATTTCATTGGCTGTGTCGCTTTTGAATAATTCATTTCTTAACGTAGCAGCTCAAGGTATAATGCAAGGATAGAAAATATTTTTCGGGTGCTGATTCTCAAACATGTATCTTCAGGTGACAACTTTCGGGAATCTAATTTGTAATAATCAATGTTTGATGCTATAAAATTAAATAATGGAAGGCAACTTTTCAATAAACTCTATTTGAAGCATTGTAAACCATGGAATCGAGAAACCGTACCATCTCCATAAGCCCGTGGCGAGGAGTCTCGTCGAAGGAGTGGCATGACTGGGAGTGGCAATACAGGAATCGCATACGTACTGTTCGTCAATTGGCCGCAGTCCTCAAGAAGACACCGGCGGCCCTCAAGAAATATCAAACCGTGGCAAGGTCTTATCCCTTTAGCTTCACTCCGTATTATTTTTCTCTAATGAATGCAGCGGATGATAACGACCCCCTTCGTCGTCAGTGTTTTCCTGATGAAAGGGAGATAAATTTTTCGCTCGGGGGTGTGGCCGACCCTCTAGAAGAAGAACGGGACATGCCTGTTTCAGGGCTCGTGCATCGTTATCGTGATCGCTGCGTCGCAATCGTCACGCATATGTGTGCAACATATTGCCGGCACTGCAATCGCAAGCGAATATGGAGGAAAGGCGGGATCGAAGAAACCAGAGGGTACATGGAACGCATGGTTGATTATGTGTCCAAGACGAAGCATATTCGAGAAGTCATCGTTTCGGGAGGTGATCCACTCACCATGAAAGACGGTATCCTTGATTGGTTTCTCGGATCATTACGTTCTATTCCCCATGTGGAGGTGCTGCGTATAGGAAGCCGCGTTCCCGTAGTCATGCCCATGAGGATTACTCGTAAACTGTGTGACACGTTGCGCAAGCATCGTCCTCTTTGGTTCAATACGCAATTCAATCATCCGAATGAAATTACACCGGAAGCGGCTCATGCCTGTGAAATGATACTGGAGGCGGGAATCCCCGTATCAAATCAATCCGTCCTGCTTCGGGGTATCAACGATAACTACGAAACCCTGCGGGACCTTTTCTATGGCCTTCAACGGATATCTGTCAGGCCTTATTATTTGTTTCAATGTGATCCGGTAAAAGGTACGGATCATTTTCGCACCGAAGTACGGTCAGGAATAAAAATCATGGAGAAAATATGGGGAAATATATCAGGGCTTTGTGTGCCGCAATATGTATTTGATATCCCGGGGGGCAAGGGGAAATGTCCTCTTTATCCCGGGTCTCCTTTTCGCACAATGGCTCGTGAGACAGGCGAATATATTTTTGACAGGACAGGAGAAGTGAATTAGTAAGTCCATGATTTAGAATGAAAGGAGAGAAGATGTTACATGTATAGTGCAAGTGATTTGAAGAAAGGTTTGCGGATCAAGATTGACAATGAGCCTTATATCGTTACCGAGTTCAACTTTGTCAAACCAGGAAAGGGCCAGGCTCTATACAGGTCTAAATTACGCAATATGATTACGGGAGCACAGTTTGAACGGACATTCCGTTCCGTGGATACTTTCGAACCGGCGGATCTCCGGCAGGAAAAAATGCAGTACCTGTATCAGGAACAGGGGAAGTACTGCTTCATGGATAGCGAAAGTTATGAACAGGTCTTTCTCACTGAAGATCAAGTCGGGGAGGCGAAAAATTTCCTTATTGATAACCTGGAGGCAGAAATCCTCTTTTTCGAGGATAAGCCTCTTGAAGTGAGCCTGCCGAATTTTGTTGATCTTGTCGTCATACGAGCTGACCCATGGGCCAAGGGTGATTCGGTATCAGGCAAGACTAAGCCAGTAACCCTGCAAACAGGTTATCAGATTCAGGTTCCTCCTTTTGTTGAAGAAGGTGAGAAGATCAGAGTCGATACACGAAGCGGCGAATATCTTACAAGGGTCAAGGATTGAAACTCCTATGGAACAAGACGGGAGACTGGCAAAGAAGCGGGAAACTCTATGGAAGCGTGCCAGGATGATCCATGCGATCCGCGATTTTTTTACGAGCAGGGATTATTTGGAGGTGGAGACTCCCCATTTGATTCCGGCACTGATTCCAGAAACCCATATTGATGCCATCTCGTGTGGCGATTGGTTTTTGCACACATCTCCCGAGCTTCATATGAAGCGACTTCTTGCGGCGGGTTATCCAAGGATATTTCAAATCTGCAAGTGTTTCCGTGACGGCGAACGAGGTTCATGCCATCTCCCTGAGTTTACCATGCTGGAATGGTATTGCCGGGGCATGGACTATCGCAAGCTCATGAAAGAATGTGAGGAACTGATTGTCTCTGTGGCCGGTGATCTCGGTCATGGGGATGTAATTAACTACCAGGGCAGGGCAATAGGGTTGCAAAGACCGTGGGAGAGTATATCTGTAAGAGAGGCTTTTGCCTGCTATGCACCGATATCAATGGATAAAGCTGTAACGGAAAATTGCTTCGATGAGATCATGGTCTCCTCTATCGAACCTCGCTTGGGGCTCACGCAGCCCACCTTCATCTATGATTATCCGGTTTCTGGGTCAGCCCTGGCGAAACAGAAGAAGGATGATTTCGTATTGGCCGAACGCTTTGAGTTGTACATGGGAGGGAAAGAGATAGCCAACGCATGTTCTGAGCTTACAGATCCGAAAGAACATCACAGACGATTTCTAAATATGAACAAATATCGTCATTCTATAGGTAAATCAATTTACCCCGTATCGGAGCGTTTTTTGCAGGATATTGCTGCCATGCCGCAGGCAGCGGGCATTGCCCTCGGCGTGGATCGATTGGCCATGATTTTTTGTGATTCATCTGCCATCGATTGCGTTGTATCTTTTGTACCGGAATTTTTGTAATTATTCTTGCCAGTCAACTTTTTTGGTTTGGCGATTTTCAGAAATTTATTCTGCTCTTGAATGCTCGTTATCCTAAATGTATTGACAAGGCTATTGTTTTCCATTACACGTAATGACCCATAATAAGTCGCAGACTCAAGGGTAATACAGCAAATAAGTGATTCAGGGGTGAAAAAGTGAAAGAGATTTCTTCTGTTGCTGCTGTTGGTCTTGGAGGACATTTTCATGGCAGTCTTCTCAAGATGATTCTTGATGCAGGACTGATGGTTCAGCTTGTCCTGCTGTTGCTTCTTGTCTTTTCTGTTGTGTCGTGGGCCATTATTTTGATGAAATACAGGAGCATCAAAAAAGTGAAAAGGGAAAATAATATGTTTTTGGATACCTATATGAACAGCAATAAGCTCTCCGATATTTTCCCCGAAGCGAAAAAATACAAACATTCAACCATGGCTGAGGTATTTCAGGCTGGCTATACGGAACTGGTGAAGATAACCAAGGTCATAAGGGGGTCGTCATCTCCCAAGGAATCCGATGAATCGACTCTGCTTCAACTGGAGATGAAGGGTATCGATAATGTTGAAAGGGCCCTGAACAGAGCATGCAGTTCTGAAGCAACAAGACTTGAAAGTACACTCAGTTTCCTGGCAACAACAGGGAGTGCATCGCCATTTATTGGACTATTCGGAACAGTCTGGGGCATTATGGATACATTCAGGGGCATAGGCACAAGAGGCTCGGCAACCCTTGCTGTTGTGGCACCGGGCATTTCAGAGGCACTTATTGCCACTGCCGCCGGTCTTGCTGCTGCCATACCTGCTGTCATTTTCTACAACTATTATCTCAATGTTGTGAAGAACATGACCATGGAAATGGATAATTTCGCTTCTGAAATACTAAATATCATTGAAAGAAATCATGTGAGAAAATAGAATTCCTTATGAGGCCCGGAAGAAAAAGAAATAGCGGCAGCAAACTGTTGGCCGAAATCAACGTCACGCCTCTGGTTGACGTCGTTCTGGTCTTGCTGATAATTTTCATGGTGACAGCTCCCATGCTTCAGATGGGCATCGACGTCAACCTTCCGCGGGTTAAATCGAAGAGTATCGATGTGACAGAGGAAAAACTTGTGCTGACGATTAACAGTGCGAAAGAGATATTTATAAACAAGAATAAGGTCGCTGTTACTGGTCTCAGTGCAAAGCTGGAAAACATCTTTGCCAACAGGATCGATAGAGAAGTTTTTATGCGGGCTGACAAGAATGTTCCCTATGGGTTTGTCGTGGAAGTGATGTCCGAGGTCAGAAAAGCCGGTGTCGATAGGCTAGGGATGATCACGGAGGCGCCCGAGGAATCAAGGTGACATTCAGCAGGATGATACAGGATGCAAAAGGAGCAAGATGATAATGATATCAGCTTGAACAGTATGATACTTGTATCTCTGTTAATCCATACTGTAGTGCTGTCTATCATTTTCTTTGCGCCATCTCTTCCCTCTCCAAGATGGACCTTCGGTCCCGTCTATTCCGTTAATCTCGTGAGTCTGTCTGAAGTTTTCCAGGAAAGGAAAGCGCAATCGGCAATTTCGAGAGAAATCAATCAAACAATTTCCGGTGAGCATCCGTCCATCTTGAAAAAGCGCCCTGATACCGTCTCTGCTGTCCCCATCAAGAGGCTGGATTCTCAAAGAAAGCAGACTAGCAGTGTTGATAGAGCAATCGAGGATATCAGGAGGAAGGTGAATACGGGAGTGAGCCCGCCCGGCTCTTCGAGCCAGATGGATAATGCTGAATCCAACGCAAGGATGAACGTCTATTACAACCTAATCTGGTCCAGGATCAAGGGAAAATGGACGCTGCCTCAGGGAATATTACCGAGGGAGAATATTGAGGCTATTGTCCAGGCGAAGATACTGAAGAACGGCACAGTTGTGGATTTGAGTTTTGAGAAACGCTCAGGCAATCGATATTTCGATGAGTCCGCCATGAAGGCCATGAAGAAGGCAAGCCCTCTTCCTCCTCTGCCAGACTCGGTGAGAGAGAACAGCATCGATGTGGGCATCAGGTTCCATTCACTGGAATTCAGATAGAAGGGGAACATCCTTTAGTGAAAGGTCTATGATTTCAGTCATGAATAACTGCAAGACGAGATGCAGACGTTTTCTAGTATTAGTTGTGTTCATGGCAGTCATGCTATCCGCTTTCTGCCCGCCTCATAGCGCCTTGGGCAAGGTCTACATTGACATCGATTCTCCCGCCTTCCAAAAATTTCCCATCGCCATTACGGATTTCAGGAAAATAAGTCAACAGGGCTATCAGGGAGAGCTGTCAAGCTGGTTTTCAGATACCCTGGCGAAGTATTTGGAGATGACGGGATTCTTTAACATCATCAGCAAGAAGGCTTTTCTCGAAGATCAAAAACAGGCGGGCTTAACGGTGGAAAGTATCAGGTTTGCCGACTGGGCTGTCATTGGCGCTGAATACCTGGTGAAGGGGGCTTTCCAGTCTAATGGCAGGGATATCACCGCCGAATTTCATCTTTTCGATGTAATAAAGGGAGAAGTCATTACCGCAAAACAGTACACCGGAAAAATAGAAGATAAGACCGAAATGGTGCGCAAGTTTGCCGGCGAAATTCTTTCTGCCCTGACAGGGGATGAAGGCGTATTTGGGACAAAGATCGCTTTTGTACTGAAGAAGGGACAAAATTCAGATATCTACACGATCAATTTCGCTGGAACTGAATTTCTCCGAGTTACGAACTTCCAGTCATTAACTCTATCGCCACGCTGGTCTCCCGACGGAAAATTTATTTCCTTCACATCTTATAGAAATGGGAATCCCGATCTCTACGTGAAGGCATTAAACGGCACAAAGGTTGAGAAGATTGCAAATTTTGATGGCATTAATCTGGCTGGCTCCTGGTCTAGGGATGGCAGGAAGCTCTTGCTGACCCTGAGCAAGGATGGTAACGAAGAGATATATGCGATGGATCTCAGCAGCAGAAATCTTGAACGTCTCACCCATAATTTTGCCATTGATGTTTCGCCCGCATGGTCGCCCGATAATAAAAGAATTGCTTTTGTTTCAAACCGTTCCGGTTCACCGCAAATATTTACGATGGATGCAGATGGAGGCGACGTGAAAAGACTTACCTATGACGGAAGTTATAATACATCTCCATCCTGGTCACCGAGGGGCAACAGAATTGCGTACGAAGGGTTGACGAACGGCCGTTTCCAGATATTTTCTGCAAATGAGGATGGCAGCAGCCCTTTGCAGCTCACCTTTGACAACGTTGACCATGAATCCCCCTCCTGGTCCCCAGATGGCAGGTACTTGGTCTTCAGTACAAGGGGCAGCGGCAAACACAGAATTTGCGTGATGAATGCTAACGGGTTAAACGTGAGAATATTGTACGAGAATGTGGGCGGCTGCATGAGCCCATCCTGGTCGCAAAAATAAAATGATCTTCCGAAAATAAGTTTATCAGAGAATATGTCGAGAAAGCGCCGGCCGCCGTTGACCCCCTTTATGACCTATTACCATGTGCATTGGATTGCCATATCCGACAATCCGCCGTAATGATATGAAAAAGCTTCTGAAGTGACAGGCGGGATAGATACTAAACAAATTGTACAGGGTGCAGAAAGCAGAAATTGAAATATTTGTGGTTGACCTTTAGGATGGATTGTGGTTTAGAAGACTTCAAATCGGCAAGTAACCAATTTTTTTAAACCAACCAAGAGAGGAGAGAACACAATGAAAAGGAGCCTTGCAATACTAGGGATTATCGGGTTGATAGTGTGCCTTTCATTTATGGTTATGACAGGATGCGCAAAAAAATCCGCAGTAAAAGATCAGGCAGTTTCAGCTGAAGAAAAGGCTGCTTCGGATAGGGCGGCGGAGCAGGCGGATGCAAAGGCGCGGGCTGATCAAGAAGCCCGCTTGGCTGCTGAACAGAGGGCGAAAGAAGAGGCGGAAGCGAAGGTAGCCCCGCAGGCAGAGGCTGCTGCGGTAAAAGAAGAAATGACATTTAAGGATGTACTTTTTGAATACGATAAATTCAGTCTCAAACCCGAAAGTAGGGACATTCTCAAACAGCTTGCAGAATGGCTGACCAATAATAGAAATAACAATGTTCTCATTGAAGGTAACTGTGATGAAAGGGGAACGACTGAATATAACCTTGCCCTTGGAGAAAGACGTGCCAAGGAGGCCATGAAATACCTCGTTGAACTTGGGATTGATGGCAAGAGAATAAAAACGATCAGTTATGGCAAAGAAAGACCCTTTGATCCCGGAAATACTGAAGAAGCTTGGGCAAAAAACAGAAGAGATCACTTTGTCGTCACATCCACGAAATAGGGTTATGATGGGGAGGTGTAACGCTTGAACAGAATCATATCCTTGCTTATACTCGCATCTCTAATCTGCACCGTAGGTTGTGCAACGACCAAAGATCTGCAGCGCGTTCATGGGGATTTTGATAGGCAAATCTCGGCTTTAAAAGAGGAAGATGCAGGCATCCGAAAAGATATTGCCAAGATTAAAGAGACGCAAGCGTCTTTACAAAAGAGCCAGGCAGAAATGCGTGCAGACATCACTGAACTGAGAGATGGTATCCAAAGTTTGAAAGGTATAACTGAAGGATTAAAAAAAGATATAGCGGCATTAAGGGAAAAACTTGATAATGTATCTTTAAAAATAAATTTTATAGAAAACTTTCTTGAAATTGGAAAAAGAGAAAACCATTCGGAGGGCGATAAAGCGGGAAAGGCCGCTGCGAAAAATGCCATAAAAGGGAAAACGGACAAGGAATCGGCATATGCATTGGCCTATGAAACTTTTAAGGAAGGAAAGTATGAAAAAGCCAGGGGGGAGTTTCAGAATTTTCTGAAGCAATACCCTGACTCGGAATATTCTGATAATGCCCAATTCTGGATAGGGGAAAGTTTTTATTTTGAGAATAAATATGAAAAGGCCATACTCGAATATGAGAAAGTGGTCAAGAACTATCCCAAGGGCAGTAAGGTTCCATACGCCCTGTTGAAACAGGGGCTTTCTTTTTTGAATCTCGGCGACAAATCGAGTGCGAGACTGATTCTGCAGCAGATAATAAAAGAATATCCCAACACCAACCAGGCAAGAATAGCAAGGGCAAAACTGGTAGAAATTAAGTAAAGGAACAGTAAAGGATTAACCCCTTCTTGTCATATCTATTTCATCGATCCATAGAAATAGGTATGACTCCGGGAGGTGGTTTGAGATCAAAGATCGTCGCATTAATTCCCTTCGCCGGCCCGATATCAACATAACGGATTATGATATCGGGCTTATCATTGTCTCCATATGCAATCGTAACATTCTGTGGCAGGGTCATATTTTCTATGCGGTCCCGCCCTATGAATCGGGCGCTGAACAATCGGGAGTTGTTGCCTGCAAATAAATCGACTCTAACGAGGTGACCCTCCTCCGGATCTACCCAGAGAGATTGAATTTTTCTGTTTTCAGAAAGGATATCAACTCTATAGAGGCTCCCATCGGAAGAACCGTCTAAGGTAATGCTTTTTCCTATTATTTCAGGATGCATGCCCAGCAGGATAGACGTCATGTCTTCTATTCGAAGCACTGTCGCAGCAACAGGAATAAAATGCGCCAGATTTCTTGTCGTTGCCTTCCCTATATAGAATTTTCCATTCTGTGGCACAAAAACTTTCAGGACATTCTCGTGGACGGTCAAGAAGAGATCTGCTGGACCTATGACAGGCATTGATTCTAATCTCAATGAGGACGGCTTCTTCAGCACTAAAGCCGCCTTCAGGGGATACCGGCCTTCAGGAGTATTAACTTCGATACGCGCAATGGCTTTAACACCATCTTTGAATTGATTGTCTGAGTCGATCTTTTCCAGAACAACGAGGGGAGAGGAGAAACTCTGTTTCGAGCCTCCGCCGATTTTCTGTGTTTTGGTGATGGTACATGCGGAAAAAATGAGGAAGAATGACATGATGAAAAAAAACGATGGCAATCTTTTCCGCATCAGGGCTTTTCCCCTTTGATGAGTTCATTGAACTTTTTTTGCAGATCGCCATTGGCAGGGTTTAATTTCAATGCCTGTCTGTATATTTCGACGGCCTCACTTACCCTGCCTGCCTTTGTATAGGCTTCTCCCAAGTGTTCAGCGATAGTTGCATCAGTAGGCAGGCTATCCGATGCTTCTTTCAGGTATTTTATGGCCAGATCCATTCTGTTTTGTCTGAAATATACCCAGCCGAGGCTGTCAATCATGTAGACATTCCCGGGCTTCAAGGTGAGGGCCTTCTTGATCATCTTCTCAGCTTCATCAAGACGGATGCCCCTGTCCGCAAACGTATAACCTATGAAGTTGAGCGCGTCTGCATTCTCCGGGTCGATTTTCAGAACTGACTCCATTTCATTTATACTCTCGTGAAAGCGGTTTGTCTTTTCATAGAGGACGCCGAGACTATAACGAAGGTCGATGCTCTGCGGCAATGCAGAAAGGCCTTCCTTTAATATTCCCTCGGCAGATGATAATTTCTTGTCCTCTTCATATAGGGAGGAGAGATAAACATAGAGCCCCGGCATATCTCTATTATTACGAATGGCTCTTTTCATTGATTCTATGGCCTCAGCAATTTTACCCTCCCTTTTCAGGATGATTCCCATATTAATCTGCGCGTTTCCGTAAAGTTCTGAATCCAGGGGGATCATTTTAAATCCTTCAATCGCCTTGCCGTGCATCTTCTTCTCTTCATACGTTGAGGCGAGCAAATATCTGGCCCTGTGGTCATTCGGATTTCCATCCAGTAAAATGGCAAACTCGCCAATAGCATCATCAAGCCTGCCCTTTTCGAGGTAAAGGAGGCCGAGATCCAGTCGCGCTTCCCTATTGCCATTATCGAAATCCAGAATTCGCTTGAATTCCCTCTCTGCATCGTTTAATTTATGCTCCCTGAGAAAAATTTCTCCCAGTTTTATTCTTACGTTTGTGCCTGGCGGATAGAGATCAACAAAACTTCTATACAATTCTACCGCCTGATCGGCCTTCTTTTCCTTTTCGTAGAGGAGTCCTAAATCGATCAACGCCGGTTCAAAAGTGGGTTTTATGGCCAGAGCCTTCTTGAAGCTTTGTTCCGCTTCCTCATAGCGTTTCATATCCGTTAATATCTTTGCCAGATAGTAGTTACCGGTGAGATGGTCCGGACTGGTTCTGATTAGATCTTGGAAAGTTTTCAAGGCCTTCTTGTAGTTTTTAGTTTCCGCATAGATGGTGCCGAGGTATATGCGGGAAAATGTATTCGTCGGATCCAGTTCAATTACCTTTTCATATTCTCCTACAGCGTTCTTATAATCCTTCATGTTCAGGTACAGTCCGCCCAAGAGAAGATGGGCGTTTACATTATTCGGATGTTCTGTGAGATATTTCTTGCTGAGAGTGATGGCCTTTTGTATCTCGCCTCGTTCAATATATAGGGATATAAGTTCTGTCTTGAGGTAGGAGGATTGAGGGTCGAAGCTCAGGGCCTTTTCATATTCCTTTATGGCGCTGTCAAGGTTGTCATCAAGGATATGCAACACGCCGAGGGAATAATGATACGTCGAGTCGAATGACGGTCGCTCCGTCCCCTCCGAGATGTCCGGAATCCTGCCTTTCACAGGCGAAGATGCACACCCGGCAAGGCAGCATAAGATCAGGATCAGAAGATATCTATTGTACAAATAATTTCGCATATTAATAAATTCATATCATCTTAATTGTCTCTAAAAAACCCACACATCTGTAAAAAAACAGCTGCCGGTCGTTTTTGGAGATCATTGAACGAGTGCGGATACAGGAACGATATCGATGCCGCGAGCTTTTAAAACTGGTATTGCCTCCTTGAGAGCCTGAATAGTTTTCAGGTGGGGATGTCCTATCATTACCACCGCTTCTGATTTATGGTCAAATTCCCTGTCGATCCGGGTTGTCAAGTTTCGAAAAATCGTCATGTAGTCATGGTCATTATCAATAAATATTTTTCTTGAGACAAATCGAAGTCCTAACTTTCTGGCAATTTCCGGACCCTTGGACAGCGGGGTCGTCCGGCTGTCGACAAAAAAAAGATTCCTTTTCTTAAGTTGTGTAAATACAATAGTGAGCTTTGCTTCATCCTCCATGAACTTCGATCCCATATGATTGTTTACGCCTGATAGATAGGGAATTGCATCGAGATCTTTGTCAACCTCCTCCTTGATTTGCCGATCACTCATGCTCATAAGAAGGGCTCCCATCCCCGGGTTTTCATCCGGGAAGGTATGAGGTTCCATCGGGAGGTGGAGAAGGATTTCTCTTTTCGCCCTGTGCAAAATATTTGCCGCATCGACTGAATATGCATAGTGAGGAAGAATGGCAAAGGTTAGGGAGGCATCAATCTTAAGAAGTTCATTCAACGGTGAAAGATCATAACCAATGTCATCTATGAGAATGGCGACCCTTTTTCTCGCCTGGCTAATTTTATCTTTAGGGACGGTGCTATCTGTCCCGTATTTCTTCTGTAAGTCTCGTATAGGCTTTTCTCTCAGAGCATTCCTTTGCTCACTTCTTGGGGTATGTTTTGGCTCTTTCACCTCCTGGTTCCCGGCATGGTACAGGTATAGCGCCATGACAGAAATGATTACTGCTGAGATTATGACAAATACCGTCCAGCCCCCTTTTCGCCTCATGATCATTATAAACTTCCGCCGGGTCACGCTCTAAGTCAGCTCTTCAGATTCTTTTTCATTATATCCCAGCTTTTTATGATGTCCAAGGCGCTCTTTAGCTGATTATCCTGCATTAAATTGTCTTGCTCTTTCTTTGCACCTTCATCTTTGTTTGTATCATTTTCTTTTTTCGGCTTTATGTGACCCTTGAGGTCTCGTTCCCTGATGAAATCATCCGTCATCTCTTTGTCCTCAGAAGGTCTGATATATTTCACAATGATATCCGGTTTTATTCCCTCGGCCTGGATCGATCGCCCACTCGGCGTATAGTATTTCGCCGTGGTCAGTTTCAGGGCAGACCCATCTTCAAGCGGGATAACAGTCTGTACCGATCCTTTCCCAAAGGTCTGGGTGCCCAGTACCAATGCCCTCCCGTTGTCTTGCAGTGCTCCTGACACAATCTCGGCAGCGCTGGCGGTGCCCTCATTAACCATGGCAATGATAGGACACGTTGGCTCATCACCGTCGTCTTTCGCGACCGATTTCGTTTCCATATTTCTTGTTCTTCCCTTAGTTGTGACAATGACTCCCGATTTCAGGAAAACATCGGCGACTGCCACCGCCTGATTTAGTAAGCCACCGGGGTTATTCCTGAAGTCCAAGATAATACCTTCAAGAACACCATTTTTCGCTTTAATATCCCTTAGTACTTTCTTCAAATCATCCGCTGTTCTTTCCTGGAATGAAGACACCCGGATATAAGCAATGTGATCATCGTAGATCTTTGATTTGACGCTTTTTATCTTGATGATGCTACGGGTAATCACAAAATCTTTCGGCTTGGTCATATCCTCCCGCATAATGGTAACAGTAACCTTGGAGTCTTTTGGCCCCCGCAGTTTCTTGACTGCCTCCATTATAGTAATGTCCTTCGTTGATTTCCCGTCAATCTGTATAATATGGTCGCCCGCTTTAATGCCTGCATTGTAGGCCGGAGTGTCCTCAACAGGCGAAACAACCGTCAGGACATCTTTCTTTATAGTAATTTCAATACCGATGCCGCCAAAACTCCCGCGTGTTTCCACCTCCAGATCTTTGTACATTTCGGCGGTCATATAGGTACTGTGGGGATCCAGGGACTTCATCATTCCATTAATGGCCCCCTCTAAGAGTTTTTTTGAATCCACATCCTCGACGTAGTTCTTCTGCACCATGTCGAGTACTTCATTGAAAGTCTTGAGATTCTTGTATATACTGCTTTCCAGTGCAGCTGATACTTGAGAATCTCCCTGAAGGCCAAGCAGGAGCAAGCAGGCAAGCAAACACAGAGACAAGAGAACTTTCTTATGCACAATGTTTTTCATTCAATCCTCCACTGCTGACATTGATACAGTCCGTATAAGATAATTATCAAGATAACGATAACACTATTTTTATTCAATTTTCCATAACTTTTTAAGATGGTCCTATAAGAGCGGATACATGATGAGCCTCTCAAGATAACTGATCTCATAGTTGAGAAGGCTTATGAGAAGAAAAAGATATGGCCGCTAGGAACGCTCGTCCGTGGCGCCTTTGCAAAGAAAAGAACGATTGAGTCGCACGTTATTATTTGTTAACTCAGATTGTGTCCATGCACAATTCGTTTTCAAAAAACCTGTGCACCCCGCTTTGGTGCTCTTAAGAAGATGTCTTATGTTTTATCCAGGTCACTGCTTTTGCTGAGATTATCAAGACTGAGGCTGTGAGAACATCGTATGATTCAATTAGGTGGGGCCGATCTGGGGATTTTCTGCGGATATGAATTTGACGCTCCCGTTTATGATTCCGCCTTCATCAATGACTAAGTTGTGGCATCTGATATGACCTCTCACGTCCGCCGATTTCAAAAGTGTAAGAGTGCCTGTGACTTCAATGTCTCCTTCGAAATATCCCGCTATGGTCAGGGAAGTTGCACTTATTTGGGCTTTTACATTGCTATTTTTTTCCGTGAAAACAGTTTCAGCAAGGAGCGTCCCTTCTATGATTCCTTCGACAATCAGGTGTCCTCTGAAATGCAGAATCCCTTCGATTTTGCAATCCCTGTTCACTATGGAAATATTGTTGTCTCTTGCCTTCACCTTCAGGTGTTTCCCTCATTTTTTTTCTATCATCAGGTTTTCAAATTGAAATTCTCTTTTAATACAAGTTTACCGTCGTCTGAAAAGACAAATATTGAGGCGGAATCATAAACATGCTGTATGGAGATGTCCTTCGCTATGACTTTGTATCTAGTGATGGAAAAGGGGTCGCCATCCTTGAAATTTTGCGGGACTCCATTGGACAGAATAGTTTGGGGATCGGCGAGCCAATGTTCTGCTCCCAAGCCCTCTGATTTCAGGATGAGGAAGATATACCCCGACGCAGGGATATTTTTTGAGGTCTTGTTTTTCAGGAGAAACGAATAGCGGAATAATTTTCTTGAAACGTCGAAGTTTGCTTCAAAATTTTCTATAGACAAGTTGTAAGATTGCGTAACGGTATTTACCACTGTCGCATCGGCTGATGCCTCGTTCTTTCCTGCATCGGACGGTTTAGCGTGGGTGCCAATATTGGCTGCGATGTTTTCCTTAAAACTTCCAGTTCGGTTGTGGAGAAGAACTGCGGTGAAGGAGATAATACATAGGCCAATTACTGCTACGAGGCAGATAGTTAAGAAGTTCGCCGGAAGCTTAAAAGAACACAGTCGCCTCTCGTCTTGAATGATAATGATGGTAAACTTTTTTTGTCTCTTGTCTAAGTGCATTTAAAAGATGTTTCGCGAAGAAATTCTTCTAAATCCGCCTGCTGGGAATGAAGCTTCTTTTTTGGAGCATCTTGTTCCCTCTGCTTACGGAAAAATTAATCCATCTTAGTCGCGAAAAAACAAGATTTTAAGGGATCAGTCAATTATCTAATATATTTATACCGTATGTTCATAATGACTTACACGCAGGTTGTCAAGGCAAAATAGGGATGAGGATCATTTGTCACCGAATGCGTTTTGTCATCGGGCAGTACTCAATGGGGAAAAATCATTGATTACGCCGGTGAAATCCTGCATGAGCAAACTTATGGAAATTTTTCCTGGAGGCAATAAGGAAAAAGGAACAAAGATGAGAAGATTAGTCAATTTCTGCGGCAGAATATTCTCTATGTCTGTTGACAGACGAGCTACACAAGCTGCCCGGCATCAGGTAGAATCCCACGGGGCGCAATGGTTGGTCGCCGATGAAGAGTGCTTATAAAGTAGTCCACGATTTCTTCGTCAAATTGACGATTAACATTTCTTTTCAACTCGGCAACAGCTGCATCTATCGCCATTGCCTTTCGGTATGGTCGGTTGTTAGTCATGGCATCAAAAGCATCTGTGACTGCCAGCATCCTGGAAAAAAAAGGAATATTGGAACCCTGGAGGCCATCGGGATAACCATTGCCATCCCACCGTTCGTGGTGATGGCGGATTATTAATCTTTCCGTATCCAAGATGGGAAGGGGCTTTAAGATATTTTCTCCAATCACTGGGTGGTTCTTTATAACATCGAATTCGTAAGTAGTGAGTCGACCTGGTTTCAGCAGGATATCATCAGGTATGGAGATTTTTCCTATGTCATGCAGAGTTGCCGCTATCTTTAGCGATTCTATTTCACTGGGGGAACAACTCATGGCTTCTGCAGTTCTAATTACAATATCCTTCACCCTCATGGAGTGCTCTTCTGTATAATAATCACGGGCCTGAATGGAAGCAACGAGAGATTGAAAGGTACTCAAGAGATTCGTATAAAGACTTTCATACAGAAGTCTGTTCTCGATGTTGAGAGACGCCCTGTTGGCAATACTCTGGATATAATAGAGATCCCTTTCCGTATAGACATGTTCGTTGCTTTTTCCTGAAAGCGCTATGATGCCAAAGACCTGGTCTCTCATTTTTAGGGGAGAGCAGATGACAGATGAATATACGGTATTCCTAATAATATTTCGAAGCAAAGGCTCTCTCTTGTGCACGGTTTCTCTGAGTATGGAATACAGAGATGGTATAATCACACTTTTGAAAAAAGTTTGTGACACTCCTTTGACCACAACAGCATCAAATTCCTGGCAGTCTTTATCATACAAGAGGATAGAACAGGCCTCGCCGCCGACGACCTTGAGGGCAAGATCAACCATTTCCTGAAAGATTTCGTCGTTGTTTTTCGTGAGTTCGATCTTGTCATATATGTAGCTGCGCGTAGATAAATCACTTATCTTGGTAGTTAAGGAAGTGGCCGTTGTCTGCTTATCGTATTCACTAAGGATAGTCTTTGCCCTTAAATAGACATCAACCTTATATAGGAGGTCATCGATATTGAATGGTTTTGCCAAGAAGTCTACTGCACCGGTCTTCATTGCTGAAACGGTCAGTCCGATGGTAGGGTAGGCTGTAATAAGAATCACATGCGTTGTCGGCTTGATTTCCCTAATCTTGTCCAGGAGATCCATGCCATTCATGCCGGGCATCATGACATCGCATATGACCATATCAAAATGGTTTTGCCTCAGCTTTTCCAGGCCTTCAACACCGTCGGACGCCTCTATCACTGCGTAATTACCGGCCTGACATATTGCGTCAACAACGAGTGATCTGATGCCGATGTCGTCATCGACGACCAGTATAGATTTTTTTTCTGGAATTACATCATTCATACTTAAAAGGCATGATCGATCTTGTGTATTTTCTGTGGATAAGGGTAGAGGATCTGGCTCAGTCATTGTCTTTCTTGGATTTCAGAAGAACATCCATCAGGCTACATGAAATCTTATCGTAAACAGCGGTTTTGTCGGCGGAGTCCAGGGTAACTATGTCGGCACCATCGCCTTCGGGTTGCTGCGATGTTCCGACCTTGGCCTTGTTCTGTTTACTGTATGCCTTCAGAATGTTATCAATCTGATAAGACGAAATCGTCATCGCTCAACACCTCTCCGTGTATTCCTATCCCCACTTAACGTACACGATGATTTTCACAAAGCTTTTAACATATGAAAATCTCCATTGCAAGAGAAAAATAGGATCTATATTAAGGGAGGGGATTTAAGGAGTAGAGGGGGCTATGGGAGCCGGATGCAGCCATATACTCATTATTGGCGGATTGTCAAAGCTTGAGACCCTTATATGATACAATTAACAGATGTTTGAATTGAAAAGAAAAGGTCTTAATAGTCGCGAACATTGCTGTCATCGACATAAATTAGCTTCTCCTGTTATCTCAATTATAAATGGCTATTATGTTAATATTCTATTTGACTATTGGCCAATTTTTGTTAACATTGAGCCTCTTCAAACTTAGCTAATTTTTATATCGACATAACCGAAGTTCTCCTTTAAGAATGTTTTATGAAAAATGCAAAGATATTAATTGCTGCGGACAATGAACTGAGCAGGGATAATCTGTCAGAACTGCTGAAAAGGCAGGGCTATGAGGTTATGCCTGTCGAAAATGGCAGGCAGGCAAGGGATGCAAAGGAGCAGAACCCGTCTGACCTGATTGGGGTGAGAGAAGTCAGGGACAGGGAAGGCAATATTGTTGCGATTTACTCTACTGGGCCGCCCGACGAAAGAAGGCTACGATAATTCTGAAGAGGCGAAGGTGGAGAAGGCATGGAAGATGTTGCAGAACATGATCATCGATAATAGGAAGTGGGATAGTGATTAGCGAAGACGGTAAAGATCAGGGAACAAGAAAAACGAAGCTCGCTGATCAGGAAGATAATAAAAATATGTATTACCAAGAAATTCACAGCGTTCTGGAGAAAGCGTTTCATGATACATTTGTTGAAGAACTTGTGCCCGGCATCGTTCACAATTTTGCTAATCCTTTAAATGGCATCATGGGGCGCTCCAGGCTGCTGCAGAGAAAATTAATGGATATCATGAAGAGAGCAGATGTAGAAAAGGATACATCTTATCAGGAGAATAATAAAAAACTGGTCCGTGACGTTGACTCCATAGCGCGTGAGGCTGATAGACTCTCTGGCATTCTTCAGACCGTGATGGGGAAATTTTGTGCGATCGGTGATCGGACTGCGCAGAAAGTGAATCTATCCGAGCTTATCGAACTGGAGATGAGGTTTTTCGATTTTTATCTGGATTTCAGGCATAGCGTCAAGAAAACTTTGCAACTCGATAGAGAACTACCGGAGGTCAGAGGATCCCCCGCTGACTATTCCCTGGCCTTTTTTACATTGATCAGATATGCAGCGGTCGCCATGAAGGACAGTGCCTCAAAGGAACTATATATTTCAACACAACTTGAAAATGGACAGATATGCGTGAAGATCCAGAATCGAGGGGTTCCCATTTCCGACGATCTGAAAAGACTATTGCTTGATGAAGTGCAGGGGTATGCTTCTTCTCTGGGAGGAACCGGAGAAGGGGCACTGCTATGCGCCTTTTCGCTGTTAAGGAAATGGGGCGCCGGCTTTGACATAAGGAGTGAGAATGGTTTGAATACTATTATCGTATTGATGCCTTTTTACCAGGCAAAACATAAATTCGGCGATTAAAGTTAAAGGGCTGTTATGACGATTAATGATATAAGTATCTTTATGTTGTGTTGCCGCGGTGAGCCCATGGCAGTTACACGGAGTAAGATTGGCAGCGGGCAATTCCGGAGAAGGAGAGGCCCGACTTCGTAGAGGTTGAGGAGGCTGTCAGGCAGGTTAGGAAATAATGGCTGAGAGATTAAGACCCATCATTGTAGTTAAGAAAATAAAGAAACATGCGGGGCATCACGGAGGGCAGTGGAAGGTTGCCGATGCGGACTTCATTACGGCCTTGATGGCTTTTTCCCTGTTGCTATGGCTGCTGGCCATGGTTTCTCCTGACCGAACAATTTAAGATCAAGAAATATGGCCTCGATGTTTTCCTCTTTCAGAATTTCAAAAGCCGCCTCGGATCCTTCTACGAGCCGCACATCATAACCTTCGATAACAAAAGTATCTTTGAGTAGATCGCGAACTGTCACTTCATCATCAACAACCAAAATTTTTCTCGCCATGAAAGCACTCCCCAATCCTTAATGCGCAGAGCTTACTATAAGTCTATCTCCATATCATCGGCTGTCATAAAGGTGTTCTTGAATATTTTTCGGGCCACACCTTCTGATTCCTTCCTTTCTGCCAAGGTCTTATATATTTCTGCGTCGAAATGAACGAGAGCCAAGCTCCTTGCGCCGGCGTCCCTGGCAATCCTTGCGGCAGTCTCCGGGTTCAGATGCGGCCAGCTTTCGGAGGACTGGCCGCTTTTGTACGCACATTCAGCTATAAGGAGATCTGATGATCTGGCCAGATGGATGGCATTCTCACAGAAACCGGTATCCGGGCAGTAGCTGATGACCTTTCCTTCTATTTCATACCTGTATCCTAAAGTCAGCGACTGGTGATTGAGCTCTTCGGCTTCAACTGTGAATGGAAGTTTATTAGTTTCATCGGGCAATTCATAAGTATTGACTGAAAATGGGAGTTGCGAGATGGATGCCGTGAAGGGGGCATTGATAAATATTTCCAGAGTGTCTCTTGTGCCGGTGGGGCCGCAGATATTAAGACCATGTTGGAAGTTGAATTTACTCAGCGTATGCAAGCCTATAATGTGGTCCAGATGAAAATGGCTGAGGAAAAGGTAGACGGGTTTCCCATTCCCTTCATGTATATACCGGTCCAGTTTGTAAAGGCCGTTACCGGCATCGAGAATAATTTCATAATCTGTTGTCCTTATAAGAATGCAGATGGTATTTCCCGTTTGCGTATCGTACCACCCATTTGTTCCTAAGAAAACCACTTTCAAATTTGACTTCCCCTTATTATTTTAATTGCGGCTTAAAAAAATACCCCAGAGTCTGTTGATTTCCGGGGTATTGAAGATACCTAAGGTTTAAATCGCTTTATCTCTTTTCACCGTCACATTCAGGACGTTCCGTATCGATAAAGATACCCTCCGTACCGGCAGGTGATACATCAACCCTATCCTCGCGTGCCCCGGGGTCATCGGTATCATATCCGTGCCGATCAATCCTGAAATTTCCGTCTCCATGAATTTTCTGGCGGTCCATGTATGCAAGACTCTGGCAAATGAGGGTTTCCTGCCGAGTTTCACCCTATTTTCTTATCAATGGAAAGAAGTATAGAAGAGCGACGGGGCGTTGTCAATGATAAACGAGTCTGATTTTTCGGGTGAGAATTGTCTTCTCTTTACTTTGCTTGGCATGGGAAAGGATACGTGAAAACTGGAAGAAGGCCACCCATGGTTAAGCTTGTTGCCGTGCCGGTGGAACCAGGGGAGACCTTCCCTGCCGCCATTTGTCGTAACTAAACAAATCCTTACTTCTTGAGTAAATTGCGCTGGAAAAGATCGCAAATCATTGATAAGTCCCTGTATCTTTCTGCAGTAGGGAAGAATATCTCATGCCTTGCCGCGATATGCCTGCGGTTGCCATGTCTATAGATACATTGTCTTCATTTCGGTTTTGTGGTATAAGAGTAAACCTCAATATTAGCTTACAATGTCGTTTCTTATGAATTGTTAGACGGGCACGATCCCGCAAGCGCCTCCTTCGCCCCATTGGCTAAAGGGGCTGCAAAATAGATATCTTCCTCTCGGCGAGTTCCAATATCCGAAAATGGAGAATTGTAGATGTCCAAGAAATTAACCAATGAGAGCCCAAATCAGAAGATATCATGGGCGGACAGAAGATCTTCAGGACGCCAGAAAGTGGATGAAAAGCTGATCGAGAGTGAGCAGCTTTTCAGAAGCCTGACGGAGAAATCCTTTGCTGCCGCTTTTATAGTGCAGGATGGAAAATTTCGCTATATTAATACAAGTGCTATTGCTTATGCCGATTATACAGCAGAAGAGCTCGTAGGCAAGGATTCCGGCATTATAGTTCATCCCGACGATAAGGAAATGGTAAAGAAGAAAGCCCGCGAGATGCTCCAGGGCATAGACTATGCGCCATATGAATTCAGAATGGTAACCAAACAGGGCGCAATCAGGTATGTGATTCAGATAGTCTCCCCCATCCAATACAACGGCAAGCCGGCAATCCTGGGCAATGCCATAGATGTCACCGAGCGCAAGCGGGTAGAGGAGGCTTTGAGAGAATCGGAGAGACGGTTAGCGGATATTATTGATTTTCTGCCGGATGCTACACTGGCAATTAACCGGAAGGGGAACGTGATTGCATGGAATCGCGCCATAGAGGAAATGACGGGTGTCAAGGCCGCCGACATATTAGGGAAAGGTGACTACGAATATGCGTTGCCCTTTTACGGCATACGAAGGCCCATCTTGGTTGATCTGGTACTGAAGCCGGACAAAAAAATTGAGCGGAGTTATTATTCTGTTCTCGAAAAGAATAAAGATCTCCTTATTGTAGAGACATGGGTGCCATTCTTGAAGTGGAAAAAGGCCTTCCTCTGGGCAAAGGCCAGTCCCCTTTATGATAGCAAAGGCGATATTGTGGGCGCCATTGAGTCGATCAGGGACATTACGGAGCGCAAAGAGGCGGAAAAAATGCTTCAGGAATCAGAGGAAAAATACCGATCCCTCGCATCCAGTATCGATTTGATGTATCTCGTTGACAAGGATTGCAGGTATCTGTTCATGAATGAAGGACTCCTGTCGAGGCTTGGCATTTCCTTAGGTGATGTGGAAGGAAAATCATATGATGACTTCCATTCTGAAGAGGATGCGAGAGAATTCACGGAAATCATCAGCCGTATTTTCAAAATAGGCCAGGCAGTCCAGCATGAACACAAGAGTGAAAGAGATGATAAATACTTTCTCAGGTCATTGAGTCCCGTTAAGGATTCTGAAGGGAGGACAATAGCCGTAACGGTAGTTTCGAAAGACATTACCAAGCGCAAGCTGGCGGAAGAGGCGCTAAGGGAATCAGAGAGGCGGTTGTCGGATATTATTGATTTCTTGCCGGACGCGACACTTGCGATTAACCGGAAGGGGAACGTGATTGCATGGAATCGCGCCATAGAGGAAATGACAGGAGTTAAAGCTGCCGACATGGTGGGAAAAGGTGACTTTGAGTATGCCTTGCCGTTTTATGGTGTACGAAGGCCTATTTTGATTGATCTCGTTTTGAAACCGGACAAGAAAATTGAGCGGAGTTATTATTCTGTTTTCAAGAAGGAGGAGGACCACCTGATCGTGGAGACGTGGGTTCCTGCTTTGAAAGATAAAAGAGCCTTCCTCTGGGCAAAGGCCAGTCCCCTTTACGATAGCAAAGGGCGCATAGTGGGTGCCATCGAATCGCTCCGGGATATTACGGAGCGCAAGCAGGCAGAGGAAATGCTGGAGAAAAGGGAGGTTGAGCTTGAGGCAAAGACTAACGAGCTTGAAGACCTCAACGCGGCCTTAAGGGTCCTGCTTAAGCAGAGAGAAGAGGATAGAAATGAGCTCGAACAAAAGGTGCTGTCAAACGTGAAGCTGCTCATACTGCCATATATTGATAAATTGAAAAGCCGCGTAGATCTGAAGGGCTCATCCTATGTCAACGTCCTCGAATCAAATCTAAAAGAAATCGTATCACCCTTTGCGCAAAAATTGTCAGTCAAGTACTTGAATCTTACCAACAGAGAGGTGCAGATCGCCAATCTTATAAAGGAGGAAAAAACAACTAAAGAAATAGCGGCACTTCTTAACGTCTCTGAAAGTTCAGTCAATGTATACCGTTATCACATCCGGCGCAAACTCAGCTTAACCAAGAAGCATAATCTTCGCTCCTACTTATCTTCATAATTTCTGAAAAGTTAAATATTTTTTAATATTAGTTATAAATCTTTTAATATTGTCTTTTCATATTTATACCTATATAATACTTTAAATGTGATCGCAGCATAGAGCTCCCAAATTATTCCTTTTCAGTTTTAGATACTTATATCCTTAACAGATACCAATAGTTAGTACAGTATACCCCATGACCTGCATCAAAAGGCTCCATAGAATGAAAGTGGCGGAATAATGGCGAAGTGGTTCATTCTTCAATTTATAGTAGCATATTTTATATAATGCGAGGATTTAGGCAGTCGTCACGGGGAAATTATAAACGTGTTATTGATTATGAAGGGAGGAGGTGATCATCAAGTTAGATTAGAGTTATGATCCGGTAAACGAAGTCTGGAAGAATTTAACAACGTCTATTGGAACTAAAAAAGGAGGATTACATTATGGCAGGAGAATTACGGCCTCGTTGGGGTCAACCCATGACAGGCATTGTTTCTACCATAGCATTTTTTGTGATCGCTTGGATTACCTGGTATCTTTTCAGCGATCCCCGTGGTCCCATGGGCTTATTTCCTTATCCGTTTGTTCTTATACTCGCCTGGATGATTCTGGTGGGTTTATGGCAGCACATGTTTTTGGGTGACTGGCCGTTTCAGAAATTGTCGCCACCGGCCAGAGGGGTTGTCATGACCATTGTGAACCTGGTCCTTGTGTGGTTTGTTATCGAAGTCATTTTTGATCGGGTTTTAGGTCTGGGGTTCAATTTCTTAAGTCAAACCAATCTTAATGCACTGGCAGCGTCGGGGGCGACGGTGTTGCCCGAAGCGTGCGGGAAAACGCTGACTTTCGAAGCGATGAAAGGCGCACACTTTGCGCAGAGTGCAGGCGTAGGATTTGTGTTGATTGGATTCTTCGCGTATCCCTTTGTGACAATCCTTTTTGCTAAATGGCCTATCCGTCCCAGTAACCTGGAGCAGCCCGCTGCCGGTTTAGCCGAGATCGGTTGGTGCAGTCTGCTTACCCTTTTCTTCTACGTCGTTCTTATCGTTCCCTTCTTTGGTTTGGTCTTCGAGAAGATGTTCGGTAACGCCTATGGAATGAACACTCCCTGGTGGGGCGGTATCGGCGGCACTCCCCACTTGCACTGGGTATTCGGCTGGTGGGAGTGGGCGGTCATCGTCCTCTTCATGACGCCCAACGTCTGGCGTATGAAACCCTGGTCGCTCATCAAGCTTCCTCAGCCCTGGAAAGGTCTTATCTCTTTCTGCGGCGTCATAGTCCTTGCCTATATCTGTGCCTTGATCTGTTTAAAACTGATTCCGCTATGGGCGAACATGGATGATATCACTCACCATCTGCCCGCCGGGGATAAGGGGAATCCCATTCGCTTCCTGTGGTACCACGCGGCGGAGATTGCCGGTTTTACCCTGATTCCATTCCTCCAGTGGCATCACTACTTTGACGATATGTGCCCGCAGAAGAATGTAGATTCCTGGGGAGGTTTCTGGTTTAGAACAGTAGGTGTGCTTATTTTAACAGCGGTTCTGTACGTATGTTTCTACCACCTCAACTTCGGTTACTGGGGACTGGGCAATCATCATATGCACGGTGACCTTGCGGAAAGATTTATCCACGGTGAATCCCTCATCTGGAATTTCTGGTGGATCATCCCACTTCTCTGGAACGAGTGGTTCTTCCACAAGTGGCCTTTCTACGTTCATGATGAGCATCATTAATTAAGTCTAGTCGAGGTAAAGGGGCTGGTCAGCCCCTTTACCTGGCATTTAAGCATATGCTGCCCATGCACACGGATTTTGTTTCCGTGAGCGAGGAGTGGTATGCGAATTGGCAATGTTTTTTTGAAAGGAGGAAGTTATGGCGAGAATTCGCGGGAAAGCTAAGAAAGCTGAAATTATGACGCTTGAAGAAGCGGTCAAGAAATACATGCATAACGGGATCCAGATTGCCTTCAGCGGGTTTACGGGGTTCAACAGAAACCCGATGGCCTTTGCCTGGGAAGTGGTAAGACAAAAATTCAAAGACCTGCATGTTATCGACAGGCATGGCAGTTGCTGCACCTGGCTCCTTAACACCGTCGGCGCTATTAAGATTTATGAAACCGACTGGATGGGCTGGGGCGAGATGGCGGGAAAACTCGACATCAACATGGAAAGGATTTACAAGGCGGGGAAGATAATCCTTGAAGACTACTCTCACGGCGCAATGGCCATGAGATTCCTTGCCGGGGCAATTGGGGCGCCGTTCATTCCCTATTATGCTCCTCTGGGATCGGACCTCTACAATCCGGACTATGATGCATTGGGAAAAGCTGGCCTGAGGAATGGTAAAAATCCGAGAATTGCAAAGAAGAAGTTTATCCAGATTGAGGAACCCTTCTATGGTGATGGAGAGGTCGTCCTGCTTCCCGCAGCTAGGCCCGAACTGGCAGTCATTCACGTATCTAAGGTAGGCGACAAGGGGACGGCGAGGTGGCGAGGTATCGGGACGATCGATAAAGAAATGGCCTTTGCATGCGACAAGGTCGTAATCACGGCCGAAGAGGTAGTTCCCGAAGGAGAGATGAGGAAGGATCCGGAAGCCAACCAGATTCCCTTCTTTACTGTTGACGCCATTGTGGAAGTGCCCTGGGGAGCCTTCCCGAGCGGTGTCCCTTTCTATTATGACTATGACGTGCCCTTTATGAGGGAGATGGATAAAGCATCAAGAAACGTGGAGGATTTGAAAAAATGGATCGATGAATGGGTTTTTGGCCCGAAGAGCTGGGAAGAATTTATTGTTAAGCTTGGTGCAAAGAAATTGTTGTCTCTCAGAGCGGATAGCACCACTGGATACAGCACCAAGATGATGCGAGGAAAGAACCCGGCACCGAGGATGAAGATGCCTTTATCCGTCGCTCGAAGTGGCTATTAAAGGAAAGGGGGGAATGAAAATGGCTAAAACAATGGAACAATTGATGGAGTTGATCGATAAGATACCCAGTGAGAAAGCCAAGGCGGGTGAATTTATCCTGCCGGAATTGATGGCTATCGCTATTGCTCACGAGGTCCTGAACGATGATGTCGTCTTTGCGGGTACGGGGCTTCCCATGGTGGGGATTATGGCTGCCAACATGCTGAATGCACCGAATGCGGTGTTAATATACGAATCGGGGATATGCGACGGAAAGACCATGCATGTGCCCATGTCCGTGAGCGACCAGAGGGCGGCCAATTTGTGTTCCACCCTGGGCGGACTGGTGGATACCTTTGGTTATTATTTGCAGCAGGGTTTTGTGACCTTGGGGTTTCTGGGAGGTGCCGCTATCGATAAATACGGCGGCGTAAATGTTACATCCATCGGTGATTACTATGCCCCAGTGCACCGCTTCACAGGTTCCGGGGGCAATTCCGACATAGGAACCATGTCGAAAAGAGTTGCATACATCATCCTTCAGGAAAAGAGGAGATTCCTGGAGAGAAATGATTATACCACAACGCCCGGCTGGTGGTGCTGGGATTTCAAGAAACGGGAGTGGAAACCGAAGAAGGAGGTCTGGAAAGGGACGCCCTATGCGGATTGCGGCCCCTGTGGTGTGGTAACGAATATGGGCGTATACCGGTTTGATGACAAGGGAATCATCTACCTGGAAACCTGCCACCCCGGTGTCACCGTGGAGAAGATCAAAGAGAATTGCGGATTTGACCTGAATGTTTCAAAAGTTAAAGGTGAAACTCCAATCCCGACTTACAAGGAGCTCTTTGTCCTCAGGGAGTTCGTTGATCCGGAATTGATCTTCCTGCCGGCGAAAACGGAATATCCCGCCGCGATCAAGTCAATTATTGGTTAGAAAGTAACTCTAATATGGATCCTGTCAACCTGCCGTTCAGGCAGGCTGACAGGATAATTAGAAAGGAGGAAGGGATCTGAATTTAGATCTGACAGAAGAACAAACAATCATTCAGGACACAGCTCGGCGCTTCGCAAGGACAGAACTGGAACCGGCAGCGGCGCGGCTCGACCAAGTAGGCGATCGTGACACCTTCTTAAAGAATTTGAAGAAACTCGCCAGCCTTGGCTTGATGGGCATAAACGTTGATAGTCGCTATGGAGGGTCTGATGCCGGTGTGGTGGCCTTTAGTCTTGCCATCACAGAGATTGCAAGGGCCTGTGCCTCGACGGCAGTAACCATGTCTGTCAACAATCTGGTCTGTGAGGTGATTCAGGCAATTGGCTCTGAGGAACAGAAAATGGCCTATATCCCGAAGATCTGTTCCGGTGAATACCCTGCCGGCGGGTTTGGTTTGACTGAGACCGTGGCCGGTTCCGATGCTGCCGCGCTCCAGACATCTGCCGTTCTGGACGGCGATCAATGGGGACTCAACGGTTCAAAGATGTTTATTACCAGTGCTGAATATGCGGGCGTCTTTGTCGTTTGGGCGGTGACCGACAAGAAGGCGAAGAAGGGCAGCGGTATCAGCACATTTCTGGTCGAGAACGGAATTCGCGGTCTAACGATCGGAAGAGAAGAACACAAGATGGGGCAGCATGCTTCTTCAACAAATGAACTGATCTTTGAGGACTGCCGGATACCAAAATCAGCCCTTATGGGGAAAATGAATGGCGGCTTCAAGACAGCTACGGGAGAACTCGCAGGTGGACGCATAGGCATCGGCTCTCTCGCTTTAGGTGTCGGACTTGCTGCCATGGATTATGCCACACGATATGCAATGGAGAGAAAGCAGTTCGATCAGTCCATAACAAATTTCCAGGCTATCCAGTGGATGATTGCCGAATCCTATACGGAGCTGGAGGCGGCAAGGCTTCTCCTCATGAATGCAGCGTTCAAGAAAGAACAGGGCAAACCCTTTGCAAGAGCAGCATCTATGGCGAAGTATTTTGCGACCGAAGCCGCCGATAGGGCCTGCTTCAATGCCGTGCAGATGCTCGGTGGATACGGATATACCAATGAATTCCCTGTCGAACGATATGCGAGAGACGTCCGGATTACGTTGATCTATGAAGGGACCAACCAGATCCAACGGATGATAATTGCCAGAGACATTCTTAACAGCCTCAAAGAATCGACATAGACGGGTCTGGGGGTGTCTGACGCTCAAGGGTTCTTGTATACGGGCAGTTGAGGCCTTTTTTGAGTCGTCAAAGTAGCCGCAATCTTCAGCTTGCATAGCCGAGCGGAAGTTTTCGCTATTAAAGGACTGTGACTGCCGAAGCTATATTGCTCGTAAAATAACAACGGAAGAGAACTTTCGACCATTCAGTTTCAACAGTTGATTTGAAAATTGTCTTCGAAAGCGGTCATGGCATATTCTCGCTTTCTCCGAAGACAAAATTCTATTTTGCAAAGCTCTACAAAACGGGGGTAGTAATGGAAAAAGTGCCGCAGAAGCTGGAAAAGACCAGGGCTGAGATGTATGCTCATGCGCCAATCTCAAAGTTCGGTGAGAGAAAACCTGATTTCTCAACCATGGGACGGAAAATAAAAAATCAGTACAGGAATGTTAGAGAAGTTGTCGTCGTGGAAGCATGCCGGACGCCGTACGGCAGATTCGGGGGGGCACTTAAAGATTTTACCGCTCCCGAACTTGGAGCTTTGGCGATAAAGGAAGTACTCAGGCGGACGAATGGAAAGGTCAAACCATCCGATGTGGATTACGTTTTCATGGGGCATGTAGTTCCTGCAGGATGTGGACAGATACCCAGCAGGCAAGCAACTATCCTGGCCGGTCTCCCAGAATCCATTCCCTCCATTACGATCAATAAGGTATGTTCTTCAGGTATTAAGCCGATCGATCTTGCAGTCCAGATGATTCAACTGGGAAGAGCCGAGATTTGCATAGCGGGCGGCCAGGAAAGCATGAGCAATGGCCCGTATGCTCTGCCTGAGATGAGGTGGGGGGCAAGGATGGGACTCCCGAACCGGCCAGTCCTTGATTTAGTTGTTTACGATGGGCTCTGGGACGCATTTTATAACCGGCACATGGCCGTTCACGGTTCTGAGGTTGGCGATGAATTCGGAGTTACACGGCAGGATCAGGATGAATGGGCTCTTCGCTCCCAGCTGGCAGCAGTTGAGGCAATGAAGACGGGAAAACTGGACGACGAGATATTTCCCGTCGAGGTGAAGCAGGGGAAAAAGGTCGTCATCTTCGACAAAGACGAAGGACCAAGGCCGGAGACGACTATAGACGGGTTAGCCAAATTGCCGCCGGTCTTCAATCATAAAAGCCCGGTTACCGGAGGTCCCGGAAGTGTTACGGCCGGTAATGCACCGGGTGTCAATGACGGAGGAGATGTCTGTCTGGTAATGAGCAGGGAAATGGCCGACAAACTGGGCATAAAACCCCTGTTTACCATACTCGATTACGCCGAGGTTTCCCAGCCACCGAAGGATATTGCGACGGTGCCGGGACTCGCAATCAAGAAACTTCTCGAGCAGAATAACATGACTCTCGATAAAATAGATCTGCTGGAAATCAATGAAGCCTTTGCTGCCGTTGTCTTGGTTAGCGCCCGCTATATCTTAGGCATGAGCAAGGAAGATATGTATAAGAGGGTCAATGTGAATGGAAGCGCCATCGCATATGGTCACCCTATAGGTGCGACGGGCGCGAGGATTGTCATGACTCTTGCCTATGAACTGCGGCGAAGAGGCGGCGGGATCGGGATATGCGGAATCTGCTCGGGCCATGCTCAGGGTGACGCGATGCTGATCAAAGTGTAAACGATTGACTTTCCCTGGGGCTCAAGTTCTTTTTTCCGACTATATAGTCTCGCTTATCTCCGATGAAATGGTACGGGAAAAGACCTTTCACTTGCCTTAATGGGAAGCGGATGTGCTGAGAATAAAAAATGACGGGAGGAAGGTAGTGATGGCAGTTAAGACATTCGGTGTTATCGGAGCCGGCCAGATGGGCAACGGCATAGCTCAGGTTGCTGCAAGCACAGGGGGACTGAATGTAATCATGAATGACATTGCAGACCAGTTTGTCGACAAGGGGTACGATACGATTTCAAAAAACCTGGACCGCCTTGTTGCCAAGGAAAAGCTGACGGCTGACCAGAAAAAAGAGATCATTGGCCGCATCAAGAAGAGCACGAAGCTGGAAGACATGAAGGATGCCGATTTTGTTGTGGAGGCAGCGATAGAACGAGAAGATCTCAAACTTGGGATATTCAGAAAACTTGATGAAGTCTGCAAGCCCGGGGTAATCCTTGCCACGAATACTTCCTCTATTCCCATTACGAGGATAGCCGGTGCAACAAAGAGGCCTGCCTTAGTCATCGGGATGCATTTTATGAACCCCGTTCCCGTGATGAGACTCGTCGAGATCATCAGGGGTTTGGCTACCTCTCAGGAGACGTACAACACGACGGAAGCGCTGTCCAAGCAGTTTGGGAAGGTTCCCGTGGAATGCAATGACTTTCCGGGATTTATAGCGAACAGGATCCTTATGCCCATGATCAATGAGGCCGTTTATACCCTGATGGAAGGAGTGGGCACGCCAAAGGCCATTGATGACATTATGGTATTGGGCATGAATCACCCCATGGGTCCTCTGGCGTTGGCTGACCTGATTGGTCTGGACACATGCTGGGCTATAATGGACGTTCTTTACAAGGGATTTGGCGATTCCAAGTACCGTCCCTGTCCGCTCCTTAAGAAATACGTGGATGCGGGTTACATGGGGAGAAAGACGGGAAAAGGATTCTACGATTACAGCAAGTAATGCTTGCATTCGAAAAATGTTCTTCCGTGACGAGAATCTTTTTTCGACAATTGTAAAGCCCGCTTCGGCAGGGAGCGCAGCCCGAGATCATGGCTTCAAGCCTCGTGATAAGATGTCCAAAGGTTGACGAAAAAAATAATATGCACTCGGAAAGCTTTTCCGAACCATTAAAAGAAAGTGAAAAGGGGGTACATCGGATGGAATTCAAGAACCTCTTGTTTGCAGTTGAGGATGGTGTCGCTACAATAACGTTTAACAGGCCCAAGGCCTTAAATGCGATGAATACGGAAACGATGAAGGAGCTTATGGATGCGGCTACCCTCTGTAGGAATGATGACGCCATAAAGGTTCTCATCCTCACCGGGTCAGGAGAAAAGGCCTTTGTAGCAGGCGCTGACATATCAGAGATGCAGAACCTGCGGCCTAAAGAGGCCCTTGCCTTTATGGAGCTGGGTAATGAAACGCTGCGATTGATTGAAACGCTGCCCAAGCCCTCCATCGCTGCCGTGAACGGTTTCGCTTTGGGCGGCGGCACGGAAATTTCCATGGCCTGTGATATGAGATTTGCATCGGAAACGGCCCGTTTCGGCCAGCCGGAAATACTGATCGGATTGATACCGGGATGGGGAGGAACTCAGAGGATTTCGCGTTTAATAGGAATGGGAAGGGCCAAGGAACTCATCATGTGTGGCGAGCAGGTCGATGCGAAAAGGGCCTACGACGTCGGTCTTGTAAACAGGATATTTCCCCTCGACCAGCTTCTCCCGGAGACGAAAAAGTTTGCCAGGAAATTGGCCGGTATGCCTGGATTCGCCCTGAAGATGGCCAAGCATTCGATCAATTATGGTTATGATCTTGCGCTTGATAACGGGATCAGGCTGGAAATGGAATGCTGCGCCCAGTGCTTCAGCACGGATGATCAGAAAGAAGGAATGAAGGCCTTCCTCGAAAAGAGAAAGCCTGTTTACACGGGGAGTTGATTCGCCGTTTTATTCGATGCTTTAATAACACATTATTGTAAGGGGGTTATGAGCCATGAATTTTGGTTTAACAGATGATCAGCGGGACGTGAGAGATATGGTGAAGAAGTTTGCAGAGCAGGAGATTAAACCCATAGCAGCAGAGCTGGACAAGACCCACAGGCATCCGGAAGAGATCTGCCGTAAACTCGGAGAAATGGGTATTATGGGCATAGCCGTGCCTCAGGAATATGGTGGGGCGGGCATGGACGTGGTGACGTACGTTCTCTCCCTGATTGAGATTTCCAAAGCCTGTGCAAGCTGCGGTGTCATTGTATCGGTCAACAATTCCCTTTACGGGTACCCGATATTAGCCTTCGGGACGGAAGAGCAGAAGAAAAAGTATCTACCGCCTGTGGCGAGCGGGCAGGTTGAGGGGTGCTATGGATTGACAGAGCCAAGCGCCGGTTCGGATGCCGCCGCACTGAAGTGTCGGGCCGTATTGAAAGGGGACAAATATATTGTCAACGGGACCAAAATCTTCATAACGAACGGCAATGTGGCGCATTACTGCGTTTTAGCTGCCACGACCGATCCCGCATTAGGATACAAGGGGGTCATCAATCTCATCCTGGATATGAAGAACACCCCGGGTTTTAAAGTGGGCAAGATCGAGGAGAAAATGGGAATCCTTGCTTCCGGAACGGCTGAGCTCGTCTTTGAGGATGCTGAGATACCGGCGGCAAACCTCCTGGGTAAACCGGGACAGGGTTTTAAGCAGATGATGATGGGGCTTGACGCGGGGAGAATCGGTATTGGTTCCCAGGCCTGCGGTATCGGCCGGGCGGCCATGGAAGACGCCCTCGCTTATGCAAAAGAAAGAGTGCAGTTCGGTAAGCCGATTGCAACATTCCAGGCGATCCAGTTCAAGCTCGCCGACATGGCAATGGAGCTCGATGCAGCGGAATTGCTGCTCCTTCGTGCCGCCTGGATGGAAGACAATCATCTCGAATTTGAGAAAGAATCGGCCATGGCAAAGTGTTATGCGTCCGATGTGGCAATGAGGGCTGCCGTTGAAGGCGTGCAGATATTCGGTGGTTACGGCTACACAAAAGAGTATCCGGCCGAAAGACACATGCGGGATGCGAAGATCTGTCAGATCTATGAAGGGACGAACGAGATTCAGAGAGTGGTTATCTCGAGAAAACTTTTGGGCATGAGATAAAGCTGTCAATACGACACGGTTCGTCTCATAGAAGCAGAAAAATAGAGATTTCTGAAGAGACTTTCGTCTTTCAGTAGATGCATGGATAAAAATTATTTTTCGATTTTGAAGGGTGAGAACTCATACTCTTTTTCTTCAACTGCGAAAGCTACCCTGTCTTCTTCGTTTACTGTGAGGTTACCCTCTATAATGCGGCGGCAACCAAAATCGAAAAAGTTTACTTGGTGCGTAGGCATATCCTTTTCATCCATTTGTTTGTAGTATTGCTCTTTTTCAGCGGGTGTTATTTCCCTGATGACGAGTTTTTGGCATCGTTCGCGGGCTTCCCATGTACCTTGGCGTATGGTGACCCGGTAATTGCCGTGAAACTTTATGGGCATTTTGATTTTCATCTAGTACCTCCGGATTTTGTGCTATGTTCTATCGGAAGATCGCATAGCATAACTTTGGATAGTTGTCCATTTATTGAATGTAGAGGGGGCGGGTAGTCTTTTTTCTATTTGACAAACCCGCATGGTGGAGAGAAAATCCGCGGATTCGATAGTCAAGTACTGATTGATAATAGCAGTTATATCAGATTTATTGGAAGGAGGCGGTAATATGTATTTTGCAAAAGAGGTGCTGAGTCAATCCAGCGAGCTCAAGAAAAAATGGGAGGATGAGGTCCGGAGGGTGGTCAGTAAAGTTCCTGACCAGAGGGAACGATGGTCTACCGTTTCAGATCTCGAAATCAAGAGGCTCTATGGTCCTGATGACATAAAGGATATGGACTTTACCCGTGATATTGGATACCCCGGGCAGTTTCCATTTTTACGGGGTAATCAGGCGACGGGTTATCGCGGACGATACTGGACGTTCAGGATGTTTTCCGGCATGGGAAGCGCTGAAGACACCAACAAACGGTGGCACATGCTTCTCAAAGAGGGACAGACCGGCCTCAGTACGGCCTTTGATTTTCCAACTCTTATGGGCTACGATTCGGACTCGCCCAAGGCCCGTGGTGAGTGTGGGAAGTGCGGGGTCGCCATAGATACCCTCGAGGATTTGCTGCAATTAGTGGACGGTATTCCCATGGATGAGGTTACCACGTCCATGACAATCAATCCGCCGGCTACTGTGCTCTGGGCGATGTACTGTGCAGCGGCACAGATCAAGGGTATACCGCTTACCAAGATAGGCGGCACGATACAGAATGACATGCTGAAAGAATTCATCGCACAGAAGACGTTCATGTGTCCGCCGGAGCCGTCAGTCAGACTCATAAGTGACACCGTTGAATTCGGGACGAAGTATGTTCCCAGATGGAACACCATCAGCATCAGCGGGTACCATATCAGGGAAGCCGGTTCCACGGCGGTTCAGGAGCTTGCTTTTACCCTTAGAGACGGCATGGAGTATGTGGAGGACGTCGTTAACCGGAAAGGATTAAATGTCGATGAATTTGCTCCGCGGTTTTCATTTTTCTTTAATTCCCATGTAGATTTCTTCGAGGAGATCTGTAAGATGCGTGCTGCCCGGAGAATCTGGGCAAAAGTAATGCGGGACCGCTATAAGGCCAAGGACCCGAGATCGTGGTGGATGCGCTTCCATACACAAACCGCCGGGTGTTCACTGACGGCTCAGCAGCCGTACAACAACGTCGTGCGGACGGCCACGCAAGCCCTCGCCGCTGTCCTTGGCGGCACTCAGTCCTTGCACACCAATTCCCTTGACGAGGTGATGTGCCTGCCGTCGGATTCCGCCGTGCAGATTGCGCTTCGAACCCAGCAGATCATCGCGGAAGAGACCGGCGTTGCCAACACGGTTGATCCGTTGGCAGGTTCGTACTTCGTCGAAGCTTTAACCAACGAAATGGAAGAGCAGACTTGGGACTACATCAATAAGATTGACGAGATGGGCGGTATGGTTGCCGCAATAGATAAGGGGTTCCCGCAGTTGGAGATAGCTGATGCGGCCTACAAGTTCCAGAGGCAGATAGACTCCTGTGAAAAGATTATGGTCGGCGTCAACAAATATGTTACCGATGAACAGATACCCATCCCTCTTTTAGAGATTGATGATAAAGTTGAAGAGGATCAGATCGCGCGGTTGAATGCAGTCCGCAGAAAGCGGGACAATAAGGCAGTGAAAAAGAGTCTCGAAGACATTAAGAATGCGTGCAAGAAGGGCGAAAATGTCATGCCCCACTGTATTGAGGCCGTTAAGAATCTGGCCAGTATCCAGGAGGTGTGCGACGTCTATCGTGAGCTCTATGGCGAGTACCGTGATCCGGGACTCTATTAGGACTGATTGAAGGAGGAGATGGTAATGGCTAAGAGAAAGATTCGTGTTATGGTAGCAAAACCAGGTCTTGACGGTCATGATCGGGGCGCCAGGATTTTAGCCAGGTGTTTCCGGGACGCTGGTTTTGAAGTAATATATACGGGGTGTCATCAGACACCGGCGATGATTGCAGCGTCGGCGATTCAGGAAGATGTGGATGTCGTAGGCCTAAGCTGTCTATCGGGAGCGCACAGGTATTTATTTCCCCAGGTAGTTAATCTATTGAGGGAAAAAGGTGCAGGTGATATCTCCGTGATCGGCGGGGGAATCATCCCTGAACAGGATTTTCAGAAACTCTATGACGCAGGCATCAAGGCGATTTTCGTGCCGGGAACTACCCTGGATACGATCGTGGCGTGGGTTAACAAAAATATAAAACCTGTGGAAAGAACATAATGGAGAGAGGAAAGATGATTAAGGCGGGTGACGTTCGGACTGCCTCCCGCCTTATAAGAGACATAGAAGATAGTATCCCCGAAGCAAAACTGACTATAAAACATATTTTCCCATATACGGGCAAGGCCCAGGTCGTTGGGATTACCGGGTCTCCTGGAGCAGGGAAGAGCACTATTGTTGACGGTCTCATTGAGACAAGCCGTAAGAAGGAAAAAACGGTAGGGGTTCTCGCCGTTGATCCGACAAGTCCCTTTACGGGAGGAGCAACGCTCGGTGATAGGATCCGTATGCAGCGCCATTCCGAGGATATAGGCGTCTTCATACGGAGCCTCGCCACGCGCGGTTCCTTGGGCGGGCTCTCAAAGGCAGTTGGCGATGCCATCCATGTTATGGATGCAATGGGGAAAGATGTGATATTTGTAGAAACCGTAGGTACGGGTCAACAGGAGGTGGAGATTATCCACTATGCCCATACGGTAGTCGTTGTCCTTGTGCCTGGTATGGGAGATGAAATCCAGGCAATCAAGGCAGGAATCATGGAGATTGCAGACGTATTCGTCGTCAACAAGGCGGATCGTGACGGAGCAGCGAAACTCCAGCGGGAATTGATGACCATGATTGAAATGTCACCGATTCCTCCCGGGGGTTGGCGGCCGCCTGTCGTTACAATCAGAAATTCCTTTAAGCCGGAAGAGTTTGACCAGGACATTCAAACATTATCTTCCAAGGTTCACGAACACTATGAATATCTAATAAGCAGTGATCTTATCGGTGACAGGCAGCGGCGCAAGAGGCTGCATGAGCTGAATGAGGCCCTGCGATCCAGTATCCTCGAACCTGTGTTAGGGATGCTCGTCAAAACTGGTGAACTCGACCGTATGGTCGAAAAAATACTGAAAAAGGAATCGGATCCTTCTACTCTGGCCGAAGAAATAGCCAGGAAATATTTACAGGGGTGTTTTTAAGGGCCTTATTCTTTTGTTTCATTCCTGTAGGTGCCACTGAACAATTTGCGTAACCGCATACATGCTATAATCGGTTGGACCTGTGCACAAGTCCTGATAGTTACCTTCTGTGCCCTGGTTGTATATAAAACCAGTTGATGAGTAGAAGATACAATTCCGTTTTCAAGTCATGGACGGCTTTCGAGGTCGTCAAGTTTTTTCTTCTTTTCGTCGATAAGTTTTAGCTGTTCATCTACCAGCGTACGCCAGTGGTGTCTCTGCGCATAACCGGAGGCCTGATTCATATTCACCCTGTAGTTTTCTTCGTCTCTTTTTGCCTTCTCCAATTCTTCTCTGACGACTCTGATATTCTCTTCCCTTTCTTTTCTTTTCGCATCGGCCTCACGATATCTCTGCAATTTTTCATTGCCGTCTTTTTCCGACGCTGTTTTTTGCTCTTCTGTAATTTTAGGTAACGATTGTGACTTCTTGACATTGACTCCGGGTGGCGGGCTATCAGTAATGACCACCGTGCCGTCTTTGTCGATATATTCGTAAAGTGTTTGCCCCTGTGCTTCGCCGGCGGCTGCAAAACATACAAAGCTTAGCAGCATTAAGGACACACCTTGCAATAATCCACGCAATTTATAAGCAGCCATGCCTTGAGCCCTCCCAACTTTGATAAGTTTTACACAAAAAATATTATAAATCATCGATGATGTCAATTATATTCATAAATTTGCATTACGCTTAGATTAACGACAGATTGTGCCGCATTCCACCCACGCATTTCATCAAAGGATCACTTAAACATCTTCTTCTGGGATTAGTATTCTTATGCGCAGGAACAAATCAATGATGCATAGTTTACGGCGCTCTCTGTCTCGCGTTCATGGTACGTATCAAAGTGAAGGATGTCTGCATGGTTTTCTTTAAGGAGGCTGGCGAAAAGCAGGATGGCAGGAAGACCGCAAACATGGTATCTGTCCTGGGTTTCAAGGGCCTCCCGGAAAATGTTTTCCGGTTCTCCGCGGCTAAGGAAAGAAAGTATCATTTTATCATGCGCTATCGCCTGGGGAAGAAGGGCGTCCGCGGGCGCCTGATCACCGAATTTCCGTCCCACATGGGAAAGGTCGACGCCTGCCACAAGAAGTATGCGCCCCTTTCCTTCTTCCAGCAAATCCTTCATCACGGACACCATTTCCCGGAACCTCTCATCAGTCATTATATCCCTGCCATGGTGGATGAACTCGTCGATCCCCCCACACAGAATGGGCACTATGGTAAAGGGGTCCTTCAGGTAGTGGTGCAGGAAAATGGTTTGAAACTCGATGGAATGTTCCGTCATGTGGCCGAAATCATCGGGTGCGAATGTTCCTCCAGGCACCCTCTTCTTTAATTCTCTGATAAATTTTTTGTCTGTTTTAATTTCCCCGAAAGGAGTTACGTAATTTTTTTCAGAGATACAATAAAGCCCTTCCTGCGCATGATGATTGATTCCTAAAATTACAACGGTATCATAGCATTTGCCCTGCAAATAGCGGTAAGTATTTACGTAGATGTCCTTGGCTACGTTGATATCAATATGGGGAGCGAGGATACCTGTAATATTATCCGGGATATGCTGCAAATATTCCTGACTGATATTGTTTTCTACATTCTCTATAAACTGCGCGAGCTGAGCCGGTTCTGACACATAGGACTTTCCCGCATGGACGGGAAGTCTTGTCGGTCGGTTGCTGAATTCGCTGCGGAGTCCGCACATCTTCTGGTGGAAGGATGGACTTTCTAAAAGACAGGCCCTGTCAAGGGACTCAATAAATGATTCAATCTCCGAGACATAAACTATACGACCGCCCTGCTGTTTCATCAGCATGGCCTGAATGTCCCTCAGATCATGAAATCCATCAAGGAGTTGCAGGATGGGGAGTGTGTTAAAATCAAGCGCAACGCCGTGGTCGGTCAAATGGTAAGGATCATGAAAGGCGATCATCCGCCGACCTTTAATGGTTGTGGCAACGGGTTGTATGTCCCTTCTCAAAACAGGTTTATCCATACGTTTGTTCTACGCTTATAGTAGTCCGTTTATATTAGTCTTTGTCTGAAAATGCAACGTCAACATCTAAAGAAGGAAAAAATTGCATGCTTCTTAGTGATATATTAACCCCGGATATACTCATAGCTGGCCTATCTATTCGTAATTATAAAGTATAGATGATGGTACAGTTAGATAGTGACAAGATCAGCACAGCCCGGGAAATCGGAATCTGCCTCGGGGATTAATTTACAAGTTGACTAAAATATAAGATCACCATATCAGTTGAAAAATTTATTTGTACAATTTCCCTCATATAAAATATAAGGCTTGATTGTCGCATTAGAATTCTTTTTGATCGAATGGACTCTTTAATGGCCCGGCAGTCGAGAAAATTCAAAACCAAGATAGCTCTTATCATCATCGTGCCCGTGATTATGGCATCGATGGGCTTTACTGTTCCCTGCTATTGCATGGACGAGACACCATTTGCGCCTTGGGACTATAATAATCCAGGTTCGGACAGAGAAGTAACACCGGCGCAGGAAACGGACGCGTCATTTTGCGGATATTTTTTAATGCAGGCGATCAGGTTTTATCAACAGTATGTATCTCCCGTGATTGGAGATCGTTGCCAGATGTACCCATCGTGTTCATCATATGCTGTCGAGGCGATCAAGAAGCATGGATGTCTCATCGGGTCTGTCATGACTTCGGACAGGTTGATTCATGAAGCAAATGAAACGGATCATGCCCCTGTCATTGAAAAAGAGGGGGATTATAGATATTACGATCCTGTCGGCGGTAATGATTTCTGGTGGTATAAGGGTTCGGATAGGACTACTTCACAGCCAGACAGCAGATAAGTTATTCATCGCACCTGCTCTTGTTAGACACTATAGGGCATGAGGATCAATGTTTGGGGTCAGACGGGCGGAGCTTTTCGGTAATACCTAGCAAAGGCTTCAGGGGAAAAAGGTCAGCCCTGTTCCTGACATATTCAAGATAAATTGCGCAGGCATTGCCTTCTCGATTTCCATAACCGATTTTCTTCCCGTACAATGCGTTGGCACGATATAAGCGGGATTTATTTTTTTCAGTTCCTCGATTATCTTTTCTACGACAGGTTCAGCAGCCGGACCGGCAAGGTGAAATCCGCCCATGATAACATGGACAGATTTAACGCCCGTCACAGTCCTGGCATGATTGACCGTATTGACGATGCCGGAATGCGCGCACCCGGTAAGAATAACCAGTCCCTTTCCCTTAAGNNTTCAAATTCCGTCTGACGACAAATCTCACCCAGATACAAAACATCGCCATCTAACAGCAACAGAGGTTCCGTTGTCTCTCTTAACCGGACACCGGTTTTTTCTATTTTCTTTCTTGTCCATTTGGGAAACCGGGCCTTGAAGTCACCGCCAAACTTGAGGTACCGGTGTTGTTTAAAAGCCGCCGGGTGAAGTACCAATTCGATTCCGTCTTTTGCGATCATTTTAACCAGTTTTTCAAAACCGCCGAAGTGATCACTGTGTCCGTGAGATAGGACCATAACTTCAATCTCACCCATATCGACGCCCAATGCCTTGGCATTTGCGGCTGCACCGTCCTTGGAAAATCCGAAATCAAAGAGAAGCGTTTTGGTTCGACCTGCGGTTGTAGTTCTTACTATGGCGGAAAAGCCATGTTCGGCCCGTATGGAAGTCTTTATCTCTCCATGCATGAGATAACGGGCTCGTGAAATAATCGCACTGTTGTCGGAGGCTGTGATCTCGATGAAATTATCCTGAAGCGTCAGGATTTCGACTTTTTCGACCTCCTTGAGAATTGATGTTTCTTTCATTGTTCTATCGCAGCCTTGCTGTCCTTCAGTCTTGCATTTCGGATTTCAGGATACGCGCTCCTATTCTCATCTTGTCAAAGCAGTATGTCTCGAGTCCCGGAACGATCATACGGACAGTTGGAATGCCCGTGTCCGTCCTTGTAAGATCCACTGCTATCACCCGCTCCAAACCCCTTGCCTGTAGCTTCCCGATTATGGTCCTGACATCGTGGAGGATATCTTCACCGTAGCTTACTTCAATCTCGCGAAGGCCCTTTTGGGTATATGCATAGAACCGCGGATCATCAGTTCTCTCCTGCTCACCAAGATAAGCCGTTACGGGTTCGCACATTCCTTCGATCCCGAACTTCTGAATGAACAACGCTCTGGTGGTCACGATCTCGAGAAGGGAGCGAATCATGGCGACACGGGGATCAAGATGGGCGCCGAAACCGTCTACGGGTTTCATTGAGGGATAAACCAGATCACGGGAAAAGGCGGCAATCACCGGGACTCCGATATCTGAAGTGATGTCTTTGGCGACGATCTCTATCTCGGCCTTTTCAAATTTGTCAAAAATGTTGATAATGAACTGGTTGTCGGGTTCATCCTCGATGAAAAGGGCGTCGCTGTAACTACCTTCGTACCGCGCGATACTCCATGCGTCACGCTCGATGAGCTCCGCAAGGCCGTGCACAACTGCTTCTTCCATGGTATTGCCTGCCGCAATGCCGTTTGTGTGAGTGTCCATAAGAAATGCATTGTCGAGATGGTAGGGATGGTAGACCGCGCAGGCAGGGACCAGGATATCCTCATCCCGCGCCAGATCGCATCCCCATACCCAGTGAATATCCCGATCATGATCGTAATCGCTGATTTTCGAAAGAATCATCTCGTGAGGATCAAGAATGTTGAACTTCCGTTTCAACTGGTTATAGCTGCCACTGACCAGGTTACTTTTATACTCGTCCTTGAATTCTGACGAATAGCGTTCGATCGACTCCATGGTCAGCGAAACCTGGGCCTGAATCTGAGATACTCCCTTGCCCGTATGACTCGTTCTTGAATTGTCCGGCCTTGTGCGGTGGCAGATAAAGACCGGAATGCCGATCCTGTCGAGGTCCGATGCTTCGCAGAAGCCAATCATGCTGACCAGCTCTTTGATGCTTTGGATAAATTGCAGCGTGGAGTCCGGTGTCTTAGACCGATGCGTCTCCAGGATGTAAACCTTGGGACACTCTTTTAGAATTATGCTTGGCATATTGATACTTAATCCTTCTAATTAATCTCCTTGCAGGAAAAGCGAGCGATGGCCGCAATACCCCACACGGGAACGTATACATATCAATACGCGTCCTCTTTTTCAATACCAGTTTTTTGAAATCAAGTTTTTAGGAAAGACGCAACAATGCAACTTTACGGTAGCTATGGAAAAGGAATCACCACAGAGTGACAGAAAAGAGTCAGGGGGATCATTTAACTTGGACAGGTTTTTGTTTATCTGGTGGGCCGTAGGAGACTCGAACTCCCGACCAACGGATTAAAAGTCCGCTGCTCTACCAACTGAGCTAACGGCCCACCCATGGTATAATTTTTAAAGCTTGCCCTCTTACTAAGAAGACTCTGGAGTTGTCAAGAGAAAAAGCTGTCAGTCACCAAAGGGATTTCTGATGATAATCGTTTCGTCACGGCCCGCTCCCACAGAGACCAGCACCAGTTTCGCGCCTGCGAGCTTTTCCAGTCTCTCAATATACAACCTGGTATTGCGGGGAAGATCCTCAATCCGCCTGGCCTTGCCGATGTTCTCCTTCCATCCTTCCATCTCTTCATAAACGGGCTCGCACTGCTCAAGGAGGCGATGGTTTGCAGGAACGGACTCTGTGAATTCTTCCTGTGGTGTCCGGTAGCCTACGCATATCTTCACCTTTTCGAGACCTGTAAGAACATCGAGTTTGGTGAGGGCGATTCCCGTTATTCCGGAGAGCCGCAAAGATTGTCTTACCAGAACAATGTCGAGCCAGCCGCAGCGCCGTTTTCTGCCTGTAGTGGCGCCGTATTCATGACCCACATCACGTATACTGTCTCCGATTGCGCAGGTCAATTCCGTGACAAACGGACCTTCTCCCACCCTCGTCGTGTAGGCTTTGCATATCCCGATCACTTCGCCGACGGCTGACGGCCCCACACCGGTTCCGCAGCTTGCATTGCCGGAGACGGTATTTGATGACGTGACATAGGGAAACGTGCCATGGTCGATGTCCAGGTGACATCCCTGGGCTCCCTCGAAAAGGATTCTCTTTCCTCTCTTGATCTGGTCGTTTATGACCATCGACGTATCAGTCACATACGGCCGGAGACGCTCGGCATAGGTTTTATATTCGTTGTAAATCGCTTCCGCATCCAAGGGGTCTTCCTGGAAAAGTCTCGTCAGGTAAAAGTTCTTTTCCTGCACATTCCTGATAACCTTATCTCTGAATATGTGGTCATCTAAAAGATCGCACATCCGTATTCCCACCCGAGCAATCTTATCTTCGTAGGCAGGTCCGATGCCTCTTCCCGTAGTCCCGATTTTCTTGCCGAGGCCGTGAGACTCGCGGGCAACATCAAGCTTCCAGTGGTAAGGCATGATAACGTGGGCTCTCTCACTCACGTACAGTTTCGTGTTGGGCGGCAATAGTCCCCGGTTCTTGAGGCTGTCTATCTCTTCGAGAAGAACTTTGGGGTTTACCACCACCCCGTTGCCGATTACACAAATCTTGTTATCGTGCAGGATTCCTGAAGGTATCAGATGCAGGACTGTCTGTTCACCCTTTACGACCAGAGTATGGCCGGCGTTGTTTCCGCCCTGGAACCGTGCAATGACGTCCGCGCTCTTCGCATACAGGTCAACGACCTTTCCCTTGCCTTCATCACCCCATTGTGTTCCAACAACAGCGACATTTGCCATTAGCCATTCTCCTGTCTACATCTCCAGCTGCGTAATGGAGATGATATTGGGCAGCTTGCGGAGTTTATCGAGAACATCCCGATTTACCATCGTGTCCGTTGTCAGGACTACGAGCGCCTCTCCATCGATCTGCTCACGGCTCAAGTGGAGTCTCGCAATATTGACATTGTTGCTTCCGAGGCTTGTGCCGAGATTGCCGATAACTCCGGGCTTGTCGTAGTTGGATACTACCAGCATATGTCCCTCCGGGATTACCTCGACAGTAAATTTGTTGATCCTGACGAGTCTAAGATACTGCCGGCCGAAAATAGAGCCCACCGCATAGCAGGCTTCCTGCGCTGTTTTGACGGTCAGCGATATCGTGCTCGTATAATCCTTTGCCTCGCTGCTTTTTGACTCGACAACCCTGATGCCGCGTTCCTTGGCGATGAGAGGCGCGTTTATATAATTAACGCTCTCATTCAGTATAGGCGTCAAGAGCCCCTTGAGCAGGGAAATGGTTATGGGAGCGACATTGTAATTCAGGATATCTCCGCTGTACTCTACCGTCACCTCGTTGATGCCGCCCTTAACCAATTGCGCCTCGAATGTCCCCATTTTCTCCGCGAGGTCCAGGTAAGGCTGGATAACAGTCAGCAGTTCGGCGCTGACAGACGGGAAATTAACGGCATTTTTGATTTCTCCCTTGGTGAGAAAGTTCACTATCTGCTCGGCGATGGCGATGGCCACATTGACCTGGGCTTCGTCAGTCGACGCGCCCAGATGGGGAGTGCAGATTACGTTGCCGAGGGCAAGGAGCTCTTTATTCTTTGTCGGCTCTTCTTCGAAAACATCGAGGGCGGCGCCGGCAACTTTTCCTGAGACGAGGGCGTCATAGAGGTCCTTCTCATTGATGATGCCGCCGCGCGCACAATTTATCACATAAACGCCTTTCTTCATCGTGGCAAAAGCCTGGGCATTGATTATGCCCCTTGTCTCCTTTGTCATGGGGGTATGGACTGAGATAAAGTCGGACTTCTGCAGCAGCTCATCCAACTTGGCGAGCGTGATTCCCAGCTTTCCGGCCGCCTCCGGTGAGATGAACGGGTCATAGGCGACAACATTCATCTTCAGACCCATGGCCCTGTCGGCAACGATGGTGCCGACGCGTCCGATACCGATGATACCGAGGGTTTTATTATATAGCTCGGTACCCATGAATTTATTTTTTTCCCACTTTCCGCCTTTCATGGACGCCGTGGCCTGGGGTATCTTCCTTGCGAGTGAAAACATCATGGCTATTGTATGTTCACCGGTGGTGATGGTATTGCCTTCTGGGGTGTTCATGCAAACGATGCCCCTCTTGCTCGCCGCGGCAATATCCACGTTATCGAGGCCTATTCCCGCCCGTCCGATAACGGCGAGCTTCTCCGCGTGGTCGATGATTTCTTTGGTGACCTTCGTGACGCTCCTGATGGCCAGCCCGTCATAATCCTTGATGATGCCTTTCAGTTCATCAGGTGTGAGGTTTGTCATTACATCGACCTCAATCCCGGGTGCGTTCTTCAGTATTTCAATGCCCTCGGCAGCAAGGGTATCGCTTACGAGAACTTTTTTCATAATCGTGATCCTCCTGAAATTAATTAATGAGATATCTTGATGATCCAAATGAGATCATAATTCTTTGACTTTCTGATTATAGACCTTTTCCATTTCCGTGAGGGCGTATTTAACATCTTCCGGTTGGATCGTCGGGCCGCACCAGAAACGGAATCCCGGCGGGGCATCCCTGTAAGAATTTATGTCGTGGGCAATATTCTTCTTCCCGAGTTCGCTGGAAATGCTCTTCAAAAACTTTGCCTGATCGTCCTTAGAGAGCTTGCGCACTTTTTCACCAATTACAGAGAGGCACACGGATGTGCTCGACCGCGTGTCTTTTGAGGCCGCAAGGAAATCGATCCAATCATTTTTCCCCACCCAATCTTCCACGGCCTTAAGGTTTTTCTCGCTCCTCTGTATGAGACCGGCCAGTCCTATTTCCTTTGCCCAGTTGAGGGCATCAAGATAGTCTTCTACACAGAGCATGGAAGGAGTATTGATGGTATCGCCTTCAAAGATCGCTTTATCGACCTTGCCGCCTTTCTTCATCCGGAACACCTTGGGAAGCGGCCATGGCGGATCGTAAGTCTCTATACGCTGTACGGCCTTTGGGCTTAAGACGAGCACGCCGTGAGCGGCTTCACCGCCCAGGCATTTCTGCCAGGAATACGTCAGCACGTCCACTTTTGACCAATCGATGGTCATGGCAAATACGGCGCTTGTGGCGTCGCACATGGATAACCCCTCACGATTCTTTGGAATCCAGTTCCAGTCGGGGATTCTTACGCCGCTCGTTGTTCCATTCGCAACAAAGACGCAATCATTGGACCAGTCGACTGACTTGAGATCCGGGATCTTCCCGTAATCTGCCTTGAGGACAGTGGGGTTCAGTTTCAAATGTTTGGTAATATCCGTCGCCCAACCTGCGGAAAAACTCTCCCAGACAAGTACGGTAACAGGCCTGGGCCCTAAGAGCGTCCACATGGCTGCTTCAAAAGCGCCCGTGTCGGATCCCGGCATTATTCCGATAAGGTAATCCTGTGGGATTCCAAGTATCTCCCTGCTTTGGGCAATGGCTTTTACCAGTTTTTCCTTTCCCAGGGACGAGCGATGGGACCTGCCGAC
>PLLV01000167.1 GCA_003142295.1 Syntrophaceae bacterium
TGGTAGTCCGCATAGCCAATGACTCGAAAATGAAAATCGATGATATAAACTGGCGACAGGTAAGCCGCCAGAATGATGAGAAGATCGCAAATCATATGAAACAGCTTGAGAAACTGAAAGAGGCGCGGAAGAATCTTCAAGCGACGATCCGCGGCCTGGACACACAGATTCAGTTCTGGCAGTTACAGACCAAGGCGAAGTTAAAGACTATGGCAGATGTGTATAATATGTCCGCGGCTATTGGCAAGAGTATCCAGAAAGCTTATCAAGACAAACTTTCGAAAGAATCTGAACTCGAAAAAATCGACAGACAGATAAAGGGGGCGCAGGATGATCTCGATCGCGCCGCAGGGATAAAAGAAACCGCATGGGAGGTGACTGTTATTCTTTCCGGTTCGCGCGGTTCCGAAGCGACTCTCACATACACATACTCATTAGCCGGTTGTGGCTGGCATCCTCTGTATCGTCTTGAGGCAAAACCGAAAGACAAACAGATAATATTCACATGGGAAGCGGAAATCTGGCAGAGTTCCGGCCAGGACTGGAATAATGTGAGCATCAATTTAGCTACTCTGAAGCCACCTTCTTCCATTTCTCCGGCTGAATTGACGCCGTGGATTATTAAACCCCGTCCTCAATTCCGCAGGGAAGGAGCAATGCAAAAGGCCTTAAAATCTGCCGCAGCCGCAGATCAAATGGAAGCCGCGGCGCCGGCTGCGGAAGCCGCCATAGGAGCCATACAGGTCAAACAGACCACGTATTCACTCTGGCAGATAGGCAAGAAAAGCGTACCCGCCGGAGCGAAACAGAAGGTAAAGATTGAGGAAGAACTATGGCCTTCGGAATTCACATACATGGCAAGACCATCTCAGAGCAGCCAGGTATTTCTCAGGGCGAAAGTGAACCTTCCCGAGGCGAAAGACATCCCTTCCGGCAGCAGTTTATACATCGTTGATGGCGCCATATTGGGAAAACGCTACTTTGCTCTCGCCGGGAAAGAGGCAACCATATTTTTTGGCATTGATCCCCTTGTCACCGCAAGGACGCAGTTAATATCAAAAAAATACGGTGAGAAAACATTCCTGCAGGATAAGCAGACATACACCTGGGATTGGCGCACGGATATTCAGAATTCCAGAAATTCCCCGGTCAGGGTCCTTGTAGAAGAACCGAATCCGCAGCCCAGGGATGAACGAATCGCAGTGACAATAAAGTATGACCCTGATCCTGCAGAAAAGACTCCATCGTCATTGACCTGGGACATGGATATATCGGCAGGACAAAAGAAATCCTTATTCATGACTGTAAGGATTGAAGCGCCGAAGAATATGGACCTGGATCTTGGATGGAGGCAATGACGGTGACCAAGAGTTGCTGAACGTTTGCTGTCACAGAGGAAATTGACGATACGCCCTCGCCTCCCCTTTTCGCAAAGAGGCCCGGAGAGGTTTTCGAGAAAATGATTTCAATAGTAGCCAGGAGCACCCGATGAAAAAAAAAGGCGAAGTCGATCACACCTCTAAAATGACGCTTCTCCTGCGCGATCCTTTCCTTAAGCCATTTGCGTCGGTGCTCCGTCAGAGGTATGATAAAATCGAGGCGATGGAGCGACGCCTCACGGGTGGCTGCATGTCGCTCGCGGATTTTGCCTCCGGTCACGAATACTTCGGTCTCCATCGTGATGGCAGTGAATGGGTGTTCCGAGAATGGGCGCCTTATGCCACCGCTATTTTTCTCATCGGCGATTTCAATGGCTGGCTTAAGAATCCGGAATTTGCCCTCTGCCGAATCAGTGAAAGCGGAAACTGGGAATTGCGGATGCCTGCCGACAAACTCGATCACGGCCAGCTTTACAAACTGTTGGTTTGCTGGCCTGACGGTTACGGCGAGCGCATTCCCGCTTACACCCGCCGCGCGGTCCAGGACCTGCATACCAAGCTTTTTGCTGCCCAGGTATGGGCGCCGGTCACCACATATCAGTGGCGTGAGCGATCGTTTCGCCGGTCACCGGAAGCGCCAAGGATATATGAAGCACACGTAGGCATGGCCCAGACCGAGGAGAAGATCGGAACCTTTGAGGAGTTCAGAGAAAAAATCATGCCCCGTGTGGTCGATGCCGGATACAATACCCTCCAACTGATGGCCATCCAGGAACACCCCTACTACGGCTCATTCGGTTACCAGGTATCAAGCCTTTTCGCCGCTTCCTCCCGCTTCGGCACACCCGAGGAACTGAAAGGTCTGATCGACGCTGCACATGAGGCGGGCCTTTCGGTGATCATGGATATTGTGCACTCCCATGCGGCCCGCAACGAACAGGAAGGCATCAGCCGCTTCGACGGCACATTTTACCAGTACTTTCACGATGGCCCACGGGGCTTCCATTGGGCGTGGGATTCCCGCTGTTTCGACTACGGGAAACCCGAGGTACTGCATTTTCTGCTCTCCAACTGCCGCTATTGGCTGGATGAATTTCACTTTGACGGATTCCGTTTTGACGGCGTGACAAGCATGCTTTACCTCGACCACGGCTTGGAAAGGATATTTACCTCGTACCAAGACTATTTCGGAGAAAATGTCGATGATGATGCCTTGGTGTACCTTGCCCTGGCCAACAAAGTCATACACACCGTGCGTCCTGATGCCGTCACCGTTGCTGAAGACGTGAGCGGCATGCCGGGACTCGCTGTACCAATTGAGAAAGGCGGCTACGGATTCGATTACCGCCTTGCCATGGGTGTCCCCGATTACTGGATCAAGATTGTCAAGGAAAAACCTGACGAAGAATGGCCCATGAGAAACCTCTACTATGAACTCACCAATCGCCGTATCGATGAGAAAACCATCGGCTACGCCGAATCCCACGACCAGGCGCTCGTGGGTGACAAGACCCTGATCTTCCGGCTCATAGATGCAGACATGTATGATCACATGAGCGTGTTTAAATCCAACTTAAGGGTGGAACGCGGCATGGCCCTGCACAAGATGATCCGCCTTGTCACCCTGGCTACTGCCGGCAGCGGTTACCTGAATTTCATGGGCAACGAGTTCGGCCATCCGGAATGGATCGATTTCCCCCGTGAGGGGAACAACTGGTCATACAGGTATGCGCGCCGCCAGTGGAACCTGCGCGATGACAGCAATCTTCGCTACCGGTTCCTTGCCGAATTCGACATGGCCATGATGCGCCTCGCATCAGAATACGCTTTTCTCGACTCACCAGAACCGCTGCTTCTCCTGGAGCATCAGGATAATCAATTGCTAGGCTTCGAGCGTGCCGGTCTGGTCTTTCTTTTCAGCTTCAATCCCACACAGTCGTTCCCCGACTATCCCGTTGATCTTCCTCCGGGTGAATATCATCTCATTCTCGACAGCGATGCGAAGGTTTTCGGCGGGCATGGACGCTTACAGCCGGGACAGACATACTTTACACGACCCACTCCCCTTCCTGACGGAGCGATGAGGCATCGCGCAACCCTTTATCTGCCGTCCCGGACCGCGTTGATCCTCCGCAGGATCTGAGATTGTAAATTTTGATCCTTGCCATCCCTATCATTCTACTATTTATGCAGTCCGGGAGAATCAGAAAGTAGAATGTTTCAACACCTTAGCGAACCTCTTCTCTTCTTATATGCGAAGTGTAGGAAAAAGGAGCAAAGGTACTTTCTAAGAAGTTACAAATGTGAATGTTTCGTATGGAGAAGATATAGGAAGTGATTTTTTTTGTCGCTAAGCCAGGGGTCTCCCGCCGTTCAGCCTCTCATAGATTCTGACATACTCGGCGATCATACTTCCGAGGTCGTATCTTTCTCGCGCCTCCTTCATGATGCGCTTTATCTGCATTTCCCTGATCTTCAAAGATCTTCTGTGAAAGGCAATACTTCTGGTCAAACCGAACCACAAACCGCCCGGGTCATAATTTCTAAAAAGAAAACCATTGCCCACATCCTCGGGAGATCCGTCTCTTTTGAGCCTGAGTTCTCTTATCTTATCATGATACCCACCTGTGTCGCGGTTGGTAGCTGTGGCCCCGAAGAGGTTTCCTATCTGATCGATCTGCCCGCAAGGTTCATAAAGTGAAGCCCCGAATACATCATTCGCAGCGGCGTACCCCAGCATGGAAAGACTTTCACTAAAGGGCTGATAGGCAATTTTGCCATTTGATGCACAGGCGATTCTCCCTAAATTCTCTACATGCGTACGATCATTTCCCACACCATCAGCGACAATCGCAATTTGTGCATCACCGTTCACTGTCACAAAATGCTGCGCGATGTGCTCCAAAAGCTCCACTCCCTTCTGGAAAGGATCGAGCCTTGAAGGCCAGAAGAACAAAATGGCATCCGGATTAACCTGGAGCCCCGTCCTCTTCTGAAATTCAATGAGATTTTCTTTCTTTGTTTCCATAAAGGGATCATCAGGACCGTACGTCCTCACGCAGTATTCACACTGCTCCGGATACATCATGTGAGAAGGAGCGTTGATGATGGCCTTGGCAGAGTCCTGATAATATTTTGCTTTGACTTCCTGGCGGACACTCGGAGGCACAAGGACCCTATCCATGAAGTAATCATCGACGACTTCTTCTAAAAATCTTTTCCCCACAAAATTGATGATGGTCGCATTCTTTATGGCTGTAGCCTGACAGTCTATGGCCTGCTTGCCTTCGTGTTCCGAAAAAAAGACGTAATCAGCTATGTTTCTAAGATTGATTCCTCTGAGAAGATCTACGGGTATATTTTCGGTAAACACATTATGGACGGTATGCAAAACGGGTATGCCCGTGGCCTTCGCATAGGCAGTTATGGCGCCTCCCGCCATCCAGTCGTGACTGTGAATGATAACCCTGCCCCCATGCTTTGCCCTGACGTCCTTGATCAGATTATTGACGATCTCCTTTTGAAATTCCGCAGCGGTCATCAGCGGATCCCCGGAATAGGCACTGAGATTGTCCGCAAAAATGGCGGAACTGATGAGGTGAATCTTTTCAGGATCGATTTTGTACCTTATTTCCCTCCACTGCTGCTCATCCAACTTTAATTCTCTCTGAAACCGTTTTTTCAGATTCAAGGTCACCAAATGGAGATCGATGCCTCTTTCCGTAAGACCTTCGCACAATGCGGAAATTACCTCTCCCTGCCCGCCGCTTTTCCCGGTAATATATTTTGCCAGAGCTCCCATGTCCTGCGGCAATCTCCCCGTTTCCGGCGTTATCATTAAGAGAGCCGTTTTACCGCCATGCCTTAAGATATGGAATCGTTTTATAAGCATTTGAACATCATCGATCTTCCTAGTTAATACGTGAGCTGGCTGGCCCATCGATCCATCATACGGATTAAAATAGAAATGAACCGCATGATCTTCACCAATCCTTTCATGGAGGAAATAGAGATGATCCGAGGTGGTTAACTGCCGCCATTTCGTCAGAAGCTCTCCCCCGGCCCTTCTCACATCCTTCTCCATACTTTCGATGTCTCTGAACAGATCCTCTTGCGTGGGATTGCCCAGCCATCCAAAAGTATCTCGCCTCTTATCATCCCAGGATGACGCGGATGAATCGTGAATGGATATGACCGGACAATCAGTATCCAGGAATCGTCCGGCAGTCTCCGATGGATTGCTCATGATAATGTCCGGAAACTTTGAGAGCGCTTCCGGCAATCCCTTCCAGAACTCGAATATGCCCTTGTCCTCCCGTATGTATTCGCCTATGTGCTCCAGCTCATAGCCTAACAAGACAGCTTCACCTTCGACTTCCGCTATGCGGGATGCATACTCATCCGGAGAAACATAGACATAAGGGAACCTGAAAGCAATTTCATCGCTCAATTCCCTGTTTCTGGGAATGACAATCAAATTGCTTCCCTTGGCCCTAAAGATTGCATTGGAAGAAATGGGGCCGCTCTTCTCAACGAACATGTCATCTCTCTTCTCGCAGAGAATCGCAAGATAACCCATATCTGCAATAGCTTCCGCGATACTGTTGTTGTACATAAGTTCCGTATTCTTGAATGATGTCGGGAGAACACCAAACAGTTTATGAATCTGCTCCCTGTGAAGCGTCACCTGGTCCCGAAACTCCTGCTTTTGGGGATCTGCAAACAAGCTGGCGAGAGAATGATAATAGGTTTCATCGAGCAATTCTACCTGGCGGCTTTCCCTTCCCGCATCAACCAATCCCTGTAATGCCTTGATTACATCCGGCTGGTAAAGTTCGGCCTGCTCGAGAAATGTACCGGACATGCTGAATGTGATCTTGAATCCGCCGTTGCGCGAGATAAGGTCGGTGAACATGGCTATGGCGGGAAGATAACACTTTTCCGAGACCTTGACGAAAACGTCCCTGTTCTTATCATCCCAAAGGAACTCACTCCTTTCCGGATGGAGCCGGAAAGGCTGATGGAGGTGAAAGAAAAAAGTGGTTAGCGGCATTTCACAACCCTTCTCTATGTCATCGTCATCTCGCTGCTTCCTGTCATTGCTCCAGGAATGGGAATCCTTCCCAACTCCTTACCGCCAGCAGACGGGAATCCAGTTCATAGAAATATGTATTTTCTCGCAATATTCCTGCCTGGTTATGGTTATTATATAACTTTTTAAGACAGTTGTAAACTGAAGTATTACGGCTCAAGACAAAAGAGCTATGTAGCAGACCGACGTCTGTAAGCCGGAAAAACCGATGCACCGCCAGCTTTCATGGCCTTGAGAATAATGATCGGAGGCAAGCGCAGCGCAGTACCACAGTTGCTGCACCAGTCATTAAGATTGAATATTTATGGCTTGCCGCGCTTGCAGAATAAATCATCGCGTGTCAGATTATTGACATAAAGGCCAACTTCATGGAATAATGCCACACATATGATTGATAAGCGCATTTTGAAGCAGAATAAACTTGAAACTCCCTATGGGAAAAGAGCCCTGCGTCTTGGCAATATCCCCGGGATCACCTACCCGGCAGCCCTGCCGATTACCGCAAGAAGGGCTGANNTAGCCGCTGTGACCGTCGCCCACCGCATAGCCGAAGAACTCGGTGAGGAAATTGGCCGCTCCGTTGGTTACCAGATCCGCTTTGAAGACCGCTCAGGCAGAAACAATTACATAAAGATCATGACAGACGGGATTCTTCTGAACGAAGCACAGAATGATCCATACCTGCGCCGGTACGACACCATCATCGTAGATGAGGCTCATGAAAGAAGTCTCAATATCGATTTTGTCCTGGGCATACTCATGAAACTCCTCCGGAAAAGAAGGGATATCAAGGTCATCATCACGTCGGCGACCATCGACACGGAAAAATTCTCCCGCGCCTTTCACGCGCCAATCATAGAAGTCTCCGGACGCATGTACCCCGTAGAAGTTCGCTACCAGCCTCTCGATCATGAACTTGAGGAATCCGGNNCCGCCGTTCTTCCCCTGTTTGCCCGCCTGCCGTGGAGGGAGCAGCGCCGCATCTTTCAACCTGCATCAAAAAGAAAGATCGTAGTGGCGACTAATGTTGCAGAAACATCCATTACCATTCCCGGAATCAGATACGTAATTGATACGGGCCTGGCGCGTATCTCCCAGTATAACCCCCGCTCCCGTACAACAAGCCTGCCCGTCAGAGCCATTTCGAGAAGCAGCGCCGATCAGAGGAAGGGAAGATGCGGCCGCGTGCAGAACGGGATTTGTGTCCGTCTTTTCGATCAGGCCGACTATGAAAGCCGCCCGCTGTTTACGGAGCCGGAGATTCTCAGATCAAACCTGGCGGAGGTCATTCTGAGAATGCTTTCCCTCACCCTGGGAGATATATCGACGTACCCCTTTATTGATCCTCCGCATTCGAAGAACATCAGGGATGGCATCGATATTCTCAGGGAGCTCGGGGCAATCACAA
>PLLV01000043.1 GCA_003142295.1 Syntrophaceae bacterium
TTACTGTTTGAAAGGCTGGATATTTATCAAAATTGCCGGATGCTTTGTTACAGGAAGCTATACGTAACACACTAGACGTCGGATAAAAGGATTTCTAAGGACATATTAGATTAAAAACTTTTCAGATTAATGCGGCTCCCTTGTCTTGTATTGTTATTCCATCAAGATGATCCATTTCGTGCTGGATAACCCATTCCTGATTGTTGTATGACGAATATATAGGTTCCTCTCCTGCGTAATAATCCCTTGATCCGTACTCTAATTCAATATGCTGTTTCTCGATTGTATATCCAGAGATTAATACATATGGTTTTCTTCTGACTATATAGACTTTGTTGGGTACTGAACCGCATGCTTCCACGTAGTTATTCTCCTGCCCCTCCAGCTTCAGAATTTCCGGGTTTATAACGGAGATATATTTTCTTTCAGTTGTCGGAATAAGTATTTGCCTGATTGGCGCTTGTGTCAAGTTCCAGTATATATTGTTAGAGCTGACGCCGACAAACTTATACAGGTCTCTGAAGTGTCTCATGATTCTATCAAGGTCTTTGGCCAAATGCAGTTCTTTATCTAAATCTATTTCCCGCGCCTTGGTTTTCACCCAATCATTATTATCGACAATGGTTGCAATCCTGACTTCATGTCCTTTTTGAATGCCGCAGATATCAGCTATTCCTGAGTCTGCGGTTATCTTGTCTTTTTTCTTAAACAGCATAGCGCCTCAAACAGTGTAAATTGTTCCCGCGGGGGCGGGAATGACTTGAGGGCAAATTCGGGAGGTATATTACCCGGCTACTTAACTCTCATGTATTTCTACGTGCAGCATTTTATCTCCCTGTTGAATTGCATCGACTACATCCTGCCCGCGCACCACTTTACCGAATACAGTGTGTCTGCCATTCAGGTGCGGCTGAGGGGAATGGGTGATGAAAAACTGGCTTCCGTTCGTGTTTGGCCCGGAATTCGCCATGGAGATCACTCCTGTTTCGTGCTTCAATGGATTTTCCTTCACCTCATCCTCAAACCTGTAGCTGGGGCCGCCCCTTCCTGTACCTGTTGGATCTCCGCCTTGTATCATGAAATTTTTGATCACCCGATGAAAGGATACTTCGTCATAGAAACCCTCTTTCGCCAGGAAGACGAAGTTGTTAACAGTTTTAGGAGCATGTTGCGGATATAGCTCCAGTTCAATAACTCCTCTGCTGGTTTCAATGACGGCCTTGTATGTCTTGACCGGGTCAATCAACATTTCGGGTGGATTCTTCCATTCCAGATTTTTCATACTTTATTCCTCCTCTGCATGAATGTTTGGGAAAACCAGGGACAGCGGGTTTAATTCGCGGTACGGTGTCTATAACAGCTTTTTACAATTTACCACAATATCCGGGCATCCACGGCAATACATTTGTTGCTTGTCGCTATAACTGGATTGATGTCCAGCTCCGAAATATCTGATAGTGTGCTTGCAAGGAACGAAAGTCTTTCCAAAATTTCGACGAGACCTTTCCAGTCAATTCCTGCCTCACCCCTTAAACCTTTCAATATGGGCGCAATCTTGAGAGATGCCAGCATACCATCAGCCTCTTCCTGATCGACAGGGACAATTGCTCGACTGATGTCCTTGAAAACTTCTGTATAAATACCGCCAAGGCCGCAGGCTACAACGTGGCCAAATTCATGGTCTCTCTTCAAACCCAAAAGCAATTCATGCCCATGGATCTGTTCCTGAACCTGAACGGATTCAACTTTCACATCCGGTTGACGCGTGCTAACATTATGAACGATCCGGTCAAACGCACGCTGGAGATCTTTCAAATCCCTGATTCCCGTAACAACGCCGCCCCACTCCGTCTTGTGCAGGAATGCGGCCCCGGTCAACTTCAGTACAAGCGGGTAGGTCATTGATGACGCGATGTTTTCCAATTCTTTGCGTCCTCTTGCGATGTCGCTCTTTACAACGGGGATGCCGAACAGGTCCAACAGCAGGAGCGCATCATCTCCGACCAACAGCTTCTGCGATCTGCCCTTCTCGGCGAGAGGCCGCACCTTATCGAGATCGACGGGAAACTGCCTTTGAACGGGAGTGTTGCGCATCTTCGCCTGGTGATACCTGTAGCAGAATGCAAGCCCCTGCGCTGCCCGTTCTATCGTATCGAAACACGCGACGCCGGGCATGCTCTCAAGTCTATCGACAAAAGAGGGGGCATCCAGATAAGGCCACAGTGCAAGGGGCTTCCTGTTCCCTGCCCCATTTCTCAAATCCTTGACGAACTCGACGATATTGAGATTCTGGAGGATCGGAGAGTTCGGGAAGGGCAGTATGGCCAGAACTCCATCCACTTCCTGGGCGCGCAGCAATTCCGTCAGCGCGGTAATGACCGTCTGGGTATATTTGCCGCCAATCATGCCGATGGGCCAGATGTCAACGGGATTCCCAACATGAATCCAGTCCGGAAGGCCCGCCGTGAGCCTGTCCGCAAGCCCTTCGGGAAGCCTTGCCAGTGTCAGGCCGTGTTCTTCGCATGCATCCGCCATCATGATTCCGCCCGCGCCGCTGGCGGTCACCACTCCGAGCCGCGGACCTTCCATCTCCTTCATGAGAAGAAGGCCACGGATCGCATCGGACAGTTCAGACCCGTTTTTCACGCGGATTATACCGGCCCGTTTACAAACGGCATCGAAGACATGATCCTCCCCCACCATCGACCCTGTGTGGGACAGCGCCGCTTTCGCCCCTGCCTGGCTGCGGCCTGTCTTGAAGACGACAACCGGTTTCTTGCAGGTTGTCTGAGCCGCAAGCTTCAGGAAATCGGCGCCCCTTTTAATCCCTTCCATGTGGATGACAATAATTTTTGTCTCCGGGTCGTCGGCTAAATAGGAAAGGGTGTCCACCACATCGATGTCGCAGCCGTTCCCTATGTCGATTGCCTTTCCCCATTCCCTGTATCCCATGTTCCGCGATGCGACGTGGATGAGCCCCGTCTGGGCAATCAGCGAAACCGGCGAGAATAACGCGGGACGACCCACGTCGACAAAAGAGGTGGTAAATTTTTTGAAATTGTTTATGACTCCCAGCGTGTTGGGCCCCATTATGCGCACGCCATTCGCTTTCGCCCGCCTTACAATTTCCTCCTGCATCTCCTTCCCTTTTTGGTCCGCATCGGCAAAGCCCTGGGTAATTATGATGATCCGATTTACACCCGCGGCAATGCACTGATCCAGCGTCGGTATGACCCGTTCCCTGCCGACGGATATCACCGCGAGGTCTACTGCTTCCGGGACATCGGCTATGGAAGGATAAGCCCTGAGTCCGCAGATCACCCTGGCGTTTGGATTGACGGGAAATATCTTTCCTTCATAGCCATAACGCATCATTACTTCCGCATTGTTGAAGGTGCCGTTGCCGGTGTTGCGGGGGACACCGATGAGAGCCACTGAAGAGGGGTCAAGAAATTTCTGCATATATTTACACTCACTATTCTTTTAATTATTAACTTTAGAACATAGCCGTCACAAATGCGACTTTCCTTTTCCGTCATAGGTACTATTCCTGGGGCTTCAACCATCGCACAGCAGCAAAAGCGCCTGTCATCCATTCCATGGTCTGACCTTCACGCTCGACCTCCACAGCTTTCTCAGGCGAATCTTCTTTGTCAAAATGGATGGCAGTTCTCACCACGCCAAGGGCAGGTGAAAGGGACAGCAGCTCATCAGGGGATCTCAAGATTGCCTTACTGAAAATGGAATGTCCCTTTCTTGCCTCCTCCCTTCTGCGCGTTGCCCAAGGGCTCCGGCTGTTGAGGGTTGCCACGACGACGACACCACCTCTTCTTGCAATACGAAATAGCTCAGCCACAGCACTTTTGGCCTCGGCAATAAACTCAAGGGCAGTGATTGAAACGACCTTGTCGAAGGACTCTTCACGGAAGGGCAGGGCTGATATATCGCCCCATATTGGATGGAAGCGAACGCCTCCGGACTTTTCCGTTGCCCGCCGAAGCATTGGAAAAGATATATCGAGCCCTATGACCTGCGATCCTGAAGAGATGATATCGCGTGCAAACACTCCTGTGCCGCAGCCTGCGTCAAGGACCATTTCTCCGGGAGCCGGTTTCAAAAAGTTCAATATTAGTTCGCTTTCATATTTTTTTACGAGGAAACCGATAGGGGTCGTAAACCATTGGTCATATTTTTCAGGCCATTCGTCAAAAATAGCTTTCTCTCTTGTCATGGATAAACAATACCTCCAGCATTTGTCTGAATGGTTCCGCTCGCAATTACTAAGTACATCATTTCATTAT
>PLLV01000085.1 GCA_003142295.1 Syntrophaceae bacterium
TCTACGTAGCCAATCTTGCTTGGCAAGATCGAATGAGAGCTCTTCGATCTGAGCTTCTAGCCTATCAATGATGGCCTTGATGCGATCGGGACTATAAGCCTCGAAAAGACGTTGGATTTCAGCAGTCGGCCAGTCGTCGGTACCCGCGGCAAGTATATCCTGCACTGCTTTATTGGTGGCGGTTTTCTGATCCCCTGATGGCAGAAGGTCGAGGGCTTCTTTCAGTCTTGCGACCGCCCAGTTGTATTCGTCCTGACCGCGCTTGTAAAGTTCCGGTTGCCTCTGTTCGCAGAACTGCTTCCAGCGGGAAGTCCAGTCACGATATTTATCAGAAAGTTGGAAGACCGCATCGCTCTTCTCAGGGAGCCGATCTTGGGGCAGGTCGAGCTCGGCCGGGAGGCTTGATGGCCTTTCGGTTTTCCATTCGTCGCAGCGTATTCGTGCGGTCGGAATGCTGTCGATATTAATCTGAAGTAGACGGGATAAGTTTTCGGTGTCTCTCGCTCGCTCCCACGACTCGATCAAGACTGTCAATGCGTCGGTGTAGAGCGCAGTTCTGGCTTCAAGGACTGATTGCGGGGATGGATCAGAGCCAAGTCGCATGAGGATCTCGCGAAAGGAATAGCCTGTGCCTTGAATCCAAGCTTCCTTGATCGGCACACCGGATGCGATCGATAGGAAGTCCGTTGTCACTGTGCGGATATCTATTGTCGCTTTCTCGGCAATCATGCGTTTTCGCCATGCGAGTGCGGCCTTGTCTGCGCGGACTGCCTTGTTCATCAGGTCTCGGGCGACTTCCTGCCACTTCTCAAGATCGCTGACGGCTGGTATGTTTTCATGAGCGGTGAGTTCAGCGCACCTGCCACGAAGGTTCCCAAGGAGCCCCTCAATTTCGTTTCGCAGCGGCTGAGTCGCTCCCCATTCAGATCGGAAAGAAAGCCATACCTGTGTCTGTTCGACGATTCTTGAGAGTTTGTCACGCCCTTCAGAATTGAGCTTGCCTATACCGCGCCAGACGGTCAGAGGAAAAGATGATCGCAATGTCTTTTCTTCTCTCTTCATCCGCCGGATGGCACCTCGGCGCTTAGACCACGGAAACCAATCTGATCTCGCAACCGGCAGTGATGATTCCAGCGCGTAGGCCGCAGACCAGTCGGAGAGACCTTCTGGGTTTACAGCGATTTCAGGAGGTATTCCGAGTTTCCGAACTTGGGACATCTGGGCGTCATAACGATTCCTTACGGTTTCGACATGCGTAAGCTTGGGGCTCAATTGTCCGCAGGCATGTCGTATATTAGAAGCTAGTTCCTTTGCGGACGTAGCCCAATTTCTGGCCTCCTCTTCCCCATTCCACGTTTCAAAGTCGGCAATCCACTGGTACGGTTCCAAGTGCTGGTCTATAGGCCTGGCAAGAAGTTCTTTGAACCTATCGAGCCAGGAACACAAGAGTTCCGGTCCTGGTCCGGAGACGAGCCATGACCAAGACTTGATGGACGAACTATCCAGTCCCGTCCTTTGAACTGCTCTGTCACGAGTCTCGTGTGCCGTGTTAAGTTCTACATGGAGGCGTTCTCGCGTCGCGCCGTCCTGACGCAGAATCTCTTGGTATTCTGAAATTTTAGCCAGCCATCCATCAAGAGGCATAACCACGTCTTGAAAAAATGACTCGGGACGTGACTTCACGCCGAAGGCATGGAATTCGCGAAGCAGTTCTTCTTTGCCAAAATGAAGCTCTGCCCGTGTTTGCTGGAATGTTGCGTAAGCGCTAAGTGCAGATCGAACGGCCTCATCGACTCGTTGAGGAAGCTTGGAGTCAAGGAAGTTTCTGAGGGCAGTTTGCTTTGCGATCAGGTCATCCCGTTTAGCACTGGCATCGTCATTGGCGTTTGGAGCAGCGCCCCGCCTGCCGGTGNNCCTTGGATGACGTTGCTTTTATTCCTGCTGCCCGCGCGGACTGCAATCGGGAAGTGGCTTTCGAATCGCTGCAAACGTTTGCGCACGACGTCGACAGCTTGGTTGTTGTTGCTGGCAAAGAGCACGGAGATACCGCGTTGCCATGCGTTACGCATTAGCGAGACAACCACCTGACTTTTCCCACATCCGGGTGGCCCGCTGATGACAGTGACCGGCTTGGATTCGAGAATGCCTCTCACTGCAGCACGTTGAGAGTCGTTGAGAGGACCGAACTGTACGGGCTCTTNNTCACTAATTCAGAGAGTCTATCGTAATCGCGAACCAAGTTTTGAGTTAGTGGTCCTGTGGGCGGGGGCGAAAAGATGACCCAGCGCGTCGGCGCATGTGATACGGAGGTGAGATCAAGGTTTTTTGCGAACAGTTCGATAAAATCAGGGAGTTCCCTGCAGAGCGTTTCAACAAGGCATGTTGTGAGCGACTGATTGGTTGCTTGTGAGTTTGTTGAGGCAGTCTCTAAAATTTCAGGGATCAGTTCTTCAAGCGGCCTTCGAGGCAAAAATCCTTTCCAATTAAGAAACCCTAGGGCAATTGGAGATACTTCCCAGCCACCCTNNTGGAGGTCGAGCCTAATGGAGCGATAAAGGAAAGGGCACCACTCTTGTCGCCAGCTCTTGTCTTCCTTAATCTTGAAGCGGACCCAACAGGGACCACCGACGAATGCCTCGCCAAGACCTCCACTGTGGATAAGGTTTTTGAACGAACTACTTTGGAGATCGTGACTTAAAAACTGCCAGTTGCCCGCGAAGTCTGGCGTTTCCAAGTTGGCAATCGATGACCATCGATCTGACGGCGTCATTCCCAAAGGAAGAGCGAAAAATGACTCTTCTGCACGGCGTGCGATCTCCTTGTGAAAGGCGACAACTTTAGGCCATGGGATCTCGCGCTTCTTAAATCGTCTGTTCATTTATCTGCCTTATTACATCCAACGCAAAGATCACCGGCGTGGCGCGCCATTTTGCCACATCCGGTGCAGCTAACTTTATCAGGATGTCTTTTCATAGTTGTGATGGAGTATGTCGGCAGCCTGCTCCAGTCTTTTGTCGAGTGTCCAGAGGGGTAGTTGCGATAATACGGCAGAAGCAAGGAGGTGAATATCTATGTATCCAAGCCCTTTCCACATAAGTTTATGACTCTCAATAAATGCAAGCACCTCTCCGTGCTCAACTGCCGCCGCCATCGGAAGCGCTTCCAGAAGGGAAAGTATGATCGTCCTATTCCTGAGATTTCCACAGGCAAGCTCACCCGCAATAAAGGGATGACATGCCACTTCTCCAACATTAAGCAGCCTTACAAGGTCGATTTGTGTTTCTCGAAAATGCGAGACCCAGACTGATGTATCAACAAGGACCACTTTACAGAGTGCCTCTTCTCGGGATCGGTTTCAACTGCTTTTCTGTCCCTCCCAGTTTTGCAAGCCTTTTTCCACTTTCTCTCGCAATCAGCGCCTCCAGCCCGAGCTTGACCAGTGCAGTTTTCTCTTTAACCCCGGTCATTTTTGATGCCTTCTCAATCAGGCTATCCTCAATATTCAGAGTTGTTCTCATGATTTCACCTCTCAGGAATATATGCATAGGTATGCCTATATGATGCATATATCAAGTTATTTCCAGATAACACAAAAATCAGCGGTGAGCGTAGTGAGCCCGCTGGATTGATTTGTTCTGTGGCGTCTATTAACTTGCATGTGTAGCACTTTGCTTATTTGCTCTATTACCTTTGTAGTGATTGAATTTCTTGGCTTCTGGTCAACAGGGCAGACGACAGGCAACTGATGCACAGCACAGCAATAAGAAAAGCTTTGATCTTAGATACTGTTTTGTTTATCACGTTTTTATTTTCCTGTATGTTCATAGTCACCTCCGATGTGTTTTTAATGCCCACGGACACCTGCAAACTTGCGCTTGCAGCTACAATCGTCTGTGCTGTGACATCAGAGNNCAATCTTCTGTGCTGTGACATCAGGATGCCTTTGTGTCATAAGCCCTATCTCCCCCGAAGGCCAAAAACCAAGAAATTGAATTTCATCTATTATATGCTTTACCTTCACAGAACGAGGAGCATAAGCAGCAGGGGTTAACTCCTTATTTCACAAATCAAAACAGCGTTAGCCCCTGTCGGTGATGCGTTTGTTCTGTGGGGTTCCGATTTATTTGTCTTTAATTTCTGCAAACTGGAGGATGGCATGAATAAAGTCTTCAAATACTTTCCACGCATCGTCCACGTCAGTTCTGAACGTTGTTGTATCAAAGCCATAATTGAATACTTCGTATCGATATTTTTCCCATGCCTCTTGGTATGCAGTTCTTTTGCTTTCGGAGACATCGGGCCTGAATACCTCAATGGCAGATGCCTGAGTGAGCAGAGCCTCTTTGAGAGATCTATCAACGTCGAAAGGTGGAACGGTGTCACCAGAGTAATTCCTGTGTTTCTTAGCCAAATAAAGTATGGCAAGTGCAGGCGCGAAAGCCCCACGAATGTCAGCCGCTGCCTTGTTGCTTTCAGTGATTCGCAAAACCTCAATACTGCGAGAAAGTGCCAAGTAATGCTCGTAGAGAGATTTAAAGAAGTAGACAATGACTCCGCCAGTTGCACTGCCAGAAAGGAATATAATGGTATTTTTAATCATTTGTTCCATGGTCCGCTCATTGTTTTCTTGTTAGGCTTCATTTATTATCATTCTCGTATTCGTTGTTTTATTTTACAGAACGCTCTGGCTAACCGGCTGGCTGGAAGCGCGTCGGCGCTGTAAGCCAGTCCGCCGTTCAGCCAGTTGTTAGGCATTTCATTATTTGCCTAGATTGTCATCCTACCC
>PLLV01000064.1 GCA_003142295.1 Syntrophaceae bacterium
CTTCCTGTAACAAAGCATCCAGCAATTTTTGAGGGCATACTTCCTTTCAATCGGAAATCGTGAAGCATCAGCATCCTAATCATTTAGTCTGAAGGCGATGATGGTGATGAACTGATTGCTAAAACCTCAATGTTGGTTATGAGGCTCTCCACGGAAGGCGGAGAGATTAATAAGATCAGTCCGGTCAGTTTCTGAGAGCAGCAGGCACCATTTGACTCTTTTTTTTCGAATATACTCACCTGATTTTCTTGCCGACTTTCTGCTGAATTCATAAAATTCCCATCGTTCGCTTTCGGGATGATCATTCTATGGTTATTAGTTTTGCATTAATATTCCCCCGTATTTTTCTAGCATTGTTTTGTATTGCATTCTCAGAAATACATGCTAAGATTCATTTCAAATCATCTGAGCTTCCAGAACTTTCTCGGTTCGATTTCGAAGAAAGTTGTAACCACGTTATCCTACTCTACCTCCTTTACCATACCAAATAGACTCACGTGAAGTCACGTTGCCAATCTCGTGTAACGGGCAAGACAGAAATCAAAGGCAGTCTCTCCAGCGGCTACGGCGCGGCATAAAACAACACAAACTACAATGCGACAAACTTTTCGCAGACATTGCATTCAGGGAAATTTAAAAGTCGGGGGATTGTGTAATTTTAAGAAACAGTAAGAGGTGAACCGAGAGGAGGCGGAGAGATGACAGGAAGAAAAAGGTTATACCTGGCGACAGCCGTTATTTTCGGTCTTTTTATTAGTTTTTCATATTTGATCTCAGATGCATTCGCTACTCCTCTGACTTTGGGATCTTACTCACAGACCATGTGGGCGGGCGGCTATAATCAAACTCTAACAGTTTCCGGCGGGGACGGCGGACCTTACAGCTGGTACATCGTCGGTGGGGCCGGTACACTTTCCAGTTCGACCGGCAGTACCGTTACCTATACATCCCCGAGTGCAAATCCCGGTTGCGCGAATAATGTGGCAATTCGCGTGACGGATTCTTCGGGCAACACGGCAGATGTGCCGATTGCAAACAATGCTGGATATGACTCGGCATTTTGGATGAATAATTGCAGTTGGGAGGGTTATTGCGAGGCCAATTATTGGCAATGCGCCTCAGTGACTGTAGACGTATATTGGTGTGATGGAACATATCGCTATCGGGATGCTTCCTGTGGATGTCCTTCATGTATGGGTTCTCTTTGCTTGTGTTCCGGGTGTAGCGGCGACCTTTGCTTTTCAGACTGGTGTTCGGGTCATGAGTCATGCGCAGACGCGTCACTATGGTGCTCATACAATCCGGCGCCTTTGGGGACCCCTGTTGACAAAAGAAGTGATGCACTTAAAGCACAAGGCTGCTGTCCGGCAGTCTTAACAACGGGTCCAACACCCGGCGATCTCGGCGGTAGTCCGCCATGCACCACCAATCCTGAACCTAAACCTTCTGATACTCCCAGCTCCGACGACCCTTCGGGCAACGCCAACGTAGATATGAGCTCCTCAGGCAATCTCAAGAGCGGCAATTTATACGATTCGCTGCGCGTGGCAACGCTCACTCTTTACTACAATAGCATTGACACATACAACGGTCCTGTGGGCAAGAAATGGACCCACAACTACAACGTGTCACTGAATGCATTGACCGACAACGCCACCCTGTCCCTCAAAAAGAAAGACGGCAATATCACCTACTTCAGACTGTCAAGCGGGGTATATTACCCTGAACCCAGAAGCGGGGACACCTCGCAGTTCGTAAAGAACTCAAACGGCACATACACCCAGACTATGAAGAACGGTGTAGTCTATAACTTCAATTCATCCGGCTATCTCACCTCCATCACGGACAGGAACGGCAACACTACCACGTTGACATACAATGGGACTGACCTTGCAAGCATCACCGACCCGAATGGAAGAACAACGACCATTACCACAACAAGCGGCCTGATAACCTCGATCACAGACCCGGGTGGAAGAACATACACCCTGACGTATTCAAACGGCCTCCTCGCTTCAGTCGCGGACCCATTGAGTAATACATGGTACTATACTTACGATACCAGCGGAAACATGCTTACAAAAACCGACCCTGCAAGCAACGTAACAACCTATACCTATGATGCAACGGGCAGGCTTCTGACGTCCACCGACCCTGAGAACAAAACAAGGTCACTGAACTATACCCAGACGGGAACGACCACATACACTGAAAAAGACGGCAGCGTCTGGACATACACATATGACCCCACATTCGCAGTCACGACATCAAAAGCCGATCCTCTGGGCAACACCACCATATATCTCTACGATATCAAGCGGAGACTTATTTCCATCACCGACCCGAACGTGGGTGTAACCACCTATACCTACGACAGTAACAGCAACCTTACGTCCGTAACCGATCCCCTGGGAAACACTACCAGCTATACCTACAACAGCATGAACCTGGTCGCCAGTCGCACCGATCCCAGAGGGGCAGTGACGACATATGCATACGATACCTACGGCAACCTCGTCACATTAACCGCTCCGTTAAGTGCTGTAACAACCTTTCAGTATGATTCAAAAGGCAACGTTACATCGATCACCGACGCCGGCAACCATACGACCGTTCTTGCCTACGACAGCCAGAACAACCTCACGAGTATAACAGACCCTCTATCCAACCAAACAACCTTCACCTATGACGCCGTGGGCAACCGGCTCACCATGACGGATCCCCTCAGCAATGTCACGCAGTACGCCTATAACAACATCAACCAGATGACACAGGTGACCGATCCCAAGGGCAACATTACCTATTTCACATACAATTACAAAGGAGACGTTTTAACTACAACAGACGCAAACGGGAACGCCACCGCATACGCCTACAACTACCGCGGACAGGTCACGCAGATCACGGATGCATTGAGCAACCTCACTCAGATGAGCTACGGCCCCACGGGATGCGGGAGCGGCTGCAGCGGCACGGGCAAGCTCACCGCCCTCACGGACGCCCTTAACCACAGCACAACATACACCTACGACACGGCCGGGCGTCTCACCAGTGAGACCGACCCTCTGGCCCGCTCAACCACTTACACCTACGATTCAAGGGGAAACCTTATCACGAAAACAAAGCCTGACGGGCATACCATTACCTACACCTACGATGCCGATAACCACCTCACCCAGAAACAATACTCGGACCAGAGCATCACACAGTATCAGTACGATCAAAACGGCAACATGACTTATGCCGGGAATTCAGCCATCGCCTATAACTTCACGTATGATGCCAACAACAGGGTAACCGGAATAACGGACTCAAACTCAAGAACCATCCAGTACCAGTATGACGCGTCGGGGAACAAGACGTCTATGACAACACCGGAGAACACGACCATCACCTATGCCTACGATGCCGCGAGGAGACTGACCGGTATCACCAACAACAGCGGCTCATTCAGCATCGGCTACGATTATGACGGCAGGAGAAGCACACTCACCTATCCCAACAACACATATGCGACCTACACCTATGATTACAGCAGCAACCTTACGAGGGTCCGGCACAGGACGCAAGGCGGGACCACCCTTGCAGACATAAACTACACTTACGACAGCGTGAACAACCGTCTCACCAGAGTGGACACTGTAACGTCCGCTAGCGAACAGACAGGCGTCGATGCCATGAACTATGATGAAGCAAACGAACTCTTGAATCTAAACACGACGACGTACAACTACGACTTCAACGGGAATAGAGTCCAGAAGGCGGAGACAGGCGTCAATACCACATACTCCTATGATGAGGAGAACCGCCTCGTGAGGGTGGAGATTTCGGGGACTCCCAGTACGGTCATCACCTATACCTATGATCCCTTCGGCAGGCGCGTTCAGAAGAACGTCAACGGCACTATCACAAATTACGTCTATGACAAAGAAGCCATTATCCTGGCCTACGATCAGTATGGGAATGTCACCACAAGATTCACTCATGGCCTCAACATAGATGAACCCCTCGCCGTGGACAACACCAGCCAGGTGTACTACTACCATGCCGATGGACTGGGTTCTATCATAAATCTCACTAATGCGAGCGGCAGTGTGGTGCAGAGTTACACATACGACACCTTCGGTAACATCACGAGCGGTCTGCCGACATCACAACCTTATACCTACACCGCAAGGGAATACGATTCCGAGACTGGCCTTTACTTCTACCGCGCAAGGTACTACGATCCCAAGGCAGGCAGGTTCTTGACCAGGGATCCGATTGGGTTTAGAGGAGGGATTAATGTATACGCATACACTTCAAATAATCCCATAAATAAGGTTGATCCAACAGGTCTTGCGGAGTGCGGCAATTGTGACTTGAATCAGTGCTTAGATGCTTGCGCGAGTGGTGGTGCGGTATTACGAAATTTCTGCCGCTCTCTGCCAGACCCGCGGCTGCGAGCAGGATGTTGGGGACTCGAGTTTGTTAGTGAAGTTGCCTGCAGAGGATGGTGTTTTTGGAACTGTACTAAATAGGAGAAAAGCATGAATAAGCCAATTCGCAATGTTATTGTTACAAGGGAACTGCATGAGACCATGCCGGGCGGAAAGACAGTCCTTCTTCAAATCGCGAAGCCACGAATGGTTACAGCCAAAGAATGGGAATGTGCTTTTTACTTGACCAATATTGGTATGACCGAGATACAGTTTGGTCACGGAATCGATAGTGTCCAGGCGCTCATTCAGGCAATCGAAGGAGCGCGCGTGTTTCTCGAGAAGAGCGGAAAAGAATTGATATGGGAAGGAGGAAAAAAAGGCGAGACAGGTATCCCAAGGTATGTCCCAGCTATTTATGGCAAGAACTTTACTGAGCATCTCTATAGAATAATCGATTGCGAACTTGAAGGCTTTGCGCGTTCGGCGGAATTACGGAATAAAGAATAACATGGAACTCCGGGGATATGATGCGTGATCCGAGCACGTCGGAGGGTGAGCGGGGCGAGGTCTTTTTGGTCGGATTGGGGTCGGACCAAGTCAAGTATTTGGCATTATGAAGGAAGGCGTTAACAAACGGTCTGATATTAGCTTTAAACAGCCAATCTTGATGCTGAAAAAGCACTTTTAAAAGTTGAACCTACGCCAATGACGAAGGAGCTTAAAGGGGACGGTTCTATTTAGCGACTACGGCCATCCTTCCTGGCTTTGCGACGGATGCAATTGCTTGGGTACGCGTGTCACATTACATTTTGCCCAAGTTTTCTTTCTTCGTATACCCTGAGTTAAACGAAGCATCCAAATGAGACTTTAGGCGAGAAGTTCCTTCAAAGTAAAGAGCTGAATTCCGGGATTATAAATAACGATCTTTATCTACTGAAAACATTCAAACACCAAGGGGACAGGAAAATGAAAACCAAGCACGCGCATACAATTCTGTTTCTGATCACGATTCTCGCATTTACTTATCTCAATCTTACATCTTCTTCTGCCGAGACGATAAACTATATCTATGACGATCTGCATCGCCTCATACGTGTCGAAAACACGTCGAACGGAAGCGCGGTCGAATATCAATATGATGCCGTAGGCAACCGTACGCAGAGAACCGTGACGAACGCCGGTATCCAGTTGCGTGTAACGGTACGTAAGGACGCCCAGAGCACTCTGCAGGGCGTCAACACCTACCTCTTCAATGACAGTGGAAGTTATCTGGGCCAGGCGCAGGTAACCGCCGCAGGCGGCGTGGCCACGTTCAATGTGTCCCCCGGGACGTACAATGTCCGCGCCGACTACCTGGGCTACCAGTTCTGGACCGGTACGGTACAGGTCAGTGGATCGACAAGCATCGACCTCGTGATCCCGCACCATACGGTGAACATCGCCGTCAACAGCACATTTCAGGGAACGTCCACGCCCCTTTCTGGGGTCAACGCCTATGTCTTCACGCCCGATGGTTCCTACCTGGGCCTGAGCCAGCAGACAGGCACTGACGGGCGCGTGTCTTTCTCGCTTCCAGATCGAGACTACAAGGTGCGGGCAGACTACCTGGGCCAGCAGTATTTCTCCGCAGTTTTCCACGCCCAGGATGCAGCAGTCAACATACCCATGGCCGATGCGGAGATCACCGTTATCCAAGGCAATCAGCCCGTAAACGGCGTAAACGTCTATGTCTTCACGCCCGATGGCTCATACCTGGGGATCAGCGGCGTGACAGATACATCCGGAAAGGTGACCTTCCGTCTGCCTGTGGCTTCCTACAAGTTCCGGGCCGATTACCTGGGCAGCCAGTACTGGAGCTCCGTAGAGACCCTCACGGCGAATCAACTCAAGCAGATAACCATCAACACGGGCGGCGGGCAATTCTCCCTGACGGTGCTCAAGGACACCTCCCTCCCCCTGACCGGCGTGAGTTGTTATGCATTCAACGTGGGAGGCTCATACCTCGGCCTCTCCGGGGTGACCAGCAGCAGCGGCCAGGTGACTTATAACCTGTCCGACGGCAATTACAAATTCCGCATCGATTACCTGGGATATCAGTTCTGGAGCGACGTGGTGACCGTACCGACGGCGATGAGCGTTACGAAGACTATTCCCCATCAGAGCGTCAATATCACCGTAACCGGATCACTGGCGGGCAATAATCAACCGAAAGCTAATGTCCCGGTTTATCTCTTCAATCCCTCCGGGTCTTACCTGGGGGTCAGTGCCACCACGGACAGCAGCGGCCGGGCATCCTTCAATGTCCCCCAGCAGGCATTCAAAGTGAGGGCGGACTATCTGGGTCAGCAGTACTGGTCCGATGTCTTCACCTGGGCGGATAAGACGATTGTCATTCCGGAAGGCACCGCCCATGTCCATGTCACCATGGCGGGCCAGGACGTACCAAGTGTACCGGTTTATGTATTCAACTCAGCCAACTCTTACCTCGGTATCTCCGGGACAACAGACGTCACGGGTGCTGTGGAATTTCGTCTCCCCGCAGGCAGCTATAAGTTCCGCGCTGACTATCAGGGCGGCCAGTACTGGGCGACGGCGACGATTAACCAGGATGTGGTGAATACCGTGGAACTCAGCACGGGCGGTTGACCATCGATAAGGGGTCAGGGCCGCTTACTGGCGTCCGCGTCTACGCATTCAATTCGGGCGGATCCTACCTCGGCCTCTATAAGGACAGCAATGCCAGCGGACAGGCGTCTTTCAACCTGGCTGACGGCAGCTACAATTTCCGCGTGGACTACCTCGGTTATCAGTTCTGGAGCGATGTCTATACCGTACCTACCGTCCTATCAGGGACTCTCTCCATTCCGTGCCAGAATATCACGATCACTGTTGAAGGTGCATACCAGGGCTCGCAGCCTATTGCGGGAGTCAATGTATTTCTGTCCACGCCTTCGGGGAGCTACCTCGGCCTGTCCCAGGTGACGGACGGCAGCGGCCATGCGACCTTTAGCTTACCGAACAAGAGCTACAAGGTGCGGGCGGACTATCTGGGTTCCCAGTTCTGGTCCAGCGAGTTCCAGTTCCAGAATGCGACGGTGAGCATACAGCGCGGGGTAGCGCAGATCATCGCGAAGAAGAGCGGCACCCCGGTTTCAGGCGTGCCTGTTTACACATTCAGTGATAGCGGCTCCTACCTTGGCTTGAGCGCCACGACAAACGCTGATGGCAAGGCGGAGTTCCTGCTTCCCAACCTTTCGTACAAGTTCAGGGTTGATGAGGGAGGAGCCCAGCACTGGAGTGCCGTAACGGCCATCACGGCAGGACAGGTCAACCCCATTGAGGTGAACTGGGATTAGAAAAACCGGGTCGATTAAAAAACATGCTGAATATGACTTCGGGCGATTCCCGATTCTAATACGATCGGGGTTCCAGGGTGTGGGAAAGTGCGCTGCATAATCGCTGCTGCCGGATTCTTGCGACTTCCGATAATATTCAATTTTCCCCTCTCAAGATAAAGTACGTCGATAGAGCAGGCTGGAAGACTTACAAAGGGAATGGGGGGCAAACAGGGTCAAGTATTTAATCTTGACTTTCCATCTTTCGTATAAATTAACTTTGCATGCAAGACCTCTGGAAAATAGGGACGGTTGTTAATGCTCAATGATTCGGTAACTTTTTGGAGTCTCAGTAATTCAGGGAAGCCACACACAATTATGAGGAAACTGTCTAAAAACCCAGAGTGAAAGGAGCAGAGAAGTGAAAATATATAATAAAATAATCCAGGAAATAATTGTAGTACTTATTCTCATGACCATGGCTCCCTCTTTTGCAGAAACGGTCAACTATACTTATGACGCCCTGAATCGTCTCGTACGTGTTGACAAGCTCACGACTGGAAAAGTGATTCAATTTCAGTACGACGTAGTCGGCAACCGGACACAGAGGACCGTCTCAGCTGGGCCTGTGAACCCGACAGCCACGCTTTATGCGAGTTTCGATGTATCCGGCATCTGGAAATGGGACGGCACAACCTGGAGTCAACTCAATGGGATAAGTCCGGTAAGAATGGCGGCGGGCAACTAAAAAACATTAGCTTTCAATCATAAATCTGGTCCGGCTAGATGCAGGAATAAGTCAGTAAATGCTGTTTATCGGGAAGGGAGAAATCCCTCCCCCAACCCTTATCCATTCTTAATCAAAACCGGCAATTGCCAGGACGATCAGTCAATATAAACATTTCAATCGATAATCTTCACTACCAATTCATGCTGATGTTAACACTTTGTAGGTGTATCATTCGAGAGTATCATCTCATATAATTTGCCTATTTATCGTCTAATTCTTACCATTTTTTCATTCCTGCCTTTATAATTCCGTGTTCCCCAAAGGCCTCACAAACATAGAATATGGAGGTGTGCCATGACCACAAAAGAAGCGATAACCCTGTTCAAATATTATCTTCAAGCAAACCACAAGAAGAGGACCATCGAGAGCTACACCCTCCTGTTTGACAGGTTCGGGGCGATTTATGCGGAGAGACCACTGGAGGATATCAGTCCCGACGAGATCTTTCATTTCCTTGAAAGCATGACTCAGAAGCTTTCCAAATCCACACGGAGGCTCCGGTATGCCCAGATAAAATCCTTTTACAACTTCATCATTGACCGCTGCTCCCTGAACATGAGAAATCCCTGCAACACGTCGCTGCTCAGCAAAGCCTTCAGGGCACCGAAACAGTTACCACGTAAGATCCTCGACAGGGAGACGGTGGAAGAAATGATCTACAACGCTAAAAGGCAGCGTGACCGGCTGATACTGGAACTTCAGGCGCGATGTGGATTGAGAATCGGTGAATTGCTGAAGATCAAGGTGTCGGATGTCTCTGACAGAACCATCACCCTCCGGGAACCCAAATCAGGCAAGGAGACGGAAATTGCGTACATGCCGGAGAACGTTTCGAGGAAGCTGGCAGAATACATCAAGGAGAAAGCCCTTCAGGGAGAGGATCGTATATTCCCCATCTGCTATTCGACGGCGAGGTCCCTTGTCAGAGCACTGGGAGCCAAATTGAATGTCCATGTGTCGCCCCACGATCTCCGGAGATACTCGGCCACGTATGCCAGCAGAAACGGCGTTCCGCTGGAAGTAGTATCGAAGGTAATCTTGAGGCACCAGGATTTAAAGACCACGCAGGTCTACCTCGGAAAGATCACCGATTCCGAAGCGATCCGATGGATGGACATCCTTCACGAGAAATAGGACCATTCAACATAACCAATTGTAACGTAGAGGTCTTTGGGGTTCATAAATCGCGGCCAGATCACCCATAATGCGATATTTTACCATCAGAAACTGCATGTTTCATCCTGCATGTTGTTTTTCTGATTCAGGCCATTCGTTCAACCTTTCAATCAATAATAAATAAGTGGGACGTGATAAAATTCTTGCAATTTCTGTTAAACACTCTAATAATCCAGCAAGCAGTAACAAGGTTAGAGAGTTCTATATACAAATAAATTGCTCTCACGAAAGAAGACGTTATTGCCGCCTATTGCGAGTCTAATACTAAAAAGGGAGAAAGAAGGAATGAAGAAAGAAGATCTGATTACTGAGATTGCGAAATTTACCTGCACGAAGGCTGAGGCGGGGAAAGCTTTGGATGCTGTCTTTGGGGCAATTAAGAAGGCTTTGAAGAAGGGAGAAAATGTGACTCTTGTCGGCTTTGGGACATTTTCTGTCAAGAAAAGATCTGCCAGAAAAGGGAGAAACCCCCAGACTGGCGCAGCGATCAAAATTGCGGCCAAGAAGGTTCCCAAATTCACTGCCGGCAAGGGATTGAAAGACGCCGTTAAATAGACCGGCCATTTCTTCACATCTTGATAAATTCATTGAGCCGTCTCACACTCTGGCGGGACGGCTCTTTTTATATACAAGTCTGTATTTTGTTGATAACGGTTTGAAGGTGCAGATTTATTTAGGCTGAATTTTTTCAACGATGATGGGCTGATGTTCTTCCTGTAGTCAATAATGAAACTATTGTGACAGTTATCCACCCTTTCGATTGGTAATCATCACTTAACTATTCCCTGGTTTACTACTTGACATTATATACCGATTGGTATATTTATGGGTTGTGGAGAGACGATGATGAGTAAAGCAGAAGAAACGAGAAGATTTATCATCGAGAAAGTGGCGCCCATTTTCAACATGCATGGTTATGAAGGCACATCCTTGTCTCAATTGACAGAGGCGATCGGACTTACCAAAGGTGCTCTATACGGCAACTTCAAGAACAAGGATGAAATCGCCCTGGCTGCGCTTGAATACAACATCTCAAAAATAAAAGGTGAAATATCGGGTAGAATCGGACCCATTGACAATTCATGCGACAAACTTATCGCGTTGGCTGAATTTTACCGAGATACGTTTGACAGGATTTCTCAGCGGGGAGGATGTCCGATCCTGAACGCCGCCATCGACACTGACAACACTGAGCTTCCCCTGCGTGACTTCGTGATCCGATCAATAGACGACTGGATGCGCATGATCATCTTAGTTTTCAGGCGGGGTATAAGAAGGGGGGAGATCAAGGAAGGCATCGACGCAGAAACGTTTGCCACGCTCTTTGTTACTTTTATTGAAGGCGGCATCATGCTTTCAAAGGTTACAGGCAAGCGGATTCACCTGGATAGAAACATCGATTACCTTATAAATAAAATCAATGCTGAGCTGAGGATTTAGCTTTATAGAAAAAGTCGTCGGATTGCAGAGGGAGGATATCACATGGAGACAGAAGAGGTTTATGGGCTGTTTATAACATGGCTGAAACAATCCTGGTACGGCGTACCCCGGCCGGAAGAGGCACTGCCATTGATCCGAGCACGCTACACTAAAGAGGAAGCGGCACTGCTTACAGGGATATCGTTTACGCCGAAGCCCTTGGAAGAACTGGCGGTCCTGAAGGAGATGTCACCGGAGCGTCTTCAGGAAATGCTGGATCGGCTGGCCCGGAAGGGACTGGTCTACCGGGATGAGAAAAAGGGAAGCCTGCGTTACGGATTGAACGATATTTTCTTCGGCATGCGGACTTTCGGCTGGCCGGGACGAACCGATGAAACCAGCCGGGCTGTGGCACCTCCTGCGAACCATTACTGGGAGCACGGCTTTCTCGATCCGTGGGAGCCGGTCCGGGAAAAGGGATTGCGTGTCCTGCCTATAGGGGAAACTATCAAGGACACCCGCGAGGTACGGCCTTACGAAGATGTGGTCAGGCTCCTTGATTCCTTCAATTATTTTGTTGTGACTATCTGCCCCTGCAAACACATCAAGAATCTCGATCCAAACGAGCCTAATTGTCCTTATCCCGCGGAGGTCTGCCTGCACTTCGATAAGCTCGGTCATTACATTGTGGATAACGGTCTCGGTCGCGAGATTACGCGGCAGGAAACCGAGGAGATCCTCAAAAAGAGCGCCGAGGCGGGCTTGGTGCACGGCATCTCCAATCAGCAGGAAGGTATCGATACAATCTGCAACTGCGATCCGTGCTGCTGCATGTGGTTCTCCGCTCTTTACAAGATGAAGCATGCGGGCAGCCTCACCCCTTCCAACTACCGCGTCCGAACCGAGCCTCGGATTTGTCTGGGCTGTGGGCTGTGCGTCAAGCGCTGTCCTATGAAAGCCCTGCACCTGGAGAACCATCCCGATGCAACAAATAAAAAGGGGGTGGCCGCGGTGCTTGACCCGGAGATGTGTATCGGGTGTGGCGTCTGCGTCTACAAATGCAAGAGTCAGTCCCTCAAGCTTGAACAACGGGAAGCTGTGCATGACCCGCCCCGAACGGGGAGAGATTTTGCGATGCAGTTCATGATGGACCATCAGGCGGCTCAAGCCCGTAGCGATGGGAAGTCCTGAGAATATGTCGATGCATGCGGGATCGGCAAAAAGAATGCCAAGAAGGGCGCGGCGGATCGGTCTGATTGCCGACAGTCACAGCAAGAATAAAGGGAGGAATATAGATCATGAAATGTAACGTGGGTAAGACCGATAAAATGTTCAGGATCATTTTGGGCGTCATCATCATCCTGGCGGGTATCTATTTCCAAAGCTGGTGGGGCGCTGTTGGCCTTCTTCCTATCGTGACCGGTTTTATCAGATGGTGTCCGGCATACGTTCCATTTGGATGGTCAACATGTAAGGAAGAAAAGGATAAGTAAGATTAATTTGCTGTCGCCAAGGAGGGATCAAAATGGCCTATGATTCATTAGTCGTTCTATGGACAAGTGGAGATAAGGAAGTAGCCACAAAGATGGTGTTCATGTATACAGTAAATGCCAAAAAGAAAAATTGGTGGAATGCTGTAACCCTGATAGCTTGGGGGCCATCTGCAAAGTTACTGACTGAAGATCCTGAGCTGCAAAAGAAGATAACAGAAATGAAGAGCGAAGGAATTAAATTGGAAGCTTGTAAGGCTTGTGCAGATCAATATGGTGTTTCAAGCGCTCTTGAAGACCTCGGGATTGAAGTAAAATATATGGGGGGTCCTTTAACAAATTATATCAAAGGAGAGCATCATATATTGACCTTCTAAGCGAGGGCGGAAGGCCATATTGGAGCGTGACCTGCCCCCTTAAAACTTGATATTATTTCTGGCTAAATAATTTTAGATACTTGCCATAACCTTCTTTTTCCAGATCTTCTTTGGGGATGAATCTCATTGCGGCTGAGTTCATGCAATACCTGAGTCCGGTCGGCTCCGGCCCATCGAGGAAGACATGCCCGAGGTGTGAGTCGGCGTGTCTACTCCGTACCTCCGTACCAGCGTAAGTGGGCCTTCCCAGCTCGACAGCGTTTCCCGGTTCGAGAGACTTCGTGAAGCTCGGCCAGCCTGTTCCAGAATTAAATTTGTCGAGCGAGCTGAAAAGGGGTTCACCTGAAACTACATCCACATAGATGCCCTCTCTTTTATTGTCCCAATATTCATTTTTGAAGGCTGGTTCTGTACCTGCATGCTGCGTTACTTTGTATTGGATGGGTGTCAACGTCTTCTTTAATGTCATGTCATCAGGTTTTTTGTATTCTTGAACTGAGGCGGGTTTGATGCCGGTATTTTCTTCTCCCCACACCTTCTTCAAAAACTGATCACGTCCCGATCCATGTCTGTAGTATTTATATCTTATAGGATTCTTCTTGTAGTAATCCTGATGATATTCCTCCGCATCAAAAAATTTGTTGAATTTGATGATCTCCGTCACGATCGGTTTGGAGAACCGCCCGGATTTACCTAATTCCGCCTTTGACTTTTCCGCCAACCGCTTCTGCTCTTCGTCATGATAGAATATCGCACTTCTGTATTGAGGACCGCGGTCGGCAAATTGTCCTTCCGGGTCTGTAGGGTCGATATGT
>PLLV01000232.1 GCA_003142295.1 Syntrophaceae bacterium
CGGTCCATTTGAACGGAAAGGCAATCTCGCGACAGGAGATCCCCTTTCAGTTCCGAGTCCCCAACAAGCCCGGGACATGGGAGACGATGGATCTCGGCAACGGCCAGCAGATTCAGTGGTGGGCGGGCTTTTGCAAAGACACGATTCCCGATGAGCAACAACGCGGCTTCGTGGTTTACGTGCGCGGCAAGCTAGCGCAGACGCCTTGGTTCTTCGACCTGAGCGGTGGCGTTTGGGGTCAACACGGGATGCAGTATCTAACGGGTGAAGTAAAAGCGGATTTCCTCGACGAAAGCGTTGACCTCATCGCCACCGACAGAGGTACTATCCGCTGGGAAGACCCCACGGCCGTTCCTCTTAGAGATTGGGGGCGTAAAAAAATACGGGAGCTACTGGAATCGTGGACAGACAAGCGTCGTGAAGCAAAGGCCAAGAGTCCGAAGATTGTCCAGTATCTCGATTTAGCGGAGAAACTGCCCGAGAAGGAACGAAAAATATTTAAGACGGTCGTTGACCGAATCTGTGCCATTCCTCAACTGGACAAGGATAAGGAAGGCAAGGACATCGCCGACGAACTGGTCGAGTTTGCCTACAACGCGCTAACGAACCGCAGTTTCCTCGACGCCATACGACGATTGAATACCGCTTCCACTGACGACCTCGCTCAGTTCTCGGAAGTTTTATCCGAGTGGGACATCATCGAGGCGGTGAATACGGCACACCTCGTCAAGGGTCGCGTCGAGATCATCCGAAAATTCAAACAAATGATAGATGCCAAGGTACCCGAGAAGCCCGACATGCAGGACTACCTCCGAAATCATCCATGGCTTATTGATCCAAAGTGGACAACGCTCGTTCATGAGAAGGCGCTCGACACTCTCATCGTAGACAAGTTCAAGCTGTCGAAGTCCGGCACGCAGGATGGATCGCGTCGTCTCGATTTCCTGTGCCTCGGTGACCGATACAAGACAGTTCATGTCGTTGAGACAAAGCGACCGGGGGATTTCGTGGGACGAAAGGAATTCGATCAACTTCGTGACTACGTTCTATTCCTCCGACAGAAGCTTCAGGATGAAGTTACCGCCGAGGAGCATAAGAGGACCACGATACGAGGCCTGTTGATAGCTGACCGCATACGACCCGACGACCAGACGCATGCACAAACCCATCAGACATCAGGCGTATTCTATATTCGTCCGTGGGGAAATCTGCTGCTGGCAGCAGAGACCATGCACCAAGAGTTCCTCGACATCGTGAAGGGACGTGCTCCGGTAGACGATCCAAGAATGAAGGATTTGGCAGCCGACGATTCCAAAGCCTCTACACCGACCGGTCATCGGAAGCGCACAGCGGGCAAGAAGAAGCACGCGCGAAAAGTGAGCAGAGGGAAGAAGAAATGAAGGGAAGGCCTATCGCAATAGACCTGTTTGCGGGATGCGGTGGTCTTACCAGGGGACTTCGTGACGCAGGATTCCATGTCGCAGCAGCGGTAGAGATCGACCCCATCTCTGCACGGACGTATAGATGGAACAACCGCCGCACCCAATTGATTGAGAAAGACATCCGCGATGTGGCCGCCAAGGAACTCCTACGGGCCACCGGTGGCAAGCACATCTCCCTCTTGGCCGGATGCGCGCCCTGCCAAGGTTTCTGTTCCCTGACGGCCAAGAATAAGCGGGCAGACCCACGCAACGAGCTTCTTCTCGTGATGGCCGAACTCATCGAGGAGATTCGACCCGAGGCGATCATAATGGAGAACGTTCCCGGCCTCGTTAGTCGGGGGAAGCCCGTCTTCGAAGAGTTTCTGACAGTCCTGCGGCGACTTGGATACCAAGACGAATGGCGCGTCGAGCAAATGGCGAATTTTGGGATTCCGCAATCCCGGCGACGCCTGGTCCTCCTGGCCGGGCGCGGTTTTGCCGTCGCCTTCCCTCAGCCGTCACGCGCTCGATCACCGAAGCACGGTTCCGGCCTGAACCCGTGGACGACAGTGAGAGAAACCATAGGCCACATGGGAGCGCCGGTCACGCTGAAAACCGCGCTCGGAAACGGCGGTCCGCGGTCGCACAACTGGCACGTGGTGCGAGACCTTCAGCCGCAAACCAAAGAGCGCCTCAAAGCGGCGGAACCCGGACAGACATGGCTGAAGGTTGAAGAGTCGGTGCGACCCCAGTGCCATCGGAACGGATACTACGGCTTCACGAACGTGTACGGCAGGATGGTGTGGGACCAAGCGTCACCCACCATCACGGGTGGATGCACGACCCCGTGCAAGGGGAGATTTGGGCACCCGGACAAACGCCGATACACTATTTCCGTTCGCGAAGCAGCGCTCCTCCAGACTTTCCCCGAAAGGTATCGCTTCGTCACCGACCAAATGGACGCTGTGTGTGACCTGATCGGTAACGCAGTTCCGCCGCTGTACGCAAAACTGGTCGCAAAGGCAGTCTTGGCCGCCATCAATAAACGCGACTACTGGAAGAACGGTGCCAAACGATGAGCCGGTGGCCGGGCAACGCTCTAAGGGAGCGCACGACATTTGGCGGGTTATCCCGTGGTGAACTCATGTCCCGCGTGCGCAGCACTGGGAACGAGACGACAGAGAAGCGCCTTGTATCATTGCTTCGGGCGGCGGGCCTGAGCGGATGGCGCAGGCACCAGCCTCTTTCCGGACGCCCGGACTTTGTGTGGCAGAAGATTAAGGTTGTTGTGTTCGTTGACGGGTGTTTTTGGCACGGTCACGACTGCGGAAGAAACGTCACGCCAAGGACCAACGCGAAGGAGTGGCGTGAGAAAATCGAAGCGAATCAAGCGCGAGACCGTAAGACTAACCGCCTCCTGCGACAAGAAGGATGGAAAGTGATACGCATCTGGGAATGTCAACTTGCCAAGAATCCCAGCCGCTGCGTAGCCAGACTCAGGAAAGCGACCGAGGATGGTAAACCGATGGTTCGGAAGTCCGAAAGGGACCGATATGGTTCACTTGAGTAGAGCAGATATCTAACAGCGCCATGCAAATGGTTTAGCTCCGCATTAGCGTCAGTGCAAAACTACAGGAGGTATTGCCTTGGCAGACGAAGGGGACTTGCTGAAAGTATTGCTGCCGGAAAAGGTCTTGGGGACTGCATATGAAGACATGCTTTCATCCCCGGCCAAGGAAGTAGGGAAACTTGCTACCGACGTCGTAAAGACGGCGCGGTTATTGCTTGCGCCATTTCAGATAGCAGCTGCATTTCAAGACAGAGTTGAGCGGATGGTGGAGCGCATTTCCGAGCGCGTCCCTGAAGAGCGGCGGATAACTGCCCCGGCGGAGGTAGCCGGTCCAGCACTGGAACAAATGCGCTATCTCGATGATGAGAATCCCCTCTGGCAGATGTTCGAGGAACTTCTGTCACGATCTGTAGATGAAGTTGAAGTTAGCAAAGTTCATCCTTCCTTTGCTCATATCATTTCTCAATTAGCCCGAGACGAAGCGGTTATCCTTTACCGGCTGAAGGAGTCTAACTTCGAAGTAGTAGACGTTTTGGACCTGAATGCCAAAGAGAACCGGTTCGAGAATCGGCGAATTGAGGAAAGCAACTTGCCAACAAATGCCCTGTTTTTGCCGGATATGCTCGATCTCTACTATTCTCACCTTGAGTCACTAAGTTTAGTATCGTGGCCGGTCTATGCACAGGACCCAATCAAGGATGCGACGGGAAGGCAGACGGGCATCCGTCGGCGGAGCCGAATGCATCTTACCGAGTTTGGCCGGCTATTTACTGATGCGTGCATTCCTGAGCAGGGATTCAGGTTCGCATGAACTGGGCTAATCACCAGATGCAGCCAATCGCCGATAAATCCGGCTCTGGCTGATCCTGTTGTTATACGCAAAGAAATGAAGAAGACGGATAAATCAAAGCTTCCTGAAAACAGTTCATAGCGATGGACGCGATCGAGATCAGCTACAGAAGAACCCCAAAGAACCCGCTAGTCTTGAAGAGTTATATAAATGCTCTTTACGAAAAGGAGCACATCTTGGAGGCAAAGTTCTTTCACGATCAGCTAAAGAACGAAGACCCTGCAGAGTTTGAGACAAATCGATTAGGTTATCTACTGTCAATCAGGGTGTTTGAACCCAAGGTTGCGGACTTTGAGAAAAACTTAATTAGAGCCGGGGTCACGCAAGAGCAACTTTATGCTTTGCATCTTCATTATTACTACACGTTCTCCCAACTGAAGAAAATGAGAGACTGCACAAATGCTCTCCTAGACCTAGAGCCTACCGAGGAATACACATACACAGTTATCTTGGAGTCGGTGATTCGGTTGAAAGATTTTGAGTTAGCTTCAAAGGTGATACATTACATACTGCCACGAATAAAGCCAACTGATGAGCTGTTGAGATCACTACGCCACATTCTCAACGACAGGCTTCTCGACTTGCTAAAGATACGGTCCAGAATATGACTGCGTTTTATGTGCTTAAGTTACTTGATAATCAAGGTGTTTATCGACCAGATACCTTTGTGCTGGGAGATGTTGAGCTTCGCTCGCCGAGGAGCGATTTTGCTGAAGAGTTAACGGCAATCAAGAAATCTATAGAAAATAACCGCATTCAGTTAAATCATGAAGTAAACTGCCGAATAGGAACCATCATTCACGCAAATTCATTAGAAGAAGCAAGCCTTCTTGCCGATGAGAGATTTGTTAAAACACTTGATATACTGTCATCCGAGCTTCCCCTCAGTAACGTGAGGCTGACAAATTGTGGTTATATAAAAAATCTCGCTAATGGCGAACTTAGACCGATTGAAGAAGCCAGCTTCTTGCCTAACATATCTTTCATGGTGAGGAAGGGTAAACTTCAGCCAATTGAGTTCAGCCAGTGGGTAGCGACGCAAAACAGTGATCTTGCTCTTCGGTACAAACGGTCACTCCATTGGTCCAGAAATGGCAAATGGGAAAAGAACCTCCAAATTAAGATACTATTTAAATGGTTTGCTGTTGAGGCACTATTCAAAGAATTGCCAAGAGACAATGTTGGCCCCATAATTAGATGGTTTCTTGGGTATCCTAATGGTCCTTCTGCGGTGCATGTCTCGCCTTCACTTCTCTTAAAGTTGAAGAGCAACGCTCTTTACGATATTTGGAAAAATAGAATCTCAACCTCGATTGAAGCTATACGCACATTCAGAAACGATTCGGTGCATAGCGGGTTCAGGAACGTCGATTTTCCAGTGCACGAAATAAGAATGTATAACCAGATCATGGTCCTGGGATGCTCAAGATGCCAAGGTGCTGTAAAAGCAGCGCTCAGCGGAGGAATCAAGACTGTTATGGAATTTAAGGAGTTTATCAGTCTGATCTTTGAAAATAACGAAAACATAGTTAACGATGTTCATGGGAATATCCTATTTTCATTGCAGAATGGCACTTACGATTACTTAAGCAGAAATATATATGGGTAAGATTGAAGCATATAGCCATCGGCTGTAGCGAATAGCCGATAGATCCGACTCTCCCTGAGCCATGTGATATTATCAATGCTTTTAACCGGAAAGCACCAATATTATCAATTCGTGAGTGTAAAACAGTAGTAGATACCGTTCTTGTCAAGCGGAAGCTGGCTTATAATTTGGATCGTACATTTTCCCGGATTTCAGGACTCCAAAGATAACATGAACCAGTTTTCGCATAATCGCACAGACAATAACTTTCCCATTTTTGCCTTTATCTTTTAGGCGGTTATAAAAAGCGATCATAACAGGATTGCATTGGATTGACACCAATGCCGGCATATATAGGGCTTTTCTGAGCCTTGCATGTCCGATTTTGCATAATCTGGGTTTGCCTTTAATAGATGATCCTGAGAGCGTTTCCTTTGGCGCGAGTCCGATGAACGCCACCATTTCACGAACATGGTTGAATTTTTCCAGGTCATCTAATTCTGCCAGGATGTGAGGAATGGTTGCCTTACCAATACCGGGAATAGAATCCAGCAATTCCTTTTTCCGTTTAAGATTCGGATCTTGTTCAATCAGCCCAGCTATTTGTTGCCTGATTTTTTCAATTTCCTGATCCAAATAAGCGATATGTTCTTTGATCAAAAGAATGACAGATTCATGTGCCGTGCTGAGCCGATTCTTCTCCTGACTTCGCATGTCAATCAGGCTATCAACCCTTCTGACCAGAGCTCTCAGGGATCTGATCTCCGGTGAAGGTGGAATCCAGAGACCTGGTTTCATAGCCAAACAGAACCTGGCAATCAAGGCGGCATCAATCTTATCCGTCTTGGTGCGAATCAGTTCACTCTGAGCCAAAACCCTTGATGCGGGCGGGATTGACAATGCTGACAATGTGGCCGGCTTCATGAAGATAGATCGCCAAGTCCTCTCCATAGCTGCCAGTCGCTTCCATACAGGCATGGACATTCTTAATTCCCTGTTTCTCAAGCCAGAGCATCAACGTCTCAAAACCTTCCGCCGAATTCTTGCAGGTTTTATGTTTTACCTTTCCATCTACAAGCAGCGCGGCATCGAATTTCTGTTTCGCGATATCTATCCCAAGAACCGATACTGACATATAAATACCCCCCCTCTTAAAATTAAAAATAACACCTTTGATAAAAAAGCTTCGTTCGAATCAACCTTGCNNAGGTGTTAACAAGTGTTGCAAGAATTCTTTCACGAATACCGATTATTTTTAAGATAATTGACGATCTCTTAAAAATACCGTTTTTTTAAGAAAATATATGTTTTATGGAGACGTCATTCGCGCCTTGTAAAAATTGTAGGTCTCCTCATTTATTTTTCCTTAGTATTACAGAGCGCGGCTTCGGCACTTTTTCTATTTCGGTTGGATGGCTTAACTTATAGTCAACAGTCCCCGCAGAGCCCTTCTCATATTCTTTGACCCTGGCTTTAAATTTAATCCTATCCCCCATGCTCAGGTTGAGCTCCTGAAAACCTTTAGTATAGTTAAACCACAGATGCTTTGTCATCAATTCGTCTTTTTTATTTCTAATGTTCACCAGAAGCACTGTCATCGTTGATGCGCTGCCCTTATACCCAGGTTTGTATCCAATACGTTCAAAGGTCCCAGTGAAAGTACGCCTCTTTTCTTCCAATGATTCCAGCTTATGTCTCATGTTCTCACCGTATCAAGGCAACACTCATTATCAACCTTTTAAGAAAGCACTCATTTTCTTAAAAATACCGTTCTTTTAAAAAAATACTGTGAATCTAATACCTAATATTTAACTGGGCATGTAACTCTAGGGTCACTTACGTGATTTCCTTCTATCCCAGTACTTGCTTGGGTTTCTTTCAAAGAGCCTCCTAAGGATCTCTGTAGCACGTTGATCAGCACCCTCTCTCACCATGGTTTCAAGAATGTCAACGACAGTTTTGCTTTCCTCAACTCTAATCCCCTCTGGAAAATAGAAAACAACCTGAGCTGCTATAATGAACTTATCTTTTCCATTTCTGTCATAAATCTTTTCCAAGATTTTACTGGTCTGAAAATATGGCCACCAGTGCATTTCAGTTGTTATGCCAGGCACGAAATTGTTTGCATAAAAATCTTTTTCTACGTTGATGCATTTTAGAAATAGACTATGCCAGCCATCGAAATCTTCATCATCACTGTCCATTTTCTTGAGAATGGTCTCGTATATTACGTGGAAAATACCGTTGTCATATACATTCGTCAGCAAATCAAAATAGCTGAGTACCATTTTCGTCAGAGCGCCTCCTTCAGCATTGCTTCCACGTTCGACACGGATAATATTTTCGAATGACGCTGCAAAACGGAAACACGCCTTCTTATCTTCTCTCTGAAGACGCTTAATGGTGTCTATCAAGATTTCCCGGAATTTCCCGGCATCATATTTCTCTGGCCCTAGATCATCGTAAAGCCCGGGACTAAAGAACTTCCAACTACGGTAATCGTCTCTTCTGAACTCCGCAAAATAAATAAATATCGACGCCGCTTCTCCTATCAATTCCGGTGTTTGTTTAGAAAGAAAAGTGACTAATCTCAAGGCATCGGCCTCATTTAGCGCCCCAATACGGCCGAATGTCGAAAGGATGCTTTTCGCCATAGCCTTTCGGACAAGTTCTGGCCAACTAATGAACCTGTCCATAATCCCGAATGCAAGGCGCTCAATGTCTTTTGCCATTCTGAGAGCCTTCTCTCGGTCGTTGTTCAAAAAGAGAACATCTTTGTTATCGGGCAATACAGTTAGTCTGTTTTGGGCAAGTTGACTTAACGCAAAGCAACCCATATGAACTACGTAGTAATTCTCATCTAGCAGAAGCTGCTCCGTCAGTCGGATTATTTCTGAAATCTGATCTCGACCAGACAAAACTGCACATCTCATAAGCATCCAACCACACCAGCCTCTAACGGAAGTCAGACTACTCAGCTCCTCACCTGCTTCAATTCTTTTGTGTTCGTTGTATTTCGCTTCAGGATCATCCGGGTCCTTTCCAGGAAGATATGGATCAGGATCATAAATAAAGACGCGAATAATCCTTAATGCGTCCGGTATTCTTTTTTTTGTTATGAGCCTTCCGGCAAACTGCACAAAAGCCTCTCGACAATTAGCGGATGAAATCCTGCTGCAAATTTTGCTAATGTCATTACCAGCACCATTAAGAAAAGGGGTTACGACATCATCATAAATTCTACCCAGAAGTACCGGGTCATCTGATTCGTCATTTCCACGACTGTCATAGAGGCTATGGGTATAGATGACCTGCCCGTACCGATTCAAGGTTTCTCGTGATTCAAGAAGACGCAAAATAGACAGCCCCTTTCCGTAATCCCGTCTCAGAATCTGATGCAAAAGCCTCGCAACATCATATGCATGAAACTCATCACCCCCAGACTTTAGCCAATCTTTAGAAAGGAGCAATTTGAACAGTTCCACTGCAAAATCTATATCACTTTCCAATTGTGCGTATATTGACGCAATTGGATCTCTTCCAAAGATCGACCTGCCGGGCTTGTATTCTGTATTGGCGAACCAATTTTTCAGCAGGTCCTTGGCTTTCGGATGTCCTTCGCGAGCCAGGTCGGAGATAATCTGCTCCTGGAATGGGTTGATCGGCACTTTATATTTGATCGCTGGTATTTCTACCAATTTCCATTTCTTCTCAGCTGAAAGGTCAATTTCCTTGGCCGCCTGAAAGATAAGCTCTGATTTGCTAGGAATCCCCTTTCTGGAGTTGATGAACTCCTTCAGGATTGAGAAAGCTTCTCTCGAAACTGCTTTACCATCGTTGCCATATCTCTTCAAAACGATCTTATAAACTGAACGGTTCAAGAAATCTGGCCTTTGGCGATTCACCGCTTTTACTCGACTGATACACTTTTTGTTAACAAAGTCCCAACCCCGCTGGGGATCGCTATCGTAGAATTTCCGGATAGCGGGCTCGAATATGTGACTAACGAGATGTCGATCAGAGGCTTCATAAGTACCTCCCCAGTAAGATGTTGTTAAGCCGCTGTGCTCCCATCCGTTAAATGTGAGCTTCTTGCTGTACTTTGCGTAGTACCGTTCGTATTGGCTGGCAACTACATTGACTATTTTCGAGAATCTAGCCAGAAAATCATCACTCAGCCATTGTTCCACTATTTCATATGCTTCTATCGGCGCATAGATGCTATGGCGACCACTATCTTCAGTAAGATTGAAAGTCTTAGTTATAAGAGAGAATATCTTCCGCCTGATGTTCTCGTCACCAATTTCGTAAATTCGCTGGAGGACTTTACAGATCTCACCCCTTTCCCATTCCTGATGGCTATCGCGCTCATTCTTGAGATAGAAAAACTCGTCTTTGTTGAAGGAGAGTAGGTGCCTCATGATGTCAAAAGCATCATAAAGAAACAGTGCTCCGTCAGGACTGTTGATGATTTTCATGACAAGGCTTAGGACGGTCGTGACGTAGAATTCAGAACGATAGAATCCTCTCACGTCTTTTACGTAGAGCTTGGCATATTGGAGGGCAAATCTCCTGTTCTCTGTGGATTGGATGTTATTTTCAAAGATCTGAAAAATGTTGAAAGCAAAATAATAAACCCTGTTTAGCTGCCACAGGTCTTTCCACTTTTCTAGGTCAAGATCTGTTCTGGATTTCAACCGATCAATGGCAAATGACATGAGGTCCCAGCGAAGAGAAAAAGTCGAAAGTGAACCAGAACCCCAGTCTATTCCTTTGTTGTTGTTAATATCTTTTTCTATCTTCTCAAATTGCTCTTCTATAGTTTTCTTGCTGTTAAAATAGTCACTTCGCTGTTGAACTTCTTCCTTCAATTTAGTGATGTCACTTTCAAAATCAGCCCTGCGATAAACGCCTCCTCGCGTGGAACTTTTGTAAATCCTCTGATATATAGTACTATCAGTGAATCTCTTAATGTCATCAAGAGGCAGCCACATATCAAGTAGTTCAGCTACCAGAGAATAATTCATTTCATCATCCAAGCCCTTCGATAGAACCCAGAACTGGACTCTCGGAAGAAGGTCTATAGATTCGCCATCAAAACCTTTCTTCTTGAAGTTCTTCTCCAGCTCCTTGAACCATTTGATATTCTTTACTCGAGATACGACGTCTTCGTTGGCCTTCTTACAAACTACCAGGATTTCGTCCTGGTCTCCTATTTCTTTCCTTTCTCTTATCGTCTTCAGCAGTTCCCGAAGTTGGGCATAGCCAAAGGTCGCTTTCCGATATTTTGATTCACAGATAATTCTTTTCCCGTCAGAGAATACCAGATCAAAATCTTCCGAATCACCTGGCTCTAACTGTATATAGGAGAATCCGGGCCTCTTTAAGAACTGAAGAAATAGCGACATAGCTGCCCAGTTCTGGGCACCTATTCCTTTTTGTGTATTTTGACCAGCTTTGCTCATATGATCATCGTCCGATATTTATCTATGAAACGATCAATCGCCTGTTCCAACTGTTCTCTATCTTGTACGCCTGTAGGTTCACTCCCTTCAGTTGACGTAAAGATAATAGTCCTCTTCAGATTAGTGACCTTCCCCTCAATATCCTCTAACGCTGACACAAACACGGGGCCTTTCTCGGTACCTGTTGATCGCCAATAGGTCTTGAATCCTTGACAAATCGTTGTTTCCCAGAGAGTAAAGAAAGGTTCAGCCTGGCCCTTGATTTTCTTTAGTATCTCGATTACGTGTCTTCCGTATTCTGGATAGAAAGCGTCTTGATCCAAGCAAAGTTTCCTGATTTCCTCTCCACGGGTTAGCTCACGGATATATCCACTCATACGTAGCGGAATTGACAATCCCTCACCTTGCTTGTAAAAGACATGAGGCTTTTCTCCAGGTAGACTTTCATTAATTCTGACTATGTAGACACATCTTCCACCTGATATTAGATTGATGCATTCGTGAAGGTTCCAGTTTATGGTTGCAGGTGTTACATGCGTCGTGACGATTTGGCCAAGTCTCGTTACTAATTCACCATCTTTTTCTACTCCGGCAATATCCCTATTATTGTCAACTCCGAATAGTATAAATCCTCCTTTTTGATTTGCGAAACCGCAGAATGCTTTCTTTAATCTAATCTTGCCTGATTCGTCGTCCGGTATTCTCTCTTTCCAATCAAAACGATCATTCTCCTGAGTTGCAGGTTGCCGCAACCAATCTTTCAGTTTATCAATATCCCAGCCCTTGAAATTCATAGACGTTGTTTACCTGATCTCAGTCTTTGAGTAGTACCGCATTGATCCTTCCTTTGAATTTCTTGCCTATCCTGTCCTTTGTCGAAAAAAGGCAAAGTGAGAGGGGATTTTTCGACATGGTTGAATCCGGCAACCCAATATGATAGCTCGGTCACTTTTTCGCGGATCTTTAAGAGGCAGATCATCTCTATGTCTTACGCCTCTTCCTAATTTCTTCGACAAACGTGGTGCTTCACAGACATGCGGATTTTTAAGAGAATATGCATTTT
>PLLV01000147.1:0-14566 GCA_003142295.1 Syntrophaceae bacterium
TCGCTGCTTATAAAAGGCACAATGGCTATGGCAAGCAGAAGGAAGACGAAAGGCGCAAGCATATATGTTTCCACAGGGATGACCCTGTGACCTTCTGTCATTCTCTGGAATGCAATGGCAAGCGCGCATGCTAAGATAAGCAGTACGAGAGCTATAATCTTATGCCGTAATCTACTCCCCTTGGCAGTTCGTTCAGGATTGGCATGAGCCATTGCGGCCTCCTGCATTAACTTGGCGCTGTCTAGTTGGGATGATTGTTATTATCATAAAAAGTCTCTCCGCGATGCCCGATCAGCATCTTGAACCAGAGTTGCCGGAATTTGTCTGAGATTGCAGGGAGCCCCTTGTGTGGAAGAGCAAACCGGGAAAGCGGGCATTCAGGAAACTCTATCATCTCTCTTTTTTTCTCAACTTTACCAGGGCCTTCCTGGCCTTTTTCTCAGCCTTGCCCTCGGCCTCAGTCGTTTCAGACATGGTTGCCAGCGGGGCTGGTTCTGATGGCGGATTAACGGAGCCCTCCACTTTTCCAGGAGTGGCACGAGATTTCTTTCTTCTTGCCCTCTCAATCAAATACGTGGCGAAGGATTTCCCAAACTGCCCAAGGAAACCGGCGGCTATCACGATGATAACCCACTTTATGACCTGCTGATGATCGATATCATTCATCTCTCTTTCTCAACATGCAGCTTCTATCTTGTCTCTGTTTGCAATTTAGCATGGAAGGCTAACATAGAAAAATCAATATTGCATCAAGAAGCTGATGCTTTTGTTGACAGGACATTCTGACATGTCCGATTCGATGGTCAGAAGTTCTTAAAAGAGATGTCCCGCGTGATCTGCATCAGGAGCATAATTCCTGCAACAATCATGATAATCATGATGCCGGAGAAGATATAAACGGTACCGAGATGCCATGTATCCTTCACCCAAGCAACGAGATATATTGCGAGAGAACCGACTCCGAAAATTAAGACAGACGCTAAACCATAGCCTGTGCTTCGCCACCTTTGAGGTGTAAATTTAGCGATGAGGCTGTTTTCGATGGGCTGGATGCCTAACGCAAAAAAGACGTAGACAGCGGAGGCAACGAAGAGGAACTGCTCCGTCCCATATGCCATCATGATCACGAAGGGCAGGCTGATGGCATTGAATATAAGGTACAGCCAGCGCAGTTCAAAGCGGTCCGCCATTTTCCCACCGAACAGTTGACCGCCGATCCCGACAATATAGATAACAGATGTCAGTATACCGGCAGCCATCGTGATTGCCGACGGCGCCCGGAAATGAAGGAACTCCGAAAGAAAGGACGCCTTCCATTCGAGGTAGGCCGGCAGGACCACGATGTTTATTCGATAGGCGAGGCCTCCCATGGTCACGACGGCGAAAAAAAGGATGATAGAGGGGAGGTAAGCCCCATAGCCTTTCTTGAAAGTCGGGTTCTTTTCGTGATCGTGGACGAGCGGGGTTTCATCGATTTTGGTAAACAACATCGCAACGCCCCAGAAGAGCGCAAATACAGCGGCGGCGAGGTACGCCGTTTTCCATCCGGAAACCCAGTTCAGGAACCCTGCAAGAAAGGGGGCCGCCGCAAGTCCGATACTCCCGGCGATGGCGTTGATCCCCAAGGCCATCCCGCGATTCCTCACGCCCAGGGAGATAAGTCCCATGCTGGCGGGATGACAAATGCCGGCGAAGATGCCGATTACAGCCAAAGACAGCATGATTTCTAAAGGAGAATTTGCCAGGACCGTCATTATGGCACCGATGCCGGTACCGAAGAAGCAGATTATAAGAGCAATCCTGTTGCCGAAACGGTCGGCAAAAAAACCCCAGGGCAGGGAGAAGAGGCCAAAGCCAAGGTACATGGGAAAGCCGAGCTTCAAAACTTCTTCGAGATTCATGTTTAAGGACGAGAGGAATCACCAGGGCGGGAAAGGCCAGTTCGTAAAAATGAAACAGAAAATGTGATGTAAAGGTGAATAGGACAATTTTCTTTTCGTTATTCATTGCAAAGCACTTCATGTTTCTGATCCTGACACAATGGGGGAACTTAGGAATTCCTGATCTACTGCCATTATACGTACCAAATTTCAAGCTAAAGTTCCGCTACGCCATTATTCCCGGCATCTCAATCAGCTCACATTTAAGAGGTCCTTTTCTGAAGGAGATCGAAATGCTGCCTTCCATATAGGGTCGCCTGAACTCCGTGCGTGTCCGATCGTCTATAGGCAGCTTTTCCCTGAGCGGGTATTACGGCATTTCGTATATGTAAATCAGTCTTTTCGTGAATTGCGGAATAACCATAAGAGGAATAAGATTTATCCAGTACAAAAGCACATGGACGTTTCCACTCTATTAATTTATTAAAACAGGAGGGGCAAGAATGAAGATAAAAGCGACCGCCAATATCATGTTTGCTATGTTTGTGTTATTGGTCATAGGGATTCTTCCGGTCAATACCTCTTTCGCTGCCACAGCCAAGGAGATCGATGTCAGTGTTGATGTGGCTCTCGACCGCTTTGGCAGGGAGGTGAATGGCGCTCAGGAGTTTCTCAAAGCCGCCAGGGGTGTTCTTGTAATTGCTAACGTTGTACAGGCTGGTTTTATCGTCGGTGGCGAGTATGGCGAGGGTGCCCTGAGAATCGACGGAAAAACCGTCGATTACTATAACATAGTGGCAGGTTCTTTCGGATTTCAGATAGGGACCCAGAGAAAAGACATTATTCTGGTATTCATGGATGAAGCGGCCCTGAAGAAATTCCGTAACAGCGACAACTGGCAAGCCGGCGTCGATGGCACGGTGACGCTGGTCAATGTAGGCGCCGAGGGCTCTGTGGACACGACCAAAATCAATCAACCTATTGTCGGGTTTGTGTTCGGCCAGAAAGGGCTCATGGCCGGCGCAACTATAGAAGGTTCGAAAATCACCAAGCTGAAAAAGTAGTACATCAGCGGATATGAAAGCATACTTAAGTTGGGCGAAAACCATCACGATACTGCCCAAGGCGATCCCGGAATGGATGCGGCCAATGTCTGGGCCGTTTGTGGCGATAAATGCGAGAAGTGAAGGGTGCTGGCGGGACAGGATGACGGATACTCTTCCATGGTTGCGGTATCGAATGCCCCGAGGGTTATATGCGTTTCAAAAAAAATATTAGGATAGATACGATTTAATGTTGCTTTTTTAGCGTTCAAAATTTATATATACGTCAATAAAAGGTCTTATCGATCCCGAAGGATCGATTTTGCCGCCTACGGCGGAGTGAGAATAATACTAAAAAAGGGAGGATGAAGAATGAACAAAGAAGATCTCGTCAATGTAGTTGCAAAAACTACCTGCAGCAAGGCAGAGGCAGTCAATGTAGTAAATGCCGTCCTTGATGCAATCAAGAAAGGGCTGAAGAAGGGAGGCAAGGTAACTCTCGTCGGTTTTGGCACTTTCTCCGTTTCTAAAAGAGCTGCCAGAACGGGAAGAAATCCTCAAACCGGCAAACCGATCAAGATTGCCGCTAAGAAGGTCCCCAAGTTTAAGGCGGGTAAGGCATTGAAAGATGCGGTGAAGTGATTTATAGTTATGATAAGAAAAGCTGCAAGTATTTAGTTATAGATTATAAGACATGAGAGGGTGGGAGCGGTTCCCCACCCTTTCCTGTTTATAGTGGAGCTGTATTGTTCTAGTCTCAAAAACAGCCCGGAACTGGCAGACAATGGCGCAAGAGATATGAGTTATGGATTATTCTGATATCGTAGCTTTCCACGGTCATGAATGTCCCGGCCTCACAATAGGATATCGGATGGCTTGCACTGCCATGAGGGCTTTGAATGCTGATCGCTCATCCGATGAGGAGCTGGTCGCGATTGTCGAAAATAATGCCTGTGGAGTGGATGCCCTCCAGTGCGTGAGCGGCTGCACATTTGGTAAGGGCAACCTCATCTTCAGGGACTACGGAAAGCAGGTATATACGCTTTATTCCCGTAGGTCAAAAAAGGCGGTGCGTGTTGTTTTTCACGGGAAGGGTGTTCCCGAGCATTTGCGCGAGGATCGATCGGCGCGTGCCAGGTACATCCTGGAGGCGCCGGAAGAGGATCTCTTAGCATGGGCCGAGGCCGTTATCGATGAGCCCCAACCCGCCAGGATCAGCAAGTCGATGGCATGCGCCATCTGCGGCGAGTATGTGATGGAGACTCGCCTTCGTAAGGTGGATGGGAACCTTATCTGCATTCCATGCGCAGAGAAACACAGCGAGTGAAATGACCGCATTATCTCTTTTCGCCCCTGATGTTTAAACTCCTGTTCATCCATTTCTTAAGAAACTTCGCTCGAAAATAGTCAAAGAATGCTGCGGAATTCTTACTTAGAATGTGGTACATGTATTATATTTAAGGCATATTTGTGGCACACGAACACGTGGGAAAGGAGCCCGACAAGATGATAGTGCCTGCGAAAGATTCGTTGGATCTCGGTATAATCGTCAGCGACATCAAGGCCAGTCTTGACTTCTACCAGAATATCCTGGGATTGGAGTTTGTGGGAATCACGCCGGTATGGTTTGGAACCATGCACCGGTTGAGATTCGGCACCAGCGACTTCAAATTGATCGATCCGAAAACTGTTCCTCCCCGGGGAACCATCGGCCTGGAAAATCAATTGGGATTTCGCTACGTGACTTTCGTCATAAAGAATATCTCCCAAATCTGTTCTGAACTCAAAGATAAGGGTATTGAATTAACATTGCCGGAAACGGATATTCGACCGGGCGTCCGCATTGCCATGGTAAAAGATCCGGATGGAAATATTGTTGAATTTGTCGAGCGGAGCTAAGAGACTCTATTGAAATATAGTTCTTATTGTTTTAAACTCACTTGCGTTCGAAACAGTTTTGAAATCCACTGTAGATCTGAAAAGGATAAATTTAATCCACAGGATGGGGGGAGGGCGGTCCGCTCAACTAAAATAGAAATATCGCTTCGGATCATCTGACCAAGAATTCATCCCTATTGAATTTTATGCATTACTGCAAGCCAGCAACACAAGGAGGTTAAAATGAAATCGCTCATCTGGAAATCTATTCTGCCGCTGCTCTTGGGAATCATCATCGCATTACTCCCGGTGCCCCAGGGGCTGAGCCTGACTGCCTGGTATTATTTTGCCATCTTCACTGCTGTTATTTTTGCTCTGATCCTCGAGCCTATTCCGGCCGCCGCGATAGGGTTTATAGGTGTCTTCCTGGTCGCGGTTCTGGGTCTCGCAGGACAGAAGCCGGCAGATTCAATCAGGTGGGCATTATCCGGTTTTTCCAATACGACGGTCTGGCTCATATTCGGGGCATTCATGTTCGCCATGGGCTATGAAAAGACAGGGCTTGGCAAACGCATTGCCCTGGTACTGGTGGAGTTTTTGGGCAAGAGGACCCTGGGCTTAGGGTATGCAATAGCTTTTTCTGATCTTATTATCGCCCCCTTCACCCCCTCCAACACCGCCCGGAGTGCCGGCACTATTTTCCCCATCATCCGCAACATCCCAGGCATTTACGGTTCTGCCCCGGGGGAGACGAGCCGCAAGATCGGGGCGTATATCATGTGGACTGCCTTTGCAACTACCTGTGTGACGAGTTCTATGTTCATCACGTCTTTGGCCCCGAACCTGCTGGCCCTTGAGTTGGTTAATAAGACGGCGAAAATAAGCATTTCCTGGACTGAATGGTTTATCGGATTCCTCCCCGTCGGTGTCATTCTCTTTTCTGTTCTGCCGTACCTCATTTACAAGATTTACCCGCCGGAAATCAAATCGAGCGGAGAGGTCCAATCCTGGGCGACTCAGGAGCTGGGCAAGATGGGCAAGTTCACCCGCAAGGAACTGGTGATGGCTCTCTTGGCCATTCTCGCCCTGACTCTGTGGATATTCGGGGGAAGCATCGTGGATGCCACGACCGTCGTGGGAGTGGTCATATCTTTGATGGTGATTACAGGAATTGTGGCGTGGGATGACATCCTAAACAACAAAGCCGCCTGGAATGTGCTTGTCTGGTTTGCCACACTCGTGGCCATGGCAGACGGCCTTAACAAGGTGGGGTTTGTGACGTGGTTCGCCAAGAGCGCATCAGCACTCCTGACGGGGATGTCGCCCATAGTCATCATGGTCAGTCTGGTAGTGATATTTTTTGTCGTTCATTACATGTTTGCGAGCATCACCGCGCACGTCACGGCGGTACTGCCTGTGATTCTGGCAGCCGGTGCGCTTGTGCCGGGCGTTCCCGTCAAGGTTTTTGCTCTCCTTCTCTGTTACAGCTTGGGGATAATGGGCGTCATATCTCCGTATGCCACCGGTCCTGGCCCGGTCTATTTCCAGAGCGGATACGTTAACCGTAAAGATTTCTGGACCCTGGGACTCATATTTGGGCTGATCTTTCTTGCTGTGCTCTTAGCAGTTGGCACTCCGTATCTCCTCTCTATCAATCCATGATATTGATGGGGAAAGGAAACAGTGTCTCAAGGTCGTATGAAATGATGGAACCTGCCCGAGAGAGGAGGGATAATTTAGATTGAAAGGGAAGCATATGTCGTCCTATCGCGTTGCAATCATCCCGGGGGATGGGGTTGGAACTGAGGTGGCAACAGAAGCCGCCAAGACCCTACAGACTGTTGCCGATAAATATGGCTTCAGAGTGAAGATGGATAATTTTGGCTGGGGGTGCGACTATTATTTGAAAAATGGAATCATGATGCCCGCAAACGCCCTCGAGATATTGCAGGGATTTGATGCAATTTTTCTGGGCTGTATCGGTGATGCCAATAAGGTTCCTGACCATATATCGCTCACTCTGCTTCTTGCAATTCGAAAAGGCTTCGATCAATACATAAATCTGCGGCCGATCAAACTCTATCCCGGGGTTGAATCACCGTTGAAAACTGCCACACCCAAAACCGTTGATATGGTGGTAATCCGCGAGAATACGGAAGGAGAATATTCTGCGGCAGGGGGGTTTTTCAAGCTGGGTACTCCTGATGCCTTTGCCCTTCAGACCGGTATTTTCACCCAGAAAGGGTGTGAGAGGGCGATTCGCTATGCCTTTGAGTTTGCCCGAAAGCGGAAAAAGTTCGGCGATAAAGTCCCCGTCGGCATGGTGACTAACTGCACGAAATCCAATGCCCTCAACTATTCCATGGTCTTCTGGGACTCAGTGTACCAGAAGGTGGCAAGAGAATATCCGGACGTAAAGACCGACACGGCATTGGTCGATGCCCTGACCATGTGGTTTGTTAAGAACCCCGAATACTTCGACGTGATCGTGGCCTCCAATCTCTTTGGTGACATCATCACCGACCTCGGGGCCATGCTCCAGGGAGGGATGGGGTTTGCCGCCGGTGGCAACATCAATCCGGAAAAAATCTATCCATCCATGTTTGAACCGATTCACGGCTCAGCCCCGAAATATGCAGGAAAAGCAATCGTCAATCCTATTGCAGCAATTGAATCAATTCGAATGATGCTGGATCATCTGGGAGAAGAACAGGCAGCTCTGGATATACAGAGGGCAGTAGTGAAAACCCTGACCCTGGGAAAGGTGAAGACCGCTGACATGGGGGGGACAAGCAAAACCCATGAAGTGGGTGATGCAGTCAGGAAGGCCATTGTCGGCAAATAAGTCAATCCGAAAACACTTCTGACAACTTTCATGCAGGGCGGACGATCGGTGGATTCCAGTAATGTTGTTTCAACGATTTGGCCAGCCTAAACAAACTGTCGCAGTAAGCAACTGAAGAGGGCAGATGCATTTGCTGCCGTACCTCTTTATTATATATTAATTTTGCCTGGTATTATTACTGTATTTTTCCAGTATTGCATAGACGACGTAGTTTGTGTATCTGTTGCACGTATTTCTGCAGTAACGAGCAATGAACAGATTATGAATATGGTGGCTTGAAGTTTCAAGAAAAGCTGACCCAGGCTATTTGATGGCAGCTCACTTCTGGGGAATACGTTCTTATCTTTCTTATTTTACCTTAGGGAATATCCCGATGAATAAGTCCGATCTCATTACAATATTATCCAGGAAAGAAAAACTCAAAGAAAAGGACGCGACAGACATTATAAACCTGATCTTCGACGGTTTTGCCCGGGCACTCAAGAATGGCGGCAGAGTTGAAATCAGGGGATTTGGGAACTTCTCTGTGAGGCAATACGAAAACAGAAGAAATTCGAGGCAGAGAACAAATATCACACCGAACAAGTTGCCCTTTTTCAAGGCGGGAAAGGAAATCAAAGAGAAGGTAAATGGCGGCAGGCCATAGTTTCTTATGACAGGCGGAACAGATTATGGACGTTAAATTCATCTGTAAACCTGGAGCAGGTCTTCGCCCGCGGCATAGTGGGTGGCGGCCTCTGCCTTCCTGTAATCGTAAACGGACCGGACATAATTTGCCTCTGCCGTCGTCAGCAGGGTAACGGCATCAAGGACCTCCGTTGCGGTTCCCACACCCTCATCATAGCGCGCTTTGTTTATGCGCAGATTTTCCTGTGCCTGGCTCGCGGCATCCCGTGTCACCTGGATGCGCTCATATGCATCTTGCAGGTCCAGAATGTGCCTCTGGACCTCAATCTTGATTTCATCCACGAGCTTGGCTCTCTGTTCGACAAGACGCGATTTCCGATATCTTGTCTTCTTAAGTTCTGCCAGGGAGCTTCCGCCTTCGAAAAGGTTAATGTTGATACCGAGGATTAATGACCAGTTGTCGTCATGAAGCTGGTATGCGTTCGCCATATAGTCATAAGAACCTCTTGCAAATAGCTTCGGCAGAAACTCCGATTTTTTCGAAACACTCTCGAGGTCGAGGGATTGCAGGGTACTGTCGACAATCTGGATCTCGGGACGTGCAGCAAGAGCCGTCTTCCAGGCCTTATCGAGGTCGAGGCTTGCCGGCGCCGATATCTCCCGCTGTTGTTCAATGGCATGGACCTGCCAGTACAACGGCCTCAGAAGAAGGTTATTCAGCCGTGAGGCCCGTACAGATTTTATGTTCTTGGCTGAAAGGAGCCTCTGGCGGGCATCGGACAGCTTGACCTGGGCCTGAAGCAGGTCGTTCTTCGTAATGACTCCCGCGTCGTAAAGGTTTTGCGCATTCTTGAGGTGGGATTCAACACTTTCGACCTCTTTCCCGGCGACCTCTACCAAACGCTGCGATTCGAGGAAATCATAAAACCCGATGGTGAATTCGAGGGCAATGGCGTTCCTGACACTTGTAGTGTTCAGCTTCTGAGCCTCCAAGAGCATGCGGCTCGCTTCGTAACGTGAAAGATTTCCCCGGAAGTCGAAAAGTATCTGCTGGATGTTTATGCCATAGGAGTTATAGTACCGGTCAGATGTCGGGATCGTCTGTCCCAGATATACGGAAGCAGGCTGGTTTGCGAGGGATGTATGAGAGGCTGATGCGTTAACGCTGGGAAGTAGTCTGGCTCGTGCAATAAAGGAGTCCGCTTCGGCGATGGCCTCATCCTGTTGGGCAACCTTGACGACATGGCTTTCGGCAGTCACGATCTTCAGTCCTTCCGCAAGTGTGACTTTAGTTGAGTCTTCCATCTTCTTGACATCTGCGCCGGCATTGTTCCCCTCAGTCCGCCCGGCAGGTGTTTCCGACACAGCAGGGGCGATAGAGGCTACCCATAAGAGCCCCGCGGCAAACAGAACAAGCACATATTTCTTATCCATATTCCTCATTCTTGCCAATGTTGCTTTCTTTTTTCGGCAATAATTATTCAAGATGTCAGGTTGACCGGAACGGGGAGTACATCAAAAACCAGATGATCTTGACATACTCTTTTCCCATGCGCTTATAATCGGACAGCGTCAGATCGAACAAATCCTGAGGCGCCGGTTCGACTCGAATGGGCACAAAGACGATTCTCACGGGTTCTTCATGAAAGATTCTGTCTGTGATGATCTTTATGCGGCGCATGTGAACGGGTGAGCTGACAAAGATTGCAGACTTCAATCTGTACTGCTCCATCATTCGTTTTGCCTCGAGCACCTCGACATGGGTATTTTCAAAATAGGGCCTGGGTTTGAGACCGGAAATAATCAGTTTTGGGTTTGCTTTGTTTGTACCTGCCGTAGATGATAAAGATAAAGCCTCCGTGATTCTTCCATAGGCGGGGATGAAGAGGTAGCGGGCATAACCTTCATGCATCAGACGATTCGCGTCTTCCTGCCGGGCTTTGTTATCGGGCCCCACAAAGAGTACTACGGCGTCTGATCTTAGAGGCTTATCAGCGTAAGTCAGATATCGGGGGCCGTAATAAAGTACGACAAAAAAAATGGCCAGCACTAAGAGAATGGAAAAGCATGTCAGTTTCTTGTTTTTTGAAGACATGGGCATTAAATAAAGACGCTGATTATGGCTGTCTCCTCCGTTGTTTGAGCTTCAATTCCCACTCCCAGGCTGTCCTGATGATGAACTCCAGGTCATCATAGAGGGGCTGCCAGCCCGTCATGCTGCGCAGCTTGGTGCTGTCTGCCACTAACTGGGGCGGATCGCCTGCTCGCCTTGGCGCTTCTTCGACGGTAAAGTTGATACCCGTGACTTTCTTTGCCGCTGCCACTACCTCCCTGACAGAGAATCCGTGGCCATATCCGCAGTTCATGATATCGGATTTTTTTGTTTCCATCAGGTAATCAAGGGCCAGAAGATGGGCATTGGCAAGGTCGACCACGTGAATGTAATCACGGATACAGGTTCCATCCGGAGTAGGGTAATCCGTCCCGAAAATGGACAACTTGGTAAAATCACCCTGCGCGGTTTTTAATGCACGGGTTATGAGATGGGTGGCGTCCAGATAGGCCTGCCCGATTCTGGTCTTAGGATCGGCCCCGGCCACGTTGAAATAGCGGAGTGCAATGTAGCGAAGGTCGCTGGCCCTGGCGATATCACCGAGGACTGTCTCGACCATGGCTTTGGAGGCACCGTAAGGGTTGATCGGGTGGAGAGGCACAGCCTCGTCCACGAGTAATTTGTCTGGGATTCCGTATACGGCAGCACTCGAGGAGTAAATGAAATTCCGGATACCATTGTGGTCCATGGCGTCAAGGAGGTTCAGAGTATTGGCGACATTGTTGCGGTAGTATTTGAGAGGCTCCCGGACGGATTCCTCAACCTGGATCGAGGCTGCAAAGTGCATGACTGCATCCGGACGGAATGCGTTTATAACATCGTTCAGGTGAGAGCCGTCTTCAAGGTTTCCCACTTCCAGTTTACCGTAAAGGACGGCCCAGTCGTGACCCGTGGATAAATTGTCGAATACAATTATGTCATGACCATTTTCACCAAGGGTATTTACGACGTGGCTGCCGATATAGCCGGCACCACCGGTCACAAGGATCTTCATTTACCTTCTTTCCCTCCTCACCAAATGTATATCCGGGTAGAGCTTAATCCTCTCCTCTTCTGAGCCAGCGAAAAAACTTTCAGCCTATTTTCCTTTCACGATTTCCCCGGCCCGAAAGGATTTGAATTATTAACGCATAACAACCTAAAAATCAATAATAGATACCAACCCTCTTATGCAGTTCATCTTTCTCGGGATAAAAGAGATCGTTTACGACTATGCCGGCGACCGATGCATCTTGACTATTCCCTTTCTAAACGGGTAGATTAAGATTCAATTTCACCGCGAGATGTGTTATTTTCTTGGTGGGAATTGAAGATGCAGGATTACTTTCGGATGAGTAATATTTTTGAAAGCTATGAAAATTGCAGCAACCGGTGATATCCATTATGATCTGATACGAAACCCGGCAGAGCATGATAAATTCCGGAATTTCATAAGAACACTGGAGAAGGAAGAACCTGACGTGTTTGTATTGGCGGGTGACACAGTGGGGCTTGGTTCCTCAAAACTGGAAGAATGTTTAAATCTTTTCAGAGAAGTAGCACCCATCAGGCTCAAGGTTTTCGGCAACCATGAATATTGGAGCACTGAAGGCGATACGCTCAGTAATCTCGAAATACTGAAGTCAAGGATCAAAGGTTGCGGATTCAAGCTCCTGGAGGAAGAGCCCGTAATCATAGGTGGCATCGGCTTTGCGGGCAATTGCCTGTGGTATGATTATTCCTTTTCTCCCGCTGAACTGCCTCCACGATCATCATATGAAAAGAAGATATTCGGCGGTCACATCATCTGGAATGATGTTCATTTCGTGAGGCTCGGCAAAACGGATTTGGACTATACCAGTGAACTCCAGGAAATACTGGAAGCGGACATACGGACGCTGGAAACCAAGGCAGACCAGATCGTCGCCGTTACCCATCACGTCGGATTCATCGAAATGCTGACCATGAGGGAAGAGTTTCCCGGGTGGAATTTCTGTAATGCCTTCATGGGAAGCAGCAGCCTTGGAGAGATGCTCCTCAATCATCCAAAGGTCAGGTACCATATATGTGGCCACACGCACGACCAGAAAGTGTTTAGAAAAGGATCTCTGATATCAATCAACCCTGGTTCCAGCTATGATGAGAAGAGGTTCCTGTCTTTCGTGATTCCTGAAGATGGTTCCAATGCTTCGATAGAATTCGGCGGCCTAGAGGTCTAATTGTGATTTATCAGCCTGAAGATCGCGCCATTCATGATGATCTTGTTCGCTCCTTTCGTAACTATGGGGAAAGAGCGAGATCCATCAGTGAGTTGATCATGGGTGTGGGCAAGTATTTTCTGGGCTTTCCCTATGTGAGCCATACGCTGGAGAGGGAAGGCAGGGAGACCCTCGTCATAAATTTAAGGGAATTTGACTGCTTCACCTTTGTGGAAAATGTCGTGGTCCTGGCGGGGCTGATAAGCAAAGGCAAATCCCATTTCATGAGCTACGCCGCGCAACTGAAGAAAATCCGTTACCGCCGTGGCATATCAAAGGGATATTCCTCGCGCCTCCACTATTTTTCCGACTGGCTCTACGACAACGAGAAAAAGGGGATTGTGATAGATGTTACACGCAGGGCCGGGGGCGAACCATTCCGCGAATATTTCAATTTTATGACAAGGCATCGGGAAGATTATCCCGCCTTGAGCATGGAAAAGTCTTATCGAGATATGATGGCTATTGAAAAACGCCTGTCTGGGCGATTGCTGCATCATATCCCGAAAGCTGCTTTAGGAAAGTTGGGGGACGCGGTCGAGAACGGGGATTTGATTGCGATTACCACAGGCATCGAGGGATTGGACGTCATACACGTCGGTCTCGCGGTCCGCCTCAGGAAAGGGATTCATCTCTTGCATGCATCGGAGGTCGAGAAGAAGGTGGTTATTTCCGATGTCACCCTGCATCAGTACCTTTCCAGAAGAAAGATGATGACGGGAATTATGGTTGGGCGCGCTATCCCGGCTTATCAAAATGATGGTAATCCTTCTTCGGCATGAAATGTCCTCCCCAGCGCCATCCCCGATTCAGGAATTCTCTCACTACGGGGTGTGAATCGTCAAATGTTCCTGCCCTCCAGGGAACATAGCTGGCACCCGGAAGATCGATCCGGCCGTCCTCATCTATGACGGGGTTCAAATAAGGGTTAATATCCACAGCCTTTCCAAATGCATGGTTTGATAACCTATCGGTGCCCAGAACCGATCGGTAGTTAAAGGCGGATGTATTATTGTCTGCCATTGACAGGTCATCAGACCAGTCGTACTTCACGATCGGCACAACGTGAAAAATAGGAAACACCGTCTGCTCAATGAGCCCAAAAATTTCCACAATGTCCGTTTTCACCTCTTGGTGAATGATGAGTTGTCCCTGGTGTAATCGGCCGTCGAATGCCCGGTAGCGCACGTCGACAAGGCATAATTTGTCAATTATCTCCCGGGGCGCCCTTGTGCCGGCAGTGGCCTCCTCAAATGTCATCCTGCTGTCAACAATGGCTGTCATGTGCATAAGCATCAAAGGGATAGAGCTTCCAGTATTTTTTGAATGGTTTCTTCGTCAACTGAGACTTCTGTGTAAATTTTCCTAATCAGTTCCTCATTGACTATGTCAAAATCTTTTCCTATGGGCGTTACGATGATACCTCCCATCTCCACCAGTCCCGGTGAGATCAGAATCCTTTCGTTGCCGGGCAAAAAATAGACAGAGGGGCGATGCTTCTGGCGCGGGAATATTACGATTCGCCATATATTTCTCTCATATGAGCCGAGCAGATTCATCTGAGGTTCTGCCGGTGACGACAGGACACTTTTCATGGCCGAGACGATGCTTGTCAAGGCGTCACCGATGGCAGTGCAATCCTCTCCTTCCATAATAATTGCTTCCCTCCCCACATTTTTTGCCCTGAAAAGAGGAGTGGCATGAATACATTTGACGAATACCAGTCTTGCCCTGTCTCCGATTTCTTTCTCGATTGGCAGTATTCCCCGAGCAGCCGCCTGAAAGTGCAGGTGGTCCGGCGCGGATGCGCCGCTTTCCGGGCCGTTATAAAGCACGTTGAAATCCGGACTGAAGTCCTTTGCCATTTTCAGAAATGTTGAAACCATTCCTTCAAACGACTGGGGACCATGAATAATATGCGCAATAGTATAGTGCTCCGGACA
>PLLV01000147.1:14606-14761 GCA_003142295.1 Syntrophaceae bacterium
GTAGTGCTCTTGATCCTTCCGGGATTATGATGGAGCCTCACAGAAAAGCCGTTGCAACGGAGTTCCTTTACACGCACACTTCCCAGAGCCTCATATGCCAGAGAAAGATCGGGCCATGAGGCCTTTTGCTCTTCGAGGAGATTGCGGCAGAGCGC
>PLLV01000187.1 GCA_003142295.1 Syntrophaceae bacterium
AGAATCTTGGAAGCGGTAATTGCATCTTCAAAAAACATCTCATAGAAATCCCCCATCCTGAAAAAAAGGATGCAGTCCTTATGCTGCTCCTTGATTTCCAGGTACTGCCTCATGGCGGGGGTTAAATTCATGGTGCCGGTCATTTCCACTTATCACCCTTTTTTGTGAGGTCGATATACTCTACCCGCTCTACCCTTCCCCTGTCACTGATGAAAGAATTGAGGAGCCAGCTTATGACGCTGATGATGAGGGAACCGATTACGGCCGTCCAGAACCCGTGAACCTCAAACCCAGGAATGATGCCTGATGCCATCTTCAGCATCAGGGCGTTGATTATAAAAGTGAAAAGTCCCAATGTCAGGACATTAATGGGCAGGGTGAGAATCAGCAAAATAGGCCGGAACAAGGCATTTAAGATTCCCAGCGCGGCTGCCGCGAAGAAGGCGGAAAAAAAACCGGTGATGTGGATACCTTCCAGCAGGTAGGAAGCTATGATAATAGATACCGTCAGAATTATCCAGCGTATTAAAATTCCCATGACAATAAATTCTCTCAATCAAAATGCGTGAATTGCTCCTTCATTGCGCCACAAACAGGGCACTCGTCAGGCAGGGTGCCATCCGATACGTAACCGCATACTGTGCAGACGTAGTATGTGGTTTCCCTCTCCTCCATCACGTGGCTCATCGCTTCTTTATAGAGCTTTGCATGAACCTCTTCCACATCCCTGCTCTGACTGAAATGAAGCACCGCCGCCCTGTTCCCTTCCGCTTCTGCCTGTTTGACGAATTCATCATAGGCAACCCCGGCAACTCTTGTTTCCGATTCAAAGCTGGCGGCAAGGTTTTCCTCGGTGCTCTTCACCCTCCCCAGGACGAGTAGTGCCCGTGCCCCGTGGATCTCTTCCGAAAATGCTATAACACGAAAGAGTTTCGCGATCTGAGAGTATCCTTCCTCCTTGGCCCTGTCGGCGAATACCTTCAGCCTCAGCGCCGCCTTTGCTTCACCCGTATATGCTTCATATAACGCATCTGTTGTACTCATCCCCGATGAACCTTTCTTCGTAATTGTTCACATCCATCGAAAAAACATGTAACCGGTAAGCCCATAAGAGACGGGAATCCACTCGGCCTAAATTCTCGAAGGTCCCTTCCCGTATCAATTGCTCGTTATTCAGGAGAAAACTCTTCCTTACCAGCGCCACATATGGGACATACCCATTCATCGGGAAGTTTTTTAAACGCAACGCCGGGAGGGATGTTGCCCTCCTTGTCTCCCTCTGCAGGGTCATACACATATCCGCAGATACCGCAAACATACTTTTCCATTTTTCCATATCCCTTCTATTGATATTTCATGACAAACGTAAAGAAAGATTTGAAAGGTTTCCTTCTCGTCACTAACTTCAGGTGAAGAGTCACAAGGCTCTCACTAACATTTATTGACAAGAAGATTGTCTTGTATTATAAGGCGCAACTCGAATCAGCTTTTTTAATATCCACTTTAGAAAGATTTATCAAGACTTTTTCATGAAACTGCAAATCGTATAAGACGACAGTTGACTTTAGGATTATCTTATACTATTGAAAATATTGAAATCGACTATTCCCCGGTAGCTCAGTCGGTAGAGCAGATGGCTGTTAACCATCGGGTCCGTGGTTCGAGTCCGCGCCGGGGAGCCAAACATAATAAAGGCTCGGCTAGAAGTCGGGCCTTTACTTTTTTTACATTCTGGTGACCGGATGGTGGCAGCATGATGCGGAACTTCTGGCTGCAGCAACAATTATCTTCGATATTATCGTGCGCCTTATTGAAGATCTCACGGGGAGTCGAAAGCATCATAAGCTGGCTGAAGAGACTTCTTTGACTGACATAATAGGATGCAGCGTCATCAGACCCAAGCCGCGATGAGCGGACTCGGTTCCCCACGGCTTCCTCCAAAGATGAGGGAAAGGATATCAGATATGAGTCATATTTCGACGAATAGATTAGGTGGAGCACATTGCAGGCTCATGATTGATTGAATGCTGCGGTATTCCGAAATTCTATCACGCAGGGGGCTAGGATGCTAAACGGACGCATCTCGTCAGCGCGAGTGCGCTGAACATGGGCTGTAACCGTGAATGCAAAGATAATTTTTTGAATCATGAAAATAAGGCTGCCTGGCAGCACCTTTGCAGATTATTTCTTTTCCGGGCGGGAAGGATTCGCGGGTTTTCCGGTATTCATATTACTGTCATAATGAGATCCCCTGGTATCTGATGGCACCGGTTCCGGAGTGTCCTGCAGATCTCCCCCTTCGGTTTTCGCAGGTTCACTCAGCATCTCTTCGTATTCCGGTATCACGATACCCCTTCTTACCATGATTTCGTATATCTTATCAGAGCGGCTCTCAACAAACTTTGAAGTGCCAGCGGGATTATATCTTATAGGATTGGGAAGGGCCGCTGCCAGCCTTGCTGCCTCCTGGGCTGTCAGTTCTGATACGGGTTTGCCAAAGTAGTGGCGGGCGGCAACCTCGATACCGAACAGACCATCACCCCATTCAACGACATTCAGATAGAGCTCGATAATTCTCTTCTTGGAAAGATTTCTCTCCAACCGCCATGTGAGGATAGCCTCCTTTATCTTGCGGACAGGATTTTTTGAAGGAGTCAGATACAGGTTCTTTGCGAGTTGCTGGCTTATTGTGCTCCCGCCGAGGGCAAATTTTCTCTTTTTGATGTCCTTTTCAATGGCCTTTTGCATGGCCTCATAATCAAACCCCTCATGAGTCCAGAATTTATCGTCTTCCGCGATAAGCACTGCCTTTATCACATATGGAGGAATCTGCGATAGGGGCACCCACTGCTGGATGATCTTTTTCTTCTTACCCTGACTCTGCCACTCTTTTTCCCGATACTCCATGAAAGCCGTTTTTTTAGGATACACCTTCCTCAGCTTTGAGACATCAGGGTAAATGAAATACAAGCCAATACTCAGAAAGAGGGCAGATATAAGGGTAACAACAAGAATGCCGATTAATCTTTTCATCTTAAGTCAAAAAATCCCCCCTCCCCTCTTGTAAAGGAGTTCAGGAAGGATTTTCAATACCTTTTTGACGGCACGCCATCGCCATCGTGAATGCTTCATATACCAAATCATCATAATATGAAAGCAAGGAGTAGCATCCCGACTTATTGATAAACACTTCTTTTGACCAACCATAACGCACTGACGAGCGCATGAACCCCCATATTATTGAAGCGAAAAGACATGATTTTATTTGATTTTATTGAATATTCCTCGTTTATGTGAAAATTTGCTTTGACTTATGATAATTTTTTCTGTACAAGGTGACGTTAGCTTTTTTTGTGTGCAGCTTGTCATCCATTGTCAAAATCTGTGCACCGTTAACAAAATGGGGATCCCCCGAATGAAAAAGAGGAGGTACTTCATGATGAAACGGCAGATTTTCCTATGGATGGGACTGATTGTCCTGTTCACTGCATTTGGCCTCAGCCAGGAGGTCTTTGCAAAGGAATATAAAGTCAGGCGCGGCGATTCACTCGCCAAGATTTCAAAAAAGTTCGGCGTTACTCCTCAGGCCCTGATGGAAGCAAATGGTCTGACAAGTGATGCCCTTCAACCCAGACAAGTCCTCATCATTCCCGATAACGGCAAGAAAAAAATAGCCAAATCCAAGAAGGCGCATTCCTATAGCTCCGAATACTACGTGGTGAAAAAGGGGGATACCCTTAAAGCCATCGCAAAGAAAACAGGCCATCCCGTAAGTGAAATCAGCAGGCTGAATCATGTCAATGCAAGATCCTTGAAAATAGGGCAGAAACTTGTCCTTGCCAGGCACGGCCCTGTGAGAGAACTGGCGACGGCGAGAACTGATGAAACAGATGAATCAGCCGAAGACGATGACCTTTTGGGCGATGATGACGACCTCGTCATGAACAATGACCTGGCGGAAGTGGACAAGGATGCAGATGCAAGTTCTGAATTGCTCGGAAAGTGGGACAGTCCCAATGAACGGTCATTATTTGTAAGGGTCGCCAAGGGATTTTTAGGCGCACCATATCGATTGGGAGGATCATCAGTCACAGGTTTGGATTGTTCTGCATTTGTGAAAAAGCTTTACGAATTCTTTGACGTCAGCCTTCCCAGAACGGCGAAGGAACAGGCACATGTGGGGAAGCGTGTATCGAGAGATGAACTTAAAGAGGGAGACCTTGTCTTCTTCAATACGAGGCGGGCCTATGGACATGTGGGGATATATATAGGAAACAATGAATTCGTCCACGCCTCAGCCGGCCGGGAGAGAAGAGTCAGGATAGATACCCTCGACAAACCTTACTATGACAAACGCTTTGTCAAAGCCGTCAGGATCAAGGGGTTGGACAGCGGAGTATAATCCACCTTTATAGCGTGGGGAAAAAGGAAAAAGGTTGGAAAGATGGGACATAGACATGTCCCATTTTTTTTCACCATATGTCCACGAAGGAAGCTGGATACTGACGAAGACACATTTCTATTGATTTATTCGCATACCATATATATTCTTAAACCCAGTATAGATAGCAAAGATAAGTTGCAGTCAGGCAATTACGGAACGAGAGTTGCCGTTTGCATACAGGAGCGAAGCAGCACGGCGAAACAGAGTAAATGAATAATTATAAGAATTGTGAAGGAGGCAGACATGCATAAGAAAGCGCTATCATTCATCATTGTTTTAATGTTTTCCTTTTTTATTGGCGGCTGTGTTACCACGGCCACTTACGAGAAGAAATCAGCGGAGGCGGATAGTCAGGCAAAGGAACTCGCAGCAGTGAAGGCGGACAGAGATCAACTGAAAGAAGCCTTTGCCAATGCGGCCAAGGAGAGAGACGAGCTGGATAAGGTCTTGAAATCCAAAACTGATGACCTTTCAAAGTCAATCGCGGATCTCAGGCAGAAGACTGCCGACCTCGAGGCTGAAAATACAAGACTGAAGGAAAATCTTGCGGAGCTGAAAAAGAAAGAGGCAGATGTTCAGTCTGAGAGCAATACTTACAAACAGCTGATGCAGGAAATGAAGGGTGAGGTGGCCAAGGGCCAGGTCACAATTTCAGAACTTAAAGGAAAACTGACACTGGATGTGGTGGACAAAATCCTTTTTGCCTCCGGGCAGGCAGAGGTGACAAAGGAAGGACTGGCAGTTTTGAAGAGGGTCATCGATATCCTCAAAAATGTCAAAGATAAGTCGATCCGTATTGAGGGGCACACTGACAATGTAAAGATCAAAGGCGCCCTCGTTAAGCAGTACCCCACCAACTGGGAACTTTCGGCGGCTCGAGCCATCAATGTCACAAAATATTTACAGCAGCAGGGAATTGATCCTGCCTTCTTGTCAGCCACTGCTTTTGGGGAATACAAGCCGATGGCAGGTAACGACACCCCCGAAGGGCGGGCTAAAAACCGGAGGATTGCTATTATTCTCCTGCCAAAGGAGTGAAAGCATAACAAGAATCTCATGGGCAAGACGATCACCGAAAAAATAATTGAAGCACATATTGTTTCAGGTAGATTCGTTCCCGGAACTGAGATCGGAATTAGAATCGATCAGACCCTGACGCAGGACGCCACAGGGACCATGGCCTATCTTGAGTTTGAATCGATGCAGGTTCCGAGAGTCAGAACGGATTTGTCCATAAGTTATATTGATCATAATACCATTCAGAGCGGGTTTGAAAATTCCGATGACCACAGGTACCTGCAAACTGTAGCGCAGAAGTATGGCATATACCTTTCACGGGCGGGCAACGGTATCTGTCACCAGGTGCACTTTGAGAGGTTTGGAAAACCGGGGAAAACGCTCCTCGGTTCCGACAGCCACACGCCTACGGGTGGAGCCCTCGGCATGCTCGCCATCGGGGCCGGCGGCCTGGATGTGGCTTTGGCTATGGCGGGGGAACCCTTCTACGTCACCTGTCCCAGGATAATCAAGATCAATCTTACCGGTAAACTGCCTCCCTCGACATCCGCCAAGGATATTATCCTGAAGATTCTTGAGATATTTACCACGAAAGGAAATGTGGGGTTCATCTTTGAATATGGGGGAGAAGGCACAGCCGTGCTGTCGGCGCCTGAGAGGGCCACAATAGCCAATATGGGCGCGGAATGCGGCGTAACCACCTCCGTGTTCCCCAGCGACGAGATGACGCGGATATTCTTAAAGGCCCAGAAGCGGCTTGATGACTGGCAGGAAATAAGCGCCGATCCGGATGCAGAATATGACCGAATCGTTGATATTGACCTCTCTCATCTCGTTCCACTCACAGCAAAACCGCACAGTCCCGATAATATAAGCCCCGTGAGAGACGTGGGAGGAATTCGAGTGGACCAGGTCTGTATCGGAAGCTGCACTAATTCATCCTTCAAAGATCTGGTAACAGTCGCCAAGATTTTGAAAGGCAATGTGGTTCACCCGGAAGTCAGCTTGATCATTGCACCTGGCTCACGACAGGTACTGGAAAATCTTGCCGTAGAAGGTTATCTTACTGACCTCATTATGGCAGGGGCGAGACTCATGGAAAGCGCATGCGGGTTCTGCATCGGCAACAGCCAAAGTCCCCAGACAAGAGGGGTGTCCCTCCGAACATCAAACAGAAATTACCTGGGCCGGTCAGGCACAATTGACGCAGAAGTGTATATCGTAAGTCCAGAAACCGCGGCAGCCTCAGCAATAACTGGGAGACTCACCGACCCCCGTGACCTCGGCATGGCATATCCTCAGGTGAACATGCCTGATCAATTTCACATAGATGACAGTATGATCATCAAGCCCGAGTCGACGGGGGAATCTTCTGCCATAGAAATTTTCCGGGGTCCAAATATGGGCGTCCCGCCGAGGAATGACCCATTTCCCGATGCGATTGAAGGCGAAGTCACCATCAAGGTCGGGGATAAAATCACGACCGATCATATTGTCCCTGCCGGCACCAGGATGAAATATCGATCAAACATAGCCAAATATTCAGAGTATTTTTTTGAGCTGCTGGATGGGCGCTTCTTCAAACGCGCTAAGAAGATCCAGGACAAGGGAAAACACAATATCATCATCGCCGGGCTTTCATACGGGCAGGGTTCGTCGAGAGAACACGCCGCCGCGGGTCCTATGTTCTTAGGCGTGAAGGCCGTCATAGCTAAATCTTTCGAAAGAATTCACGCGGCGAACCTGATAAACTTCGGCATCATTCCCGTTACCTTTAAAGAAGAAAGCGACTACGAGCGCATTAACCAGGGGGATAGCCTTGAGATTCCGGACGCCAGAAAGACGATCGAGGAAAACGGAAAAATGATCGTTAAGAATGTCTCTGAAGGTGTATCATTCGAGGTCAGCTACAACCTGTCAGACAGGCAGAAAAAGATTCTCCTCGCCGGCGGCGCACTAAATCTAAGGCATATCTGATATACTCCGCTATCTCGCGCAATGTTGTGAGCGGTTACGGAAACTGCCATGCCCAGTGTTGACGAAATCTATCGCCGCTGTCTTTCCGGCCCTTTGAAGAGTGGACTGACAGCGCAGAATGTTTCCCTCTATCACGCATCCCCTTTCACAATCTATTGCGAAAACTTTATCTCCGCGGAAGAAAAAGATCCCATGAGCCCCTACCGCGAACTCCTTCTCGAGAGGGGCCGTGAACACGAACGAAGGGTCATAGAAACGGCATTCCCCTCATGCAGGCCATTGCATTATGAGAAACCTGAGGAGGGCTTTCGCAGATTGCTCGATGAAATGGCCAGCGGAGCCGAAGTCATCTGCGGATCTCCCCTGTTTTATCTCCCGGAAAATATGCGGGGAATTGCAGACATCCTTGAGAAGAGAAATGACCATCCTTCCATTTTTGGAAATTATCATTATATTGTGACGGAAATCAAACAGGCGAAGAGAATCAAGAAGGGACATATCCTTCAGGGTGCCTTTTATACGTGTGTGCTGGCAAAGATCCAGGAACATCTTCCCGGGATATTCAGAATCATTAACCATGACATGGAGACACGGGAATATTCCTTCTCCGATTATGAGGCAGACCTCCAGATTGCTGTGAAAGGAACCCGGGCAATTCTGGTCGGCATAGAACGGCCGACGGCAACCTACAATGCGGCGGAGTGGCCATGGGAAAGGTATATCAATCACGAGGCAATCAGAATAAGAGATGTTTCACTAGTGGGACAAGTCGGTCCCAGAATGAAAGAGAAGCTGGTTTCGCGGGGATTTAAAAAGGTATGGGATATTTCATCTGCCAGTATTGAAGCCCTGCAGGCTATTCAGGGGATTAGTGACACCACCGCAAAAAAGTTGATATTGAATGCCAAGGCCATCATGAAAAATGAACCGATCCCCATCGATCCCTCGGCTCTGCATTTCCCTGTAAAGTCCACTGAAATATTCCTGGACATGGAGGGAACTGATGAGCCGGATCTCGAAGGCGCGACAGATGCCGTTGATTATCTCATCGGCGTCATTGTCCACACGGGCGGAAGGGAAAAGTGTCATCCATTCATCGCCCACAAGATAGAGGACGAGGGGAAAATGTTTTGCGATTTTATGTCTTTTCTGAAAGAGCATAATAATTACGTCATTTACCACTGGCACAATTACGAACACTGGCACATGAAGCGCCTCGCAGAGAGGCATAACCTTGTGGAGGGAGCCGATACGTCAGTTTTATCCCACATGGTTGACCTCCACAGGATGGCCACTAAGGCCTTCGCTTTTCCCACCTATACAAACGGCCTCAAAGATATAGCTTCTTTCCTCGGTTTCAAGTGGCGACACGGCGATATCAATGCACTCGACGCCATAGCCTACTATCTCAAATACCAGACTGATCCAGATGGATACCGGGAGAAAATTCAGGCTGTTATTGATTACAATGAAGACGACTGCCGGGCAACAAAGATAATCAAGGATTGGCTTACGGAGCAGAAAAATACATTATAAGCCTTGGTTCGCTGACCATTGCAGCAATCAGGTTGCGGCTCACCCTTGCAATGATATAATGCATAGATATCAAAAGGTCTTCTCTATGTAATAAGCCAGATATAACTCGACTCCTATAGACAGGTCATCTCCTTTGTGATANNAGAATCATGTGGAAGCTGGTTAAGGACAAGTTGCTCCTTCCCTATCTTGCCATGGACATCGAATACTACGATCTTCACATCAAGAATCGTGATGCAACGGACGACCGGGTTACAATTGCTGCGGCGAGAGCTATTATGAAACACCGCGTAGGGGTCAAGTGCGCGACGATCACACCGAATGAAGAAAGGGTCAAAGAATACAATCTCAAGAAACTGTGGAAGAGCCCTAATGCAACGATCAGGGAGATGCTTGACGGAACTGTCTTTAGAAAGCCAATCCTTGTGAAAAATATCAGGCCATCTGTATCCGTATGGAAAAAAGCCATCACCATAGGCAGACACGCGTATGGCGACGTTTACAGCAGTACGGAGATGCGGATAACCGCTCCGGGAAGGGCAGAGCTCCTTTTTACTCCTCTAGGAGGCGGCTCACCCATCAGGCAGACCATTAAGGAATTTAGAGGACCGGGGATTATCCAAGGCACGCACAATACCGACGAGTCCATAGAAAGTTTCGCAAAAGTCTGCTTCATGTATGCCCTCGATCAAAAGATTGATCTCTGGTTCAGCGGCAAGGATACCATCTCTCAGATATACGATGGCCGCTTCAAGGATATATTTGAGAAAGAGTATGTAAGGAACTGGAAGGAAAAATTCAATCGCGCAGGTATCTCATATTTTTATACACTAATCGATGATGCTGCGGCCCGCATCATGAAGTCTGAAGGCGGCCTGCTGTGGGCTCTCAAGAACTACGATGGAGATGTCATGTCCGATATGATAGCATCGGCGAACGGCAGTCTGGCCATGATGACCTCCGTCCTCGTTTCTCCTCATGGGTATATCGAGTACGAAGCGGCTCACGGCACGGTACAGAAACACTATTACAAATATCTCCAAGGCGAAGAAACATCTACAAACCCCATGGCAATAATCTTTGCCTGGTCGGGATGCCTCCGCAAGCGCGCCGAGATCGACGTGACTCCTGAAGTAGGCTCGTTTGCGGACAAACTTGAAAAGGCGGCCCTTTCTACTGTGGCATCCGGGATCATGACAGGCGATCTCCTCTCGGTTGCCAAACAGAGCCCCAAGAACAGGAAGGTCAATACGGAAGCATTCATCGATGCAATTGCCAAAAATATCAGAAAGAAATTGTTTGGTTAAGCCGAACCTGAAAGACATGTCCCTGGCGGAGCTTGAGACCTTTATCTCGAGATTTGGCAAGGAGAAATACCGGGCACGGCAGATTATGAAGTGGCTTTACCAGTCGAATGCCGGATCCTTTGAGGATATGACAGACCTTTCCAAGGCCTTTCGGAATGAGATACATGATGCAGCCAGAATCGCCGAGCCGGAGATTGTAAAGACACAGGTGTCAAAGGACGGCACAAAAAAAATCCTCTTCGCATTGTGGGACGGTCTTTTTATCGAAAGTGTCCTCATCCCCGGAAAGAATCACTGGACGGTTTGTGTTTCTACACAGGCTGGATGTCAGATGGGGTGCGCATTCTGTATGACCGGCAGGCAGGGATTTAAGAGAAACCTCCTCCCTTCGGAAATAACAGGACAGATAACAAAGCTCAGGGCTGAGACGCCGGAGGGAGAAAATATCAAGAACATAGTCATGATGGGAATGGGGGAACCTCTGGCCAACTATGAGAATACCCTTAAGGCAATCAGGATAATCACCTCCGAGCTTGGATTCGGTTTTTCACACAGGAAAGTCACCGTATCCACCTGCGGGATTGCACCGATGATAGAGCAGCTCGGTAAAGACATCTGCGTCAATCTCGCGATTTCGCTAAATGCCCCGGACGATATTACAAGAAGCTACCTGATGCCTATCAATAAAAAGTATCCCATAGAAACACTTCTTGATGCCTGCCGGAATTATCCCATGCCGGGGCGGAGAATGCTTACATTCGAATACATTCTTATTGCCGGCATGAATTCCTCGCCTGATAGTGCGGAAAAACTAGCGCGTCTCCTAAAAGGGATGCGATGCAAGCTTAACCTGATCGCTTTCAATGAATTTCCCGGTTCAAGATTCAGAGCGCCTTCTCTGGATGAAATACGGGCATTTCAGCAGGTTCTCCTCAAGCACCATTACACAGCCATCATCCGGGCAAGTAAAGGAAGCGATATAATGGCTGCCTGCGGCCAATTGAGCGGACAGGCCAGCGAAAGGGGGTGATGGAGAAACGCGGACTACCATAAGATGAGGAACGATTGTGCATCTCTTATCAGCACACACTTACTTACCGCTTACAGATTGAGGATCAAAAGGAGGAATACTGTATGCCTGGAGTCTTCAAAGATTATGCAAAGAACAAATTAAAAAAACCGGTGCCTCTGAAAGGAATCAGGGTAATAGAGGTCTGTACACTGCTCTTCGGACCGGCAGGCCCATCGTTTCTGGCCGAAATGGGAGCCGAAGTGATCAAGATCGAATTACCCCCTGCGGGAGATGTAACGCGTTCCCTGAATCCCTTCGGATGGTTTTACAAGGAACAGGGCCCGATGTTCATGCACATCAACCCATCAAAATATTACATGGCCCTGGACCTGCACAAGGATATGGCCCAGAATATCTTCAAAGAGCTCTGTGCCAAAGCGGATATTGTCGAGTTCAACCTCCGGCCCGCGGTAACGAACCGCTGGAACATCGGTTATGAAGATATCAAGAAAGTAAACCCCGGCATTATTTACATTGAGAAAAACGGATTCGGCCAGTGGGGCCGCTACGCCGAGGAGGACCGGCCGTCCAACGACGGTGCAGCGCAGGCACTCTCGGGCTATGCATGGATGTCAAGTTTTTCCAAGAGACCCCCGCTCAAGCAGAGCATCTGGATCTGCGACGTATACGGAGCCATGATGGGTGAAGTTGCCGTGCTGGCGGCCCTTCATCACCGGAAAAGAACCGGCAAGGGGCAGTATATAGAAATGTCACAGAGTGAAAATATCATGCGTGCCATGGGGTGGATCTGGCCCTACCAGCAGATGACAGGCAAGGGGGCGGAACCATCGGGAAACAGGGATCAGTGCATCTGCCCTGCCGATACGTTCCTTTGTAAAGACGGCAATTTTGCCGCCCTTGCGGCACCGGCGCCGGATGAATTCAAGGGTCTCTGTACGGCCATGGCTAAGCCGGAACTGGCTGATGATTCCCGATTCAAGGATCATACGACCCGGCTCAAAGATGAAAATGCCCTGGCAATACTCAAGATCATCGCCGACTGGGCAGTAACCAAGACAGCCGACCAGATCGAGAACCTGGGGAAGAAGCACGGTTTCGCCGCTACCCGCCTTCACAACGCTAAAGACGAATTCGAAGATCCCCACCGCAGGGATCGGGGCTTCATCAAAGAGATTGACGACCCCATGTACGGAAAGTATGTCGATCACGAAATCCCCATAATGATGTCCAAAACGCCGCCCAAACATCGCTGGACAGTAAGGCCCGTGGGTTTTGACAATGACTTTATCATGACCAAGATCCTGGGCAGAAACCAGGCCCAACTGGACGAACTCTATACGCACGGCGTCCTGGGAAGATGGAAGGACCAGCAAGGCCGCAGGCCGCCCCCAGATTGGGACGGGCAATCCGGCGCTATATTAAGGAGGTGATGAAACATGGCAGACTACAAGAGAGCAAAATGGGCGGCATGGGCAGACAATATCAGGTCACTTGATGATCCGGCACACAACTTTGAAAAACCCGAGGCCTTGGATGATCTTGTGGTAATCGATTTGAGTTCGCGGAGCATGGCAGGATGTTTCTGTTCTTCCATGCTGGCCGAACTCGGCGCAGAGACTATTCGCATCGAACCGCCGGGAGGCGACCTGGTCAGGACCTACTCCCCCAACGGGATAATGGTAAAGGATACAGGGCTCGCGTATCTCCAGGAGGGGCGAAACAAGTACCATATAACACTGAACCTGGAGGCGGAAGAAGGGAGAGACATACTTAAGTCTCTTGTCGCCCAGGCGGACGTCCTCATCGAGACCTATCCGGCAGGGACTATGGACAAGTGGGGAATCGGCTACGAGGCGCTCTCAGAGATCAATCCGCGCCTCATCTTTGCATCGATTTCCACCTTCGGCCAGTTTGGTCCGGAGAGCAAAAGAAAGCAGTATGATTATGACAACGTTTCCCAGGCACGCTCCAGCATACAGTATGCGACAGGAGAAGTCCTGCCTGAAGGAAAGACCGTAAAGGATGTGCCATACGCCGTTCCCACAAAGGCCGGGCCCTGGATAGCGTGGGCCGTCTCCGGCACTTTCGCAGCCATGGGCATTCTGGCGGCCCTTTATCATAGGGATATGACAGGCGAGGGCCAGGCACTTGACGTATCCACACCGGAAGCTTACGGCCGCCTGAATGATTATCAGCTCATGTGGTATGGCGAGGCCGGCGTAATCAATGAGCGCTTCGGCAGCCTCGATACCGCTTTATGGCTGTATGGCTTTTATCCGACCAAGGACGGCGGCGTCTTCCTTGGAGGTCTCCGCTTGGAGATGTGGAAGGCTTTCGTGGATATGATGGGAAAATACGACGAGTGGAAAGCTGAAGAATGGACCACCCTGGCGCCTTTCATGAAAAAAGACTGGCAGCTCAAGTATCAGGCCATGATCGATCCACTGACGGCACAGTACACAAGTGAAGAACTCACAAAAAAATCTGTTGAATATGCGAAAAGCGGCAGGCTGGCGCCCATCACTCCCGTCGTAGCGGAGATCGTGTCGCCGTGGAAAGCTATGCAAGATGAAAACTGGCTGGACCGGGGCATGTTCACACCCGTCCAGGATCCTGTCTACGGCTCTGTTCTTTGTGCCCAGGCACAGTGGAAGGCAACAGAAACACCGCCGAGAACAAAATGGGCCTGTCGACCCATAGGTTACGACAATGGATTCATATACTTGAAGTATTTTGGATATGGCCCGGTAAAACTAAAAGAACTGGGAGGCAAGGGTGTTATCTGAAAAGATGACACATCCCAGACTGGTTGAAGCCATGTTCCGGCCGGAATTCTATCCCCACCGACCGGAACATGTCGAATTAATCCAGACCCACATATCCTATATTTTCATCGCCGGCGATTATGTATATAAGGTCAAGAAGGCCATTGATTTCGACTTTCTCGATAATTCCTGTTTTCGCTCTTAGTTGATTTTTTATGAGGGTAGGAAAACGGCAAGGGTTATTTTGTGCTTTTTGATTCTTTCTTGCTCGCCTCTTCCTGGGTAAGTCGCTTCTTTGTTTCACCGATGAAGTAAGATACCTTGTAGTCCAAACCAAGGTTTGCATAATCCTTCGCAATTGTCTCAAATCTTTTCAGGGCGGATTTATACTGTTTTTTCTTGAAGTAAAAGTGACCTACGTAGAATTCGTGTTCTGCAAGATTCTTCTTACATTCCCGAAGCGTCTTCTCCGCCATCAAGGAAAATTTACTGTTAGGAAAGCGTGCAATAAGTCTTTCAAATTCTTTTCTGGCTTTGTTTGTCTCGGTCTGATCACGGTCTATGCTATACATCTGCTTATAGTGGCACATGCCAAGCTGATAAATCGCGTAAGGCACATTCTCATGCGTTGGATGGAGGTTGATGAAGTCATTGTAGGCCAGCTCGGCCTCACCATACTCCTCATCGCTGAAATGCGAATCGGCTATTCCCAGCTCTGCAAGGAGGGCAAGCTTACTGAGAGGATACTGATCCCT
>PLLV01000074.1 GCA_003142295.1 Syntrophaceae bacterium
AAATGCAATGACCTTTGCATGGATATGAGAAGCTTTTTCATCTTCATTCAGCCTGACCTGTTTATCCGGTAACATTGTCAAGAACTCTCGTGTTATTATTTTTATAATCGTACTACCCACTAGCAAAAAAATAATGCCTGTTTCCCTATGTGATTCACCCGGTGTCCGATACGCTCAATGATCCGTGCTTGACTCCCTTGAGGGCTTTTAAGGTGTCGGCGAGTTTCTTCACCTTCCCGGAATTCCCTTTTACCGCCACGATCTCCAGGCAATTATGATGATCCAGATGGATATGTTGTGACGACTGGATGATGTGCTGATGATCATGCTGGACGTCGATAATCTTATGCAAAAGGTCTCGCTGATGATGGTCATAGATGAAGGTTATTGCGCCGGCGACTTCTCGGTCCTCTTCCAAATCTTTCTTCAGCAATTCCTGGCGGATCAAATCACGAATCGCTTCGGAGCGATTTGTGTATTTGCGTTTCTTGATCAAGCTGTCAAAATTATGAAGCAATGCTTCTTCTAAAGAAACGCCGAATCTGATTATCTTAGACATGACTCACCTTTGTTACATTTGCAATATTAGTGATACATTCGTGCGCAACTGTCAAGCATAATCTGTATGATTATCTTTACGATGAAACGTTATTTTAGATGCAGTCTCTTCAGTTCTTTTTTGGGTATGGTCGTGCTTGTGGAGAACAGCATTATGGCCGGGATGCGTATGCTTATGCTCATGCTTTCCCTTCATAAGGCCTCCTTATAAAATGGTGGGCGTCGTAAGTTTAAATATGCCGTGGTTGTTTTGGCCTGCACCCCAACTTATCGCATATTTTGATTTAGAAATCCTTGGCTTTCAATGGATAAATGTCAACTGCCTTGACTTCTTGTGAGTAATCCCGGCCGCAGATTTGTATTGATTGGCCGCTTGAAAAATTACGCAGGAAGCGGTTAGTACCCATCTTGCCGCTATCTGTTTTATGAAATGCTGATTTCTGCAATATATTATTTACATTGATAATCACCATTTCTTTTGATACTTTAGCGACGCCTCACAAAAAAAGTGTGGGAGGACTAGTTTTCCGATGTATGCAGTGATCATGGCGGGGGGCAAAGGCACCCGTTTCTGGCCCAAGAGCAGAGAGAAGATGCCCAAGCATCTGCTGGATATTGTCTGTGCAAGGACCATTATCCAGGAAACGATAGAGAGGATAGCACCTCTTATCCCCGAGGAGAATATTCTGATTGTTACAGGTCAGAGCCATGCCGATGAGCTGATGAGGCAGGTACCCCGCATCCCACAAGAGAACATCATCATCGAACCTCTTGGCAGAAATACCGCTCCATGCATAGGTCTTGCCGCTCTCCATATCAAGCGGAAGTCTCCTCACGATGTTATGGTTGTACTCCCTGCGGACCATCTAATTACTGACGCGCTGCGCTTCCGTCATCTCCTTTCCATTGCTGCCGACATGGCAAGTCGCGGGAATTACCTTGTCACAATCGGCATAAGATCGACCAGTCCCGAGACCGGCTACGGCTATATTGAAAAGGGCGACCTTAAAGCTGCCATCAACGGCGAAAACATCTATGCGGTGAAATCCGTCCGGGAAAAACCTGCACTCAAACAAGCGAAGGCCTTTCTGAAGAAAGGAGGCTTTTACTGGAATAGCGGGATGTTTGTGTGGAATGTTGACACAATACTGGGGGCAATCGAAAAGTGGCTTCCCCAGATACATGATGGTCTTTTACACATAGAAGGAGCCATAGGGACAGAGGGGGAAAGGGAAGTCGTCCGACGTGTGTACCAGACGATTCCATCTATTTCTATTGATTACGGTGTCATGGAAAAAGCCGATAATATTCTTCTTATTGAAGGAGATTTCGGCTGGTCGGATATAGGATCCTGGGATGCCCTGTGGGAGGTGTCAGACAAAGACGAAAATGGAAACGCCGCAAATTGCCGTGATCTCTTCGTTGGTGTCGATGCCAGGAATTCACTCATCCACAGTCCCCGGAAGCTTGTGGCCCTGCTTGGTGTGGAAGATCTGATAGTTGTGGACACGGAAGATTCCCTGCTGATCTGCAAGAGAGGCAGTTCCCAGGATGTGAAGAAGGTCGTGGAAATCCTGGAAGATAAAAAAAAGAAGGAATATCTATAGTGGTGACCACGTCCGGAAGGTTTATTCTGGCGTCCGCATCTCCCCGCCGGATTGAGCTATTGGGTCTCCTGGGATTACGCTTCGAGATAATGCCGAGCAACGTCGATGAGAAGTTCATGAAAGGGGAAGCACCAAGGGATCATGTCCTAAGACTCTCGGAAGAAAAAGCGAAGATGGCCTCCGCCCTCCATCCGGAGGCCTGGGTAATGGGTGCGGATACCATCGTTATTATCAATGGCGATGTACTCGGTAAGCCCCGGACGCCTGATGAGGCGAAAGAGATGCTGGGCAAGCTGAGCGGACAAATCCATACAGTCTTTACGGGCTTCACGGTCGCCAGGAAGAGCGCTGATATCCTCATCAGGGACGCCGTTGAATCTTCTGTCCGCTTCAGGGAAATTCCGGAAGATGAAATGGCGTGGTACATAAGGTCGCAGGAACCGTACGATAAGGCGGGAGGATACGCCGTGCAGGGAATGGGCGCCTTCTTCATAAAAGAGATATACGGTTCGTACACAAATGTCATGGGACTTCCCCTGTGCGAGGTTGTGGATGTACTGAAAAGGATTGGGGCCATAGACTTTACCGGAGGGAGCAGTGGAATCAACGGTGAAGGCTAATATCGAAAGAATCAGAAGCGCCATTGCCGGTGCCGCTTTGCGCGCGGGCCGGAAGGTTTCTGATGTTAGGCTCATGGCCGTGACCAAGACAGTGGATGACGACCGGATCATGGAAGCCATCGAGGCCGGCGTTGATATCATCGGGGAAAGCTATGTCCAGGAGGCGAAAAGAAAGATTGAGAAGATGGGCAGGAGCATCGAGTGGCATATGATCGGCTACCTCCAGAGCAACAAGGCAAAATACGCAGTGAATCTTTTTGATATGATCCATTCCGTAGACAGGATGGATTTGGCCGTTGAACTTAACAAGAGATCCAGGGCTCAAGACATGGCGATGAAAGTTTTGATCGAGATAAATATCAGCGGAGAGAAAACGAAAAGCGGCGTCCCATACGAAGAAGCCATGCGACTGGTCAAGGATATTTCATCCCTCGATAATCTTTCCATACAGGGACTGATGACCATGGCCCCCTGGTTTGATAACCCTGAAGATGCGAGGCCCTATTTTAAGGCATTGAGGGAGCTGAGAGACAGGATTATTGATGAAAATATAGTGCGTGCTGAGATGCGGGAACTCTCCATGGGCATGTCCGGAGATTACGAGGTTGCCGTTGAGGAAGGGGCGACGATCGTGAGGGTCGGCAGGAGCATCTTCGGAGAAAGACCATTTTGACAATCCCCCTTTGACAAAGGGGGGCAGGGGGATTTTATGGACAGGCCTCTCACCTGTCTGATAGGATGAACTATGAAGCGTATGAGATGGCAGCTCCTTCTGGGAATATCACTGATTGCCCTTTCCACGATTTTTTATCTTATCCACTACGCCTTTTTCCGGGATGCCTACCACATCTTCTATCGTCTCATCGGAGATATCGCGTTCGCCTTTATCGAGGTCTTGCTGTTCACAGTGATCATCAATGAAGTCCTCGCCATCAGGGAGAGACGAATCATTCTGGAAAGATTAAACATGGTCATCGGGGCTTTCTTCAGCGTGGTCGGTAAAGACCT
>PLLV01000240.1 GCA_003142295.1 Syntrophaceae bacterium
AAAATAAATTAGTTTGCTCACTATGCAGGGTTGGTCCAAGGGAACAGTTATTGGTTGAATTCTTTTTAATTCTTCGATATCCCATTTATCATCCTCGCGCAAGAGATCCAGCGCTTCCTCTTTAGAATGGGCCAGGACGACAACCTCCGCCTGCATATAATTATCCTTGTAGATATGTGGCTCATCGAACATTGACCAACTGGAAAATTTTTTGCTGTGCCGCCAGATGAAGATGTTCATGTGATTTTCACCTCGAAATGGTTTAATTTGATCCTTTGAACTGTGAACATAGTTCGGAAGACCCCGGTTTGAATTTCCTGCAAGTCATAGGCCTGTCTTCGTAGATCGTGCAGGAAAAATATTCCCCCTCATATCTGAGGAAAGGACAGTTAAACAGTATTTTTCCATTTTCTGACGATACGACAATGTCTCCTGCCCATGCGGCTTTTGAATGTCCCATGACACGGAGGATTTCCTTCTTTTCTTCACGCCTCCATCTTTCCATATCTTCTTCACTTGCAGGGGCGTAAGCAGACAGGCAGCACTTCCCGCATCGCTTACAGGTTACAGTGAATGTTTCGTTGTCTTGCCGTTTTTCCATATTTTACATGCATCAAACGGTGCGTAAAGCATTCACAAAATAGATACGAAAATGGCGTACGGCGCTTAGATCTAAACCGAAGAATCCAGGATCAAAGATAATGTCACTGCTCTGTACAAGTCAGGGTACAAACGAAAGTGCAATGAAGTTTCAGAAGCGATGGCCGAGTTTCTTCGCCCTCTCCAGGATGTTCTTTGAGATCTGCGGGCGTCTCTTGGTGCCGGGTTTGACGACCTGGCCTAAAAGTCTGTATCCCCCATAGCGCAAGACTGTGCACACTGCCCGTGCAGAGCCCCTGCTCCCTGCGGCAAAAAAGTTTAATGGCCAGGGTGTCGTACAGGCTGTGACGATTACGGCGGGCTTACCTTTCTGACGGGGGTAAGGAACGCCGCTTTGCTCTCCCAGGAACACGGGTACGTTTCGATCGAACAGGGTCATCAGGGGAGTGCTCATATTTCCCCAATGTGTCGGTGTGCCTATTATGAGACCGCCGGCATTTTTTATCTTCTGCCCCACGGCGTGGGCGTCATCCTTGCCAAGGGCGCATGCCTTGTCAGGCCTGCACTTCATGCACGCGACGCACGGTTTCATCTTAAGGTCATATACGTCAACCCATTCCACCTTATGTTTATCAGATGCGCCTTCTGCAACTGCCCTGAGCAGCGTGGCGACCGTTCCTTTCTTGCGGGGACTGCCGTTGAGAACGAGCAAATTCATGATCTATTTCATTAACCCCCTTTCGTTAACAATACACCTTAGTGTTTCAACTACATTGTCAGGGGGTGTGTAACATTCTTTTTCATCTTTGCGGATAAGATCGATGGCGTCGGCGCTGCACTTCGGTATACAGAGGCCGCAGCCTATGCAGCGGTCAGGATCGACCTCGGCAACGTCGTCCCTCATGCTGATGGCCTCCATCTGGCATCTATCCACGCAGATTTCACAGCCTATGCATTCTTCCTTCCTGATCTTGGCGTAGTAATTGGTATGGACAAGGGTAGCCGGTTTGGGCAGTCTCTTAAGGCTTTTTAGTATCTGACAGCAATCTCCACAGCAAAGACACATGGCCATAATCTTCTGTGCATTGGTCGGTTGCAGAACAAGGGCATCTTCTTCAGCCTTGTTCAGGATTTGGAGGGCTTCTTCGCGGCTGATTGAACGCCCCAGACCGTTCTTCTCGTAAAAATGAGCCGCACCGGAAAAAATGAGGCAGGCCTCAGCCAACTTGCCGCAGCCTTTCCCGATCATAGAATGCTCTCTCCGGCAAATACAGGGCGCGACAACAATCTTGCTCTGCTGTTCAATCAAATTTCGGGCCTCCTCATAAGGCATGACGGTTCCTTGCCCGTCCAGGCTGGCGCCGATCGGTATAGTTCTCAGTTGCTTGGTTTTAAGTTTTAGGAATGGATCGATCAGATGGGGGATATATTCATTCATATCCCTGATCAGGCCTTCATCAAGATCGTTAACGTGGTACTCCCAGATACCGACGACGTACTGGGCTGCCATGTAGCGGGGTCCTTCGGGCAGGTCGGCGCGAAAGATCAGCCCTTTGCGTGACATCTGGTAGAGTTGCTCCGCCAATTCTTCCGTAGGCACGCTGACACGTTTGGCAATTCTTTCAACAGGCTCAGGCATCGCTCGCAGATAGCAGGCGAGTGCCGCTTCGTCTTCAGTAAACAGGCGTTTGAGAATACGCATTTCCACGCCCGACTCCGTACGGGGGAAACCGCCGGGGAGGCTATCTAAATGCACGGCTAAACGTTCGTAAGCATCCTGTGTCATATGTCCTGCACCTCATGAGATATTCAAGGCAATCCCATTGCCTCTTTCTTTCGTGTAGAAGTAGCGATTTTACTTATCAGCGTCAAGGATTATTTGTAAGCTGTGATACGTCGTTGACAACCTCCGGAGCGATGCAACCAGTCTGTGAAATTTTTGATTGGGGAAGGGGCCTTCCGGGGAATTATTTCTATTTGCGAATGATATCTACGAAACGCCTCAGTGTCACACCTGCGTCACCCATAGGGGGTGTGTAGCGCCAGTTATTCGAATCTTCGCCGTCATGGTTGACAATCCGATAGGTATAATTCTCACCCATCTTCATCTCTTCGTAGGCCATGGATGCCCGTATTTCAAGATCCTCCAATACTTCCGGGGTAAGGAGCTTCCCCTGCTGTTGCGTGCGGCTGATAAGTTTGGGCAGCATGATGGCGGCTGCAGTTTCCTCCGGTGAAGCAAAACTCATGTTAATCTGGAGTGCATGAATTTCGTCTTCAGAAGCAGGGCTGATAAAGACGGTATAAACCTCAAAATCAGCAGTTAACTGCCGTATCAGTGGATGATCTCGAAACAGTTTGCCGAGGGTGGGATATATTTCGACGATAATCAGGCTGCTGTGGGTAAATAGAACTTGCATTCCCATGAGGTCTATAGCCTGCCAGATTTTTCGTATTTGACCGATGATGTAACGCTCGGGCGGAAAAGACCTTATATCTTGCTCGGAACGAAAATAGTAATCTACGCCTTCCGTTTCAATAGATCTGGGTGGCCGGCTGGTGAACAGGATGGGCATCCGGAAGGATATTTCCGGGTGCACTTTCTTGAGGGCTTTGATCAGAGGCGATTTCCCGACACACGATGGGCCCGACAAAATAATGAGACGCTTTTTCATGTTCATGGCACTTCGCTCGTAAATTACTATAATTTCAAGCTACATAAATTATTGGCAAAAGGGAAAAAATGCGTTGTCATTATGCATTTTATATATTAAGTTTAACGAAAATTATAGTTTCATGTCTTATTGGCCTTTAGCATTAAAATATATTTATGTAAATGCAGAAAGGATGGAGATGCCTGACCCTAAACGCTTTTCAGCATATAGAAGAGGCTTGCAGGGAGCAAAGACATCATGATCACTATTAACAGTTTTCTGCATCGAAAGGATTTGAAAGATTTCATACGGAGATGGATGTACTGCGATGTGCATCCGTCCGATGCAGATTTGATTATCCGCCTGGTTCATTTNNGACCTCAAGGACATAATTGTTGCCAATCCACCTTATCATAACCAGCGGATAGACGGATTAATTGCTGACTACCACGCTAAGCCGGGACGTTTTTACAGGGAGACTCCTTTCCATGCGACGTTATTTTTCGGGAAACGCGGCTCTGCAGACGAATATCTTGGGTCAAGCAGGAAAAAGCGTGTGCACAGGATGGCGGAGAAATCTGCCCGCAGGATTATCGACCGGATGTTCGACGCTATAAGGAAACGCGCCGATCTGCTTGCAGATGATCGCGCCAGAATCCTTGGCATTCCCAGGGATCAGCTTGCGACATCACAGGAAGAGATGATTGAAGAATTCCTCAAGGCGGAAAACCGGTTGCTCGAAGATTTCAAACATAAGCGGGAGATTCATGATGTTGAAGATATGATAATCAATGACGTGGCGGGCATGAAGGTGATACTCGAAGATTCACAGCAAGGAGAGTTGCTGAATGTGCTCCGACATATGGAGGGATGCGAAATTGTTGAAGAGGAGCGACATACAGGGAAGTACAATGCCACTAATGTGATCGTATGTTACAGTCCGCCCCGTGAAGAGATACTCAGTCACCCCCTGAGCGAGAAAATCATTGACATCATGCGCCTTAGAGGCTCAAGGCCGGGTGATTCCAATCGAGAGTTTGCAGAATTTGTCAGATCCGGGGAGGAGCATATATATCTGGAAATAATAGTTTCCGATTACGAAGAAATGCTGGAGAGCGAAATCGGCCGATGCATGCATGAAGACCGGATCATCGAGCAGCGCTTGCGGCAGCCGTACAACGGGCACCTCGCAAAAAATATAGAGTACCTCATGGAGTATCTGTTTCTCTTTCCTTATTCATCACAATATGAACTGGGTGAATTGCCTATCAATCTGTGGAACCGTTACCTGCCTGACTACTTTGATGAGGTACTGAGAAAGCTTTACCACATTCCGCGGGGTAACATAGTCGAGGAATGAAGTCCTCATGGTGCAAGGAATACCCTCGAGGCAACGAATGTATTTCTTAGAAATGAACTAGTTTTAATATTTCCGGCAACAGCGAATTTCTGTTATTCTGCGTCATCACGAAAAGCTCAACATCATCACGTTTCTTTATCTCTTTGATAATGCCTTCGCCTGTGCTTGCGATGGTGGCAATGACGGGCTTTTCCGAGTCCAGTATTGTCTTCGATAATTTTTTAAATCTATCGGAAATACATTCCATCTTACCTATTTCATCGATTATAATCGCGCCGGTATCAGGACTAAAAAAAGCGATATGGCTGAGAAAATCCTCAAAGGCGGCAATATCCACGCCATATTTGCCCACTCTGTAACGACTTGTGATATCGGTATGGGAAAGCATTCCCCTGTTGCCGTCAAGGCTGACTAAAGAAAATCCTTTGCGGATGCCTTTCACTCGTATCTCCTCCGTGTAAAAACCCACAGGGTTAAGATTCTGTAAGTCATGAGAGATTCTCTTGATAAGCGTCGTCTTGCCGATGCCCGGAGGGCCTGTTATGAGGATGTGCTTCTTTCGCATAGTAAAACTCATTGACACTGAGGACTGCTTTTCCTATACTTCAGACCATCAAAGGATATCTTCAACAAGTCTATCAAAGTCAAAATGGTTTTTCATTGAAAAAGATTTCACTCATACCTCTGGTCGGTATCATTTATTTCACGGTCAGCGGCGGGGCCTTCGGGTTAGAAGAACTGGTGAGCTCAACGGGCCCGGGCCTTGCCCTCCTGTTACTCATTGCAACCCCTCTTCTATGGAGCCTTCCCGTGGCTTTGATGGTATCAGAGATGAGCACCTTCGCAGGCGAGGCAGATAACCCCAAGTGTAATTATCCGCTGGCATGCTGCTGACAGGCCCTCTTGTTTTCACGATTGCCGCGCGGGTTCTGGAGCAGTCTCCGGCAAACGAAGCATGGCTTCGGGGGCTGGATCATAGTCCGGATAAGGATTGAGCCATTTTCGATGAAGCGTAAGGCCGAGCGAGGCATGAAGTGGGTTTAAGACTTTTTACCAGCAACAGATTGGAAACCCTGGCAGAGAATCTGAGTGAAGTTCTCAGGGCGCCTCTTTCTTCGCCTTTGGACAAAGAAGTGGTTATTGTGCAGAGCCGGGGGATGGAACGCTGGGTCTCCATGCGGCTGGCTCATCATCTGGGCATCTCAGCAAATATCTCCTTTGCCTTTCCCAAAGCATTTGTGGCACGCGTTATGTCCGCTGTAATGCCGGAGTTTCAGCAGAATCAGGCCACCGATCCCGACACAATGACGTGGAAAATCCTGGGATTGCTTCCGTCATTTGCAAAAAGCCCCGGCTTCGAAACTATCGATGTCTATCTCTTCGGCAGCGATGCAGTTGACGAAGAGAGGGGATTGCCCTTTAACCTAAAGCTCTTCCAGCTTGCGGAGCGAATAGCACATGTTTTTGATCAGTATCTGATTTTTCGGCCTGAGATGGTGATGTCCTGGGAGGCGGGAGGGACCGGCGAGAAAGATGAGAAGTGGCAGGCGGAAATATGGCGTGCATTGATGAAGGGAGATTGTTTTTATCACCCTGCGAGGCTCAGGGACGACTTTCTTAAAAAAATGCAATATCAGAGCATTGACGTAGACCTTCTGCCTGAAAGGATTTCAGTCTTCGGCATTTCGTCGCTGCCGCGCTTTCATTTAGAGATTATTCATGCGCTTGCCAGCTCAATTGAAGTCAATTTTTTCCTCATGAGCCCGTCACAGGAATTCTGGCTTGATATCCGCTCTGATAGGGAGATGAGGCGGGAGCTGTCAAGAGTAAGGGAGAAAACGGGGCGGAAGAGCCCTACCGAAGAAGCATTATATCTGGAAAGGGGCAACAGCCTGCTCTCATCACTGGGTTCCCTCGGAAGGGAATTTTTTGGCTGCATGTCTGATTTTCAAGCTGAATATTACGATTCCTTTGAGGACGGTGGTGAAAAAAACGTACTTTCAGCCGTACAATCAGACATGCTCAATTTACGGGACAGGGGCAGGAAGGAGGATGACCCGCAGTCAAGCATTTCCCATGATGACTCGTCGATACAAATCCATTCGTGTCACAGTAAAATGCGGGAGGTCGAGGTTCTCTATGACAATGTTCTGGCCATGTTCGAAGAAGACCCCTCACTGATGCCCAAAGATATCCTGGTCATGACACCGGATATTGAAGCGTATGCACCCTTCATTCAGGCCGTCTTCGATATTCCTGAAAGCAGGGAATCGAGTGAGAGACAGCGCATCCCCTTCAGCATAGCCGATATCAGTGTGAAGACAGAGGTTGAGATCACTGACACCTTCTTTGAGATTTTAGAACTCTTCGGGAGCCGGTTTGAAGTCTCGCGCATCATTTCCATCCTCGAATCGACCTATGTCGGCAGGAAGTTCGATCTCTCCGAGAAGGATGTTGCCGTGATCAGATGGTGGGTTGGGGATACACGTATCTACTGGGGGATCGACGGAGAAAATCGCCGGCACATCGGACTTCCGGGTTTTTCAGAAAATACCTGGAAGGCAGGACTGGAGCGTCTGCTCCTGGGTTATGCGATGCCTCAGAAGGATGATCGACTCTTTGAGGGACTTCTGCCTTACGATAATATTGAAGGTGGTGAGGCTGCAGCTCTGGGCCGGTTCTTGACTTTTGCCAATGAGCTCTTTAAAGAGGCAGGCGACCTTGGCCACTTGATGACTATCGATGATTGGTCGCGGACACTCATTGGCATTCTGGATAAATTTTTTCAAATTGATGATGATATGGAATCGGGAAGGGGCCTCCATGTTTTCAGACAGAAGCTCAGGGGACTGGAGGGCATGCAGGTTAATTCAGGATTCTCTGAGGCTGTAGGGATCGATGTAATAAAGTATTATTTGAGGCATGTCCTTGGGGAAGAAACTCTTGGCGCCGGTTTCCTGACAGGCGGCATGACGTTCTGTGCAATGCTGCCCATGCGGAGCATTCCCTTTAAGGTCATATGCCTTATGGGCATGAATAACAACAGTTTTCCCCGCCAGTCAAGGTCATTGGGCTTTGACCTGATGTTGAAATCGCCGAGGCCGGGCGATCCGTCGCGGCGAAACGATGACCGTTATCTCTTCCTGGAGGCTATTCTATCGGCAAGAGAACGGTTATACATCAGCTATGTCGGCCAGAGCATCGAGGACAACAGCCTTATCCCGCCGTCAGTGCTTGTAAGTGAACTTCTGGATTACATAAAGCAGGGCTTTAGAATTTGCGGGAAAGATATTTCTGAACACGTCATAACAAAGCATCGCCTGCAGGCCTTCAACCCCCAATACTTCAGGGGCGATCCGGGGCTGTTCAGCTATTCCGAGGAGGATTGCAGAGCCGCACGCAGTCTCTTAAGTCCCAGTGCATCTCCTCCTGTATTCATAGACGGCGTGCTTTCCGAGCCGGGAGATGAATGGAAAACCGTTGATTTAAGCGATCTCATGAGTTTCTTCAGGAATCCGGCGAGATTCATCGTGCAGAGACGCCTTGGCGTGACGCTTGAAGATGAGGCGGAGATGCTGCGTGAGCAGGAATTATTCGATCTTGCCGGTCTCCCGAAATACAGCCTTGAACAGACTCTCGTGGAGAAGGCCCTTGCAGGATGGAACCTCGACGACTACTTTTCCGTGGCCAAGGCAGCCGGGCAGCTTCCCTATGGCACGGTTGGGTCTTATCGCTATAGCAGTCTGGCCCAAGGTGCAGCGGGATTTGCCGCGCGGATTCGTCCCTATATTCTGACAGAGAGACTGGCTCCACTGGATATTAACATGGAGATTTCCGGATTCATGTTGACGGGCCGTATCGATTCCATTCATACGGGCGGTCTGACACATTTTCGGTATGCAAGACTTAAGGCAAGTGACTTCCTGCAGGCATGGCTGCGACAGCTTGTCTTGAATGCCATAGGGAATGATGCCTATCCGCGCCGGAGCTTTCTCTTTGGCAGCGCCGGAGCGTGCGAATATACGCCGGTCGATGAGCCTGAGGAGATCCTTCAGAGATTGCTAAAAGCATACGGGACGGGCTTATCTAAGCCGCTCAAATTTTTTCCTGACAGTTCATGGGCGTATGCACAGGCGGTGCTTATAAAGGGGAAACCGAGAGACGCAGGACTAGAGGAGGCAAAGAAGGTTTGGGAGGGGAGCGATTTCGGTGAAAGGCCGGGCGAATGCGAGGACCAATATTTTAGCCTCTGCTTCCGTAATGCAGATCCCCTTGATGCGGAGTTTCAGGGGATTGCGGAGGAAATATTTGCGCCGCTCTTCGCGCATCAGAAAGATCTGCGGCCATAACGGGATTCAAGCAAACGGGATAATTCGAGACACATGAAAAAATTTGATCCGATTAACAGTCCTCTTGACGGGAAAAATCTTATTGAGGCCGCTGCAGGCACGGGAAAGACTTACGCTGTAACGTGTCTTTTTGTTCGCCTCATAATCGAGAAGAGGCTGCCTGTCAGAGAGATCCTCGTGGTTACCTTTACCGTTGCGGCTACGGAAGAGTTGAAGGACAGGATTCGGAAAATACTCAAGGATGCCCTGGATTCATTTACGCAGGGGCGATGTGACGAATCTTTCTTAAGAGGGCTTCTGGAAAAATATCCTGATGAAGCAGACCGGAAGATAGCATTGGAAAGGCTCACCGCTGCTGTCAGGGATTTTGATGAGGCTGCAATTTTTACCATTCACGGCTTCTGCCAGAGGATGCTCTATGAAAATGCCTTCGAGAGCGGCGCCCTTTTTGATGTGGAAATGGTAACGAATCAGGAAGACCTAAGAGAGGAGATAGTGGAGGATTTCTGGAGAAGACATTTTTACGACGCCCTTCCTGAGCTGGTGGAGTACGCCATAAATCAGGGTTTCAGCCCGGAGTATTTTCTCAAGTTATTGGATAATAACGCAATGAACCCTGATGTCAGGATCGTTCCGGAAGCGGACCCTCCGGAGGCCGGCGCAATTGCCGACTCGCTGACGCTCTTCGAAGGCAAACTTAAAAGGCTTCGGGAGATATGGATCGCTGCGCAGGGAGAGATCCTGGAAATGCTGAAAAGCCCAGGTCTCAAGGCCAATATTTACGGCAGCAGAGTGCCTGCCATGATAGAGGCCATGCAAAGCTTTCTTGCATCCGACGGGCAACACTTGATGCTGTTTAGAGATTTTGAAAAATTCATGCAGGCAAAAATCAGTGCATCAACAAAGAAGGGCGCCGAACCGCCGGGGCATGAGTTTTTCGCTGTGTGCCAGGACGCTACTGTCATGGCCCGTGCACTGAGAGATCTCATGGAAAAACATCTTCTATTTCTTAAGACGGAAATGATCAGAACTGCCAGGAGAGAAATCGCGGCCCGGAAGGGCATGCGGAATATCATGTTTTATGATGACCTCCTACTGAAAATGCGGTCAGCATTGCAAGGGCCGGGGGGCGACGTACTTGCAACAGCGATCAGGCGCAAATACAGATCTGCCATAATCGACGAATTTCAAGATACGGATACGATTCAGTACGCAATTTTCCACGCTATTTTTGGAAA
>PLLV01000163.1 GCA_003142295.1 Syntrophaceae bacterium
ATTCCCACGGTAACTGGAACGGAAAACATCATGATGGCCGCCTGCCTGGCTGACGGGACTACGCTTCTGAAAAATGCCGCCATGGAGCCTGAGGTTGTCAATCTCGCCAATGTCTTGAACGGCATGGGGGCGAAGGTCACCGGGGCCGGCACGGACATAATCAGGATAGACGGCGTCGAGAAAATGCATCCCGTTGAAGCCGCCGTTATTCCGGACAGGATCGAGGCAGGCACTTTCATGATTGCCGTGGGCATGACGGGCGGAGATGTCAGAATAATGGGATGTGAAGCCGTTCACGTCGAAGCGTTGACCCAAAAGCTGAGAGATGCCGGAATGGAAATCACCCCCTTCGATGGGGGCATCCGAGCCGCGTCCAAGAAAAAGATAAAAAGTGTTGATATAAAAACACTCCCCTACCCGGGATTTCCCACTGACTTGCAGGCCCAGATGATGGCTCTAATGTCAGTGGCCAACGGCCTGAGCGTCATAACAGAGACGGTTTTTGAAAACAGATTTATGCACGTGAGTGAATTGATGAGGATGGGAGCCGATATTCTGATTCATGGAAACAGCGCCATGGTAAAGGGAATCCCAAAACTCAAAGGGGCCCCGGTCATGGCCACGGACCTCCGGGCCTCCGCTTCCCTGATCCTCGCGGGACTGGCGGCGGAAGGAAAGACGGAGCTGTCCAGGGTTTATCATATAGACAGGGGATACCAGGAAATCGAAAAGAAATTCGCCGCCATCGGCGCCAATATAAAAAGGGTTTCCGGCTAAGATGAGAATTATCCGCACCGATAAAGCCAGCTTCGAGAACATATTCCGGAAGATTAAAAATCGCGGCTGGTTCAATGAGGACATCTGGAGACAGGTGAAGATAATTGTGGAAGATGTCCGCAAGAGAAAGGACAAAGCCCTTTTTACATATACGAAAAAGTTTGATAAGTGGATTCCGACTGCGGATACCATAGAAGTATCTTCTGCAGAAATAAAAAAAGCCGTAGCTACGGTCAAAGCGGAAGAGCTTGCGATCCTCGAGCTTTCAGCGAAGCGGGTGGAAAGATTTCATCGCAGACAGGTAATTAAAAACTGGTCTGTTTGTGATGAAGCGGGCATTGAACTGGGACAGCGCATATCGCCCTTGGAGCGCGTCGGCATCTATGCCCCCGGAGGTCTTGCCTCGTATCCCTCTACCGTAATCATGGCGGCTGTTCCGGCAAAGATCGCGAGCGTTCCTGAAATCATCCTGGTTACACCCGCAAAAGACGGAAAATTGAATCCCTTGATAATTGCCGCTGCAAAACTGAGCGGCGTCACGCGTATATTCAAGATAGGAGGCGCCCAGGCCATAGCCGCTCTCGCAAACGGCACGGAATTAATACCAAGAGTGGATAAGGTCGTCGGCCCCGGCAACGCCTACGTAACGGCTGCCAAGATGATGGTTTACCAGTGGTGCTGGTGCGGAATCGACATGGCCGCCGGCCCCAGCGAGATTATTATCATAGCGGACGCGACGGCAGATGCCTCTTATGTCGCTGCTGATCTCCTTGCCCAGGCCGAACATGATGAAATGGCAAGCGCCATTCTTCTCACCCCGCATGAAGCCTTGGCCAGGAAGGTGGCCGCTGAAGTTGCTCTTCAATTAAATGGCCTGAAAAGAAAAGCCATTGCCTCACGCGCTCTGAAAGACTTCGGCGCCATTATTGTAACCAGAGATATAGCGGAGGCGACAGAAATCGCCAACCGGTTCGCCCCGGAGCATTTGGAATTAATGGTCAGGCAGCCAAAGAAAATACTGGTTGAAATAAAACATGCCGGCGCCATTTTTCTGGGGCAGAATACACCGGAGACCCTCGGAGATTATATGGCAGGGCCCAATCATATTCTTCCCACAGGGGGAACGGCAAGATTTTCATCTCCCTTGGGGGTTTACGACTTTGTGAAGCGAAGCAGTGTTCTTTTCTTCTCGAAAGAGTCCCTGCAAAAATACGGAAAGCGGGCGGCAAGATTTGCTGACATGGAGGGGCTTGAGGCGCACGGAAAGTCAATTACCGTAAGGATGTCGCCAAAAAAGCCTTGACAAAAAGTCTCCGATGGCTAAGATGACCAGCGTTGTTCTGATCTGTATTTGTTTTCTTTTACTGTCTATGTTCTCTTCTGAGCGGGCGTAATTCAGCGGTAGAATGTCAGCTTCCCAAGCTGGACGTCGTGGGTTCGACTCCCATCGCCCGCTCCATTTTATCCCTATCATTACAAATGCTCAGAAAAATTTCACGCCTCATTTTTCAGGGTCAGAACAGGGTCAATAATTTTCATCAGAAGTATATCAAAAGCATTGAATAAACATTCACTTTGACCATTAACTAATCATCTTCGTCATCGTTTGGTAGCCTGTTTAAAGCCTCAAATCTTCTCCTCTCTCTTGACCTCATGATAGTCCATGAACGTTTCAGTTTGTTAAGTAATCTCATAGTAAGATATTTCTCAAGATCCAAAATATCAATGGCATAGGTTCCTTTGAGAAATCCTAATGTGAGTAAGAGCAATGTATCATTAACCAATGTTATTTGTTTTTCTGCCACCTTGCTTTTGATCTTAAATGGTGATTGAATTTTGCCATGTAGGTTTATCATACTATTTTTTCGAGGTAGTCCCACATATGCTGCATTCTGTTTAGACATCTCCATTTTGCCTTTAAATATTTCCTGTATCATCTTGCTGGAGTAATACTCATAATCAATGTGAAACCCTACAAAACAGTTTTGTTTCACGCGGTGGTTATAAATGCTCTTAATAATTTCCAGTTCTTGATCAGGTGTGAACCTTCCGTCGATTCTACTATGGTAAATAAAATCATCCAATATCTCATATTTTCCGAGTTCTTCGAGAGCGAGGATTGACATATGATATGCTGATGGAGCTGAGCCTTTCTTATAAAGTAAGATTGAATCGAAATGCAATCTAAGAGCATTCTTAAATGCAAGTACCGCCATGCGTTCCATTTTGCTAAGGTTAACATTTTTCATTTTCATTTCCATAGGAACTACTTTACGACACCATACTTAAACTTTTTCTACCTTCGATTCATCAATCTTAATCACCTTGCCCGTATCTTGATATATGCTCCGCAGCTCATCCGCTTCCATGAAATATCTATCAAATGCTTTATTCGCGCTGCGCACCGCCCTGATTAAAGCATGATCTTCGATGAAGCTGACTATTTTCATAGCCCCTTGCATTTCTGGGCAGGTCAAGGGATCGACCTTGTATAGTCATGAAGCCGAAATTGGGTTCCGTGAGGGCGTAGGAAAATATCATCTCTCCCGAGGCGGCAAGGGGGAGATATTGGCGCTTCTGCTTCTCCGTTCCGAATAGTTCAATGCCTTTGATGCCGATGAAGAGGTGGGCAAGAAAAACAACTGCAGAGGACAAGTCCTGGGCCGAGATCTCTTCTACGAAGCGGATGCATTCGATAATGCCGACGCCCAACCCGCCGTAGGTTTCAGCAAGGCTGATCCCGAAGAAGCCCTTCTTTCTCATCTTCTGCAGTATCTCCCCGGGGATACGTCCTTCCTCTTCAATCTTCTGCGGGGAATGGTTTTTAAACATCTCCCGGTAGGATTGCAGCAGGGACTGAACCTTGTCCGAATCGCCTGGCATGCGGTAGGAATTAAAGGCCGTTTCGTCGAAGACGCCGTCGACCATCTTCTCCATGAAACTGACCGATGCCATATCCTGCCTCCTTTCTCTTGCGACCATGTCCGCTGCATCTCATGGCGGAAGACAATCCATCGATCATTTATAAATTGAGTAATTCTTTTTGGACGCATCAAGTATAAGAGGTATGCATAGGAATTTCCACCTTTTTTAGTCAGGATTGTAATAATGATCATATACCTGCATCCGGCTGCCATCGGCCGCTCCATTTTTTAAATCCGCCTCCTGATATAAATCCCATTTTTCTCTTGCAATGGGGTTTTTTATATGTTAGAAATGCCGTGAAAATCATCGTGTACGTTAGTGATGAGTGGGCTGATGCCCACTTTTTTTTTCCTAAAAGGCTGGCAAAAAAGGATGTACCATCGCTGCAGGGTCTGGCTTAGGCATGAGAGCGGTTATGCCAGGCGAGTCTGGCGCGATGCATCCTTTATTGATGTATTATAATAAATGGCTGATATGTCACTACCATACCAGGAAAAGATCAGGCAGCTCATTGAGCCCGTGATTGAATCTGAAGACATGGAGATCATCGATGTTGAATGCCTGAAAATGAAATTTCGGTGGTTGGTGCGGATTTACATTGATAAGGAGGGAGGAGTCACGGTTGATGATTGTTCTGAAATCAGCAAACAGGTAGGTGACATCCTTGATGTTTATGATGTCCTTCGCGGCTCTTATACGTTAGAGGTTTCTTCTCCGGGTCTGGACCGGCCTCTTACCAGGGACAAGGATTTCATTAAATACCGCGGATCTACCGTCCGCATCAAGACAGGCGAAAAACTGGACGGCGTGAAAAATTTTCATGGGAAACTGAATGATTATCTGGATGAAAATGGCGCAAAGACTCTGATCGTCGATGTTTCGGGGAAGATTTATCGCATACCACGAGATATGGTGGTTAAGGCACATCTGGTTTATGAATTTTGATGCAAATATGGAGGACTCTCAATGTTACCAGAACTTAAACGTCTGATAGAGCAGATGGGTAAGGATAGAGGTATAGACAAAAGTGTCATTATAGAGGCACTGGAAACGGCCATGCTGACCGCTGCGCGGAAAAAATTGGGCCCCCAGGTCAATATCGAGGCCCACTACAACGAGGAAGTGGGAGAGGTTGAAGTATTTCAATTCAAAACCGTCGTAGACAAAGTACTGGAGCCTGATGTTCAGATTTCCTTAGCTGAGGCACGTCGAAGTTTGGATGAAGAAGCGGAAAGGGGAGACAGTATCGGAATTAAGATTGAAACAAACACCTTTGGCAGGATTGCCGTTCAGACTGCTAAACAAATAATCATTCAAAAAGTTAAAGATGCTGAGCGGGATAACGTTTATGATGAATACAAAGATAAGAAGGGCGAACTGGTCAGCGGCTTTGTGCAAAGATTCGACGGCGGAAATATTATCGTTAACCTCGGGCGGGCTGAAGGCGTGATACCCGCGGCGGAACAGATTTACAGAGAGACCTACAAACGGGGAGAGCGAATTCGGGCTTACGTGTGCGATGTAAAAAAAATATCCAAAGGACCTCAGATCATCCTCTCCAGGACCCATCCTGGTTTCCTCAGGGCGCTTTTTGAAGTGGAAGTGCCGGAGATATCCGAAGGTTTAATCGAAATTGTAAATGTTGCCAGAGAACCGGGAAAACGGACCAAGATTTCCGTTAGAACAAAGGATAAAGATATTGATCCGGTGGGTGCATGCGTCGGCATGAGAGGCTCCCGCGTGCAAAGCGTAGTGCAGGAATTGAAGGGAGAAAAGATAGACATTGTTCCCTATTCCGTCGATAACGCTACCTATGTCTGCAGTGCCCTCTCACCGGCCAAGGTTAACCGGGTTCTTATGGATGAGGACAGCCGTTCCATGGAAGTAATAGTCCCTGACGATCAGCTCTCTTTAGCAATCGGGAAGAACGGACAGAATGTAAGGCTGGCGGTCAAATTGACGGGGTGGAAGATCGACGTTAAGAGTGAATCCATGGCTGCTTCACAGGAAGCAGAAGGATTCAAATCCCTCATTAAAATTCCCGGCATCGGCGAGGCCATGGCGGAGAAGCTTTACAATGAAGGCTTCAAGAGCATTGCCATGATCGCCACTACAGATACTGAGATGCTGTCAGCGATTCAGGGTGTGGGAGAAAAGAGCGCGTCACAATGGATTGAAGCGGCAGTTAAGATTATCGATGAAGAGACAGCAGAACAGAAGAGCTCCTGAGAGGGGGCGAAAATTGAGGGGAAAGACCTCAAAGACGAGCTTTATGAAAAGGCACATTTCTACAACCATTACATGTGAGGGTCTCAAGAATGTCTAAGAAAAGAGTCTACGAGTTAGCCAAGGAATTGGGTATCGATAGCAAGGAGCTGATATCTCGTTTGGAAAAATTCGGCATTGCCGTAAAGTCTCATTCGAGTACTCTGGAAGACGCAGATGTGGAGAAGATACAGAAGGAATTGCTATCAGGTGAACCACATGAAATGGTCGAGCAAAGAATAAAGTCCACAATCATAAGAAGGCGGGCGGTTCGTCCAGTTGCGGAAGAGATTATAGCAGAGCCTGTCGAGGCCGAAATTCCCGTAACGCCTGAAGAAAAGAAGATTGATTCAGCAGTCCCAAAAGAGGCTAAGAAAGAGAAGGCCGGCCCCAAAGAAGTACAGACAAAGGTGACCGCTCCTGCTGAAAAGGCGCCAAAGAAAACTGTTCCTGAGGAAGCAATGCCGCCTAAAGTTGCCAAGCCGGAAGAACCCGCCGTCAAAGACATAAAGGTGGAAAGCCAGACGAAGCCGGCTGATGCAGTTGAAGAAATTTCAAAGAAGCCCAAGAAGACGATTGAGTTGGTTGAAAAAAAGCCTGCACCTCCGTCAGCAACTCCTCCAGCGACCCCGGAAGCAAGAGAGGCGCCTCAAAGAGAGGATAAGAAAGAGGCAGTATCTGCTCAAGCACCCAAGGAAGCTGCTCTTGAGGTCAAGAAAGTGCCGGCTCAGAAGCCGGCACTAAAGATCGTAAAGGAAATCATCCCTCCCAAGGCGGGGGAAAAACCGGCTAAGTGGGATCCCGAAAAGGCCAAGATAAAGGGCAAAAAACCTGTTGAAGTCGTGATGGAAGAACTGCCATCTGCAAGGAAAAAGGCTTTTATCAAGAAACTCGTAGATAAGAAAGACAGGCGCGCGGACTCAGATAGAGAAGAGAGGGTTATTAAGTGGAAGGATGGAAAAAGGCAGGTCGCTGCCAAAATGAAAAAGACGGTCATTACCACCCCGAAGGCAATAAAAAGGAGGATAAAGGTGGGTGAAGTAATAACCGTCGGTGAGCTTGCCAAAAAAATGGGCGTTAAGGCGAGCGAAGTTATTAATAAGCTGATCGGACTCGGCTTGATGGTTACCATCAACCAGGCCATAGAGTCTGATGTTGCGACTCTCATTGCCGGCGAATTTGGATATCAGGTGGAATCAGTCGGAACTGAATATGATGAATCGCTCCAAAAAGTTGAGTCTCTTTCCGAAAATCTGACAACCAGGGCGCCTGTTGTAACAATAATGGGGCATGTTGACCATGGGAAAACTTCTCTTCTGGATGCCATAAGGCAGACCAATGTAATCGCCGGCGAGGTGGGGGGTATTACTCAAGCCATCGGGGCATACCATGTCCACATTAAAGATAGAGATATCGTTTTCCTCGACACACCGGGCCATGAAGCCTTCACAGCCATGAGGGCCAGGGGAGCCGATGTAACAGATATTGTTGTACTGGTAGTCGCGGCTGATGATGGCGTAAAGGACCAGACTATAGAGGCCATCAATCATGCACGTGTTGCAGGAGTTCCCATAATCGTTGCCGTCAATAAGATAGACAAACCGGGGGCAGATCCGGGCAAAATCAAGCAGGTCCTCTCCGATTACAATCTCGTCTCGGAAGAATGGGGTGGTGATACCATATACTGCGAGGTATCCGCTAAGAAGAAACAGGGCATAGAAGAGCTTCTGGAAATGATTCTTCTTCAGGCGGACGTCATGGACCTGCGTGCCGACCCCAACCGGTCCGCCCGTGGCGTTATCATCGAAGCAAAACTTGATCGTGGAAGCGGGCCTGTGGCGACCGTGCTCATCGAAGAAGGCACGCTGAAAGAGGGCGACGCCTTTGTCTCCAAAACGGAATTTGGCAAGGTTAGAGCGCTGATTAACGACCAGGGGGAGAGGGTGGAAGAGGTTGGACCGTCAATGCCGGTGGAAGTAATAGGGTTTTCAAGGGTCCCCCAAGTGGGTGCGGAGTTTATATGTGTGGAGGATGAGAAAAAGGCCCGCAGCATTGGAGAATACTGGATAAGAAAAGAACGCGAACGGGAACTTTCCAAATCGTCAAAAATTACTCTCGAGCAATTATACCAAAAAATTAAAGAAGGGGTTAAGGAGCTCAACGTAATCATAAAAGGAGATGTGCAGGGCTCCATAGAGGCTATGACCGACGCCTTGAACAAACTAAGTACAGCCGATATCAAGCTTAAGATTATCCACAGTTCAACAGGCGCTATTACAGAAACGGATGTCATGCTGGCATCGGCATCCAACGCCATAATAATCGGGTTTAACGTCAGACCGGATAGCAGGGTTACGGACCTCGCCGGACAAGAGGGCGTCGAAATCAAGTTATATGAAGTCATTTACGACGTTATTGCGGATGTGAAAGCTGCCATGGAAGGCCTCCTCGAACCTGTTTATAAGGAGACGGTAATTGGGCGAGCGGAAGTAAGAGAATTGTTCAAAGTACCAAAAATTGGGGCCATCGCCGGAAGCTATGTGACTGGTGGCAAGATTGCAAGAAATGCAAATCTCAAATTGGTACGAGAAGGGGTGCAGATTTACGATGGCAAGTTACTCTCCCTCAGGAGGTTCAAGGACGACGTCAAAGAAGTGATGGAAGGATTTGAATGTGGTATCGGAATAGAGGGCTTCAATGACATCAGAGTAGGTGATGTCATCGAGGCTTATATTAATGAGCAAATAGAAAGAAAACTCTGAGACAGCAACCAGGAGAAAAATGCGAAATTCTAAGAACCTAAGCAGTAAAAAATCCAGGGAAACGTTAATAATTTAGATATTGGGGTTTTACATTTGTTTGGAATTTCGGATTTAGAATTCATTTAAGATATGGTTATAGGATCCGGCATTATAGATTTGTTTATCGTCGAAAGCAGGTCTCTGAAGGAAAAAAGAGGCATCCTGAACAGGATATTAAAACGGACCCAAAACGAGTTCAATATTTCTATTGCCGAAATCGGCCAGAATGATCACTGGAAGAGGGCACAGATCGGTTTTAGCCTCGTAGGGAATGACAGGCGTTATATAAATGGAAAAATTGACCACATTCTGAGATTTGTCGACCGTCTTCACCTGGCTGAAGTGTTGAATTCAAAAATTGAGATAACCAATCTCCCCGATTCGATGGACCACTTCGAATATAGCGAGGATAAGTATAATGAGTTTTAAGAGGGCAACCCGCGTGGCGGATCTCATTATGGCAGATATTTCCGATATCCTCTTAAGAGAAATTAGAGATCCGCGCATTAAGTTAGTTACCATTACCGGAGTAAACCTGACGGATGATCTGCGCTTAGCCAAAATATTTTTTGTCGAGATGGGCAAAGATACCTGCGCTCCTCAAACCAAAATAGCCCTGGAAAAAGCAACCGGTTTCTTAAAGAGGGAGCTGGGGAAAAGGCTAAAACTGCGTTATGTGCCGGATATTATTTTCGTGTGCGACGAATCGTTCGCATACGGAAGCCGAATAGATAAACTGCTTGCAGAAATACGAGTGACAGAGGAATCGGATATTGAATAGAGTCATTGACATGATAAATAAGCACAGCTCTTTTCTTATTGCCTCACATGTCAGACTTGATGGCGATGCGCTGGGATCGGAGCTGGCCCTGTATCAAATGCTTTCTAATATGGGCAAGGCGGTTGTAGTATATAATCAGGATGAAACACCGGGCAATTATCGTTTTCTCCCCGGGAGCGCCAAGATCGTCCATAAGCTTCCCCCCCTCGAAAAGTGTGATGTCGTATTCGTCCTCGATTGCAGCGAATTTGACAGGATCGGAGATGAAGCTTCCCGCGTCGGCAGCATGCAGCGTATCATAAACATTGACCATCATGTCTCAAACAAGAACTTTGGCAACATAGTTCTCATTGACCACAATGCGAGTTCCACGGCAGAGCTGCTTTACAGGCTTATGCTGAAGATGGATGTTGACATCACGAAGGACATAGCAACCAATCTGTATGCAGCAATTATTACCGATACGGGAGGATTCTGTTACGGAAATACAAAGAAGGACACTCTTATAGCAGCGGGAAACCTTGTGGAAAGGGGGGCCGATCCTCAGTGGATTTCAGAGAATGTATATGAGAGCGACCCTCTTTCGAAGATAAGACTCTTGACAAAGGCGCTTGAAACACTTGCTTTTGACTGGGACAGAAAGGTCGGCTACATGGTCGTCTACCGGAGGGACATCAACGATGTGGGAGCGCTGGAGGAACATACCGAAGGCTTTGTAGATATCCCCCGCTCCATTGACGGAGTTGAGGTATCCATTCTCTTCACTGAATTATCAGAGTACCAATTTAAGTTAAGCCTTCGATCAAAAGGAAAAGTGAATGTGGAACGTGTTGCCAGGGCATTCGGTGGAGGTGGGCATATTAATGCCGCAGCGTGCCATATAGATGGAGACTTCAAGACTGTTTTGCAGCGGGTTTTAGGCGCTGTTGCTGACCTTTCATCAAATCCATGAATAATAACTTGATGAAGAGACACTGCCGGGAAGCCCGGACTCTTTGAGAAGGCGGCTTCATTCTTTTTGCGAGCTCATCATGAATGGCATCGTTGTTATCGACAAACCTTCGGGAAAGACGTCTCATGACGTGGTCGAGGATGTCAAGAAAGCCCTCTCGGTGAAAAAGGCCGGGCATGCAGGCACCCTGGATCCAATGGCGACCGGCGTATTGCCCGTTTGTCTGGAAGAGGCAACAAAGTTAGTACAGTTCCTATCAACGGACACGAAAGACTATACGGCGACTATGTTACTGGGTGTGAAGACAGACACCCAGGATATAGAAGGTAAAATCATTGCCCGTGATGACCCGTATGTACTACATGAGGACATAGAAGATATTTTTTTCCGCTTTGTGGGAGAGACAGAACAGGTGCCTCCCCAGTATTCAGCTGTAAAATATAGAGGTAAGCCTCTATATAAATGGGCGAGGCGTGGTATTACCATTGAAGCTCCGCGGAGGATCATAGAAATTTACGACATGACAATTGATGAAGTGAACTTGCCCTACGTAACTTTTAGAGTCTCCTGTTCAAAGGGGACCTATGTAAGGTCCCTCTGTTCCGACATAGGCGAAATGCTGGGTTGCGGAGCATGTCTGGCAAGCTTGCGCAGAACAAGAAGCGGCAGTTTTTTTGAGGCGTCTGCCATATCCCTAGACGAACTTGAGAATGCAGCGGGAAAATGGCCTCCAGACCACATTATTCCTTTGATTGACGCCCTGCCTCATATCCCGGCGATTTATGTGGATCACAAATTTGCCAGGAGATTGAGAGAAGGTTATCAACCGGTTGCAGAAACATTGAGAATATATCATATTCCTTCCCTTGCAGATGGAGATATGGTAAAATTTGCAGATGAGTGCAGTAACCTTGTTTCTGTTGCGAAAATGCTTTGTGCATCCGACCAGATTGATTCGATGGATGGAAAGAGGCAGGCGGCTAAGATCGTAAGAATTTTTAATACTGACAAATAAACTTATGACAGGCATTAAATCTATTTGAGCATATATTAAGAATTTATGACCTCGAAAAAGTCAAAAACAAAGGAAAGATGAAGTACACGTAAGCAGAAGTAAACCCTTAACAAGGCTGGGTAGCTTTCCTGCTGCTGTCAGTCAGAATGGACGTTAACAAATTATTGGCTATGACTAATTTTAGGGAGGATATGAAGCGGTGTTAGATTCTGAAAAAAGAAAGGACGTCATTAACAATTTCCAATTACATGCGGTAGACACAGGTTCTCCTGAAGTCCAGATTGCTCTTCTCAGCGCCAGAATAGAATACTTGACGGAACATTTTAAGGCCCACAAAAAGGATCATCATTCGCGCAGAGGTCTTTTGAAACTTGTAAGCAAGAGAAGGCGCCTTCTGGATTATCTCAGAAAAAAGGATGTGGAGAGGTACAGGAGCGTTATTCAGCGTCTGGGACTAAGAAAATAATCCAGTATCAAATTCTGGAAACTGAACTGAACAGAACTTTAGGCGCCTTTAACATCCATTGCGGAGTCGTTCGGACTTTTATTTTTTGGTCCTATTTAAGGAACACGTATTTAGCAAGAAACTTTCATGATGAGGAAATAAAGACATGAACAATATATTTAGTAAAGATTTTGCGGGAAGAAGCATTTCCATTAAAGCAAACTACATGGCAGGTCAGGCCGATGGATCGGTCCTCGTAACCTACGGTGACACTGTAGTCATTGTGACCGCTGTAGCGCTCAAAAAAAAGAGAGAAGGCGTAGATTTCCTTCCTCTTACAGTCGATTATCAAGAAATGACTTTTGCAGCGGGAAAGATTCCCGGAGGTTTTTTTAAACGTGAAGGTCGCCCCAATGAAAAAGAGATACTGACGTCGAGGATTATTGACAGATCTATTAGACCTCTTTTTCCAAAAGGTTACTTTTTCGAAACTCAAATCGTGGCATCAGTGCTCTCCATGGATAATGAAAATGATTCTGTTGTGACAGCTTTGCTCGGCGCCTCTGCCGCCCTGGCAATTTCGGATATTCCCTTCAACGGGCCAATTGCCAGTGTCCGCGTCGGCAGGGTTGACGGCAAATTTGTAGTGAACCCATCAGCAGAAGTTCTGGAGAAAAGCGATTTCAATCTCTTCATAGTGGGAAGAAAAGTCTCACCCGGGCCGGGAAGCAAAGAATTTGACACAAATCTGGTTATGCTTGAGGGTGAGGCGCTTGAAGTAGAGGAGGATGTAATTGTTGATGCCATCAATTTCGGCCTGGAGTCACTGCGGCCGGTAATTGAATTTCAGGATCATATTCGCCAGACCATAGGAAAAGAGAAACGGGTTGTTGATGCGATCACCGTCGATGAACTCCTTCTGGCAAAGGTAACCGAGAAAGCCAAGGACAGCATGAAGGAAGCCTATACCATACCGGGAAAACAGGACAGGCACAATAAGCTTGACTGGATAAGGGAAAAGGTCGTCAAAGAAGTTTGCGCCGAGGACGACAAGCTTGGTCCCCAGGTCAGTAACATCCTATCGGACCTGGAGAGGCACGTCGTCAGGGATATGATACTGCATGACAAGAAGCGGTCCGACGGCAGAACATCTGCCGAGATCAGGCCGATCAGTGCCGAGGTCGGGATTCTCCCCAGGGCCCATGGGTCGGCCCTTTTTACCAGGGGTGAAACCCAGGCTCTTGCCGCCCTCACACTTGGTACATCTTCGGATCAACAGCGGTTGGATTATGTAAGCGGGGAAGAAATGAGAACCTTTATCCTACACTACAATTTCCCGCCTTATTGCGTAGGAGAGGCACGGTCTTTAAGGAGTCCGGGAAGAAGAGAGATCGGACACGGCGCCCTGGCAAGAAAAGCCTTGCTCCCTATTCTGCCCTCCGAGGAGACGTTCCCCTATACGATAAGGATTGTCTCTGAGATACTGTCTTCCAATGGTTCATCGTCAATGGCAACCGTGTGCGGCAGTCTCCTGTCCCTCATGGACGCCGGTGTACCGGTAAAGGATATCGTTGCCGGTATTGCCATGGGGTTGTTAAAGGATGACAGCAATGTAGTCGTTCTTTCTGACATTATCGGAGATGAAGACCATGCCGGTGACATGGATCTCAAGGTGTGCGGGACGAAGAAGGGTATCACCGCCTTGCAGATGGACATCAAGATCGGTGGTGTGAATGAGGACATCTTGAGAATGGCCTTGCACCAGGCGAAAGAGGGACGGCTCTTTATCATTGAGAAGCTCAGGGAAACTATTGCAGAACCGAGAAATGATATCTCCAAATATGCCCCACGGATTACAACGCTCAAGGTCAGACCCGAGAAGGTAAGAGATGTGATCGGCAGCGGCGGAAAAAATATCAGGCAGATCATCAATGAAACGGGTGTTACCATCGATGTGGAAGATGATGGTACGGTGACCATTGCGTCGAATGACGCAGAAGCGGCGTCAAGGGCTGTCGCTATGGTCAAGTGGTTGACTGAAGACGCTGAGGTGGGAAAGATCTACCGCGGCATCGTCAAGAAGATAGTTGATTTTGGCGCCTTTGTCGAGATATTGCCGGGCACGGAAGGGCTGGTGCACATATCGCAGTTGTCGAGGGAGCGGGTCAAAAGTGTTACCGATGTCCTCCATGAGGGTGAGGAAGTGATGGTAAAGGTTCTTGAGATTGACAAACAGGGGAAAATCCGCCTTAGCAGGAAAGATGCACTGGGTGCCAATGCACAATAAGACTGTCCTTTCTAATGGTATCAGGGTTATTTCGGAAGACATCGATCATGTCAGGTCAATATCCATAGGGATCTGGGTCAAGTGTGGTTCACGCTATGAAGACCATGCCACAAACGGAGCGGCACATTTTATCGAGCATATGCTTTTTAAGGGGACCAAAAACAGGTCCGCTTTTGAAATTGCGTCGGCTATTGATTCCGTCGGCGGTATGATGAATGCCTTCACCGGCAAGGAGTTGACATCGTTCTATATAAAGATACCAGACTACCACCTCCCTATGGCGGTAGACCTCCTTGCTGATATTTTTACAAACTCATGCTTTGATGAAAAAGAAATCATGAAGGAACAATCGGTAGTCCTTCAGGAAATCAATATGACCGAGGATTCACCCGATGATTATATTCATGATTACTTTGAGGGCGTATTCTGGAATGGCCACCCCCTGGGTTTTCCTATCCTGGGGACCAGGAGCCTGGTAGCCTCCTTAAACAAGAAGATTCTTCTGTCTTTCTTCGATGCACGCTATGGGGGCGATAATCTGATACTGTCTGCTGCGGGCAATCTGAAACACGATGAATTCGTTGATCTTGCAAATAAGACATTCGGATCCATACCGGCAGGAATAATCAACCCTCAGACAGACAAACCTGTAGTGTCATCAAAGGTTGCCGTCCTCAAAAAAGACCTGGAACAGGCGCATATGATCATGGGCACCCTCGCCCCTTCTGCCGTCAGCCCTGAAAGATATTCCGGCTTTCTATTGAACGCCATTTTAGGGGGAAGCATGAGTTCGAGGTTATTTCAGGAAATCAGAGAAAAAAGGGGGCTCGCTTATGCAATCCATTCCTATATCTCCCCATATATGGATGCGGGTCTTCTGGGCATATATGCAGGAACCGGTGAGGAGAGAGTTCCGGTTGTCATTAATCTCATTCTTGAAGAACTAAAGCGGTTACGTCATGAGCTGTTAACGGAAAAGGAGATGGTACAGGTCAAAGAGTTGATCAAAGGAAATTTTCTCCTCTCCATGGAAAGCACTGACAGCCGTATGATAAGATTGGCTAAGAACGAGATTTCTTTCGGAAGGCATATCCCACAGGACGATGTTATTGCCGCTGTAGACGCTGTTACCGCAGAGGACGTCAGGAAACTTGCCTTTGAAATGTTCAGGGCCGGCGCCATATCCCTGGCTGCAATGGGAAGGATTTCGGAAAAGGACATTGCTCTTGACTCGTATGAAGGATAGGAGCTTTATAAGTCACGCAAGGATGAAATCTTAAGTTGCAATGATAGAAGAAATTGGAGTGCATATTCAAAAGCTGCCTGGTTATTTGGACATATCGCTTCCTCGATACATGACGGAACATTCAGCAGGCTTGGATATCTATGCAGCTGTGGAGACAGATGAGTTAATATTTCCTGGGCAGAGGAAGATAATTCCTACAGGCATAGCGATTGCACTGCCGGAAGGCTATGAAGCAGAAATAAGACCCCGAAGCGGCCTTGCCATAAAAAATGGTGTGACGCTGGTTAATTCTCCGGGAACCATTGACGCGGATTACCGTGGCGAGATCGGCATTATACTGATTAACCATGGGCAAGAGCCCTTTGTCATCAGGCGTGGTGATCGCATCGCACAGATGATAATACACAGGGTCTGCAAAGTTTCATGGATAGAGTGTCAGCAACTTGATGCAACCAGTAGAGGGGATGGGGGTTTCGGCCATAGTAAGTAAGTAAGGGTGAGCGCTTCATGAAGAAATTCAGAGTAAATAAAACATACAAAGAGATCAACGAGAAGATCAAGAAAGGAAAGGCTGTTGTCGCAACAGCTGAAGAGATGATCAATATTGTTGAGAAACATGGTCATGTTGAAGGAGCCCGGAGAATAGACGTTGTCACGACTGGAACATTCGCTCCCATGTGCTCATCTGGAGCTTTTCTGAACTTCGGCCATACGGCTCCCAGAATAAGAGCCTCCAGAGTATGGTTAAACGATGTGCTTGCATACGGCGGCATCGCTGCAGTGGACTGCTACATAGGAGCAACTGAGGTGGCCGAGGGGGATCCCTTGAATAGCGTCTATCCGGGGGAATTTAACTATGGAGGCGGGCATGTGATCGAAGACCTAGTGGCAGGCAATGTAATCAGATTGCGTGCCGAAGGGTATGGGACCGACTGCTATCCTGCCCGTAGATATGAAAAGAATATAACGATTAATGATCTACGAGATGCAATTCTGTTCAACCCCCGGAATGCTTATCAGAATTACAATTGTGCCGTAAACATGTCTGATAAAACAATTTATACTTATATGGGGGTGTTGAGGCCCCGCATGGCCAACGCCAATTACGCTACAGCGGGCCAGTTAAGCCCTCTATTTAACGATCCCCACTACATGACGATCGGTATCGGGACGAGAATATTTTTAGGAGGAGCTCAAGGTTATGTGGCCTGGCAGGGCACACAGCATAATCCGAACGTTAAGAGAGGTAAACACGGCGTCCCTAAAGAAGGGGCCGGAACGATTTCAGCAATAGGTAACCTTAAAGAGATGACGCCCCGCTGGCTTGTGGGTGCCAGCATATTAGGGTATGGGGTTTCCCTGTATGTCGGCATAGGCATTCCCATACCGGTTTTGAATGAAGAGATGGCAAAGTACACGGCGGTTAAAGATGAGAATATATATACGCAGGTCTATGACTATAGCATGGATTATCCGAAGGGTGGTGCTCTCAAAAGCCTCGGAGAGATGAGCTACAAGCAACTCCGTTCCGGCGAGATCGTAATAAATGGTAAAAAGGTTATTACAGCATCCTTATCAAGTTATTACAAGGCGAAGGAAATTGCACATATCCTCAAGGAGTGGATTGAACGCGGGGATTTCCTCCTCGGGGAACCCCAACAGTGCCTGCCTTCTGTGATTATTTAATTACTGGCTTTGCAAGAAGCCAGAAGCGCAAATAAGACCCTTACTGACAATTGTTAAGTATATAATATCGTTAAATTTGCTTTTAACAACCGCATCCCGGAACGATAAGGCGGGACATTTTGCAAGACTACCATTTTTATTAATGTTCATTAATATTAAAAAATATTGCATATAAGTGATATTAATCACTTGACATAATTTATTTTTGGTATCATAAATTTGCATCAAGGCCGTTTTTCATACATGAGAATGAAGATGAAAAAAAATAAAGTTAAACAGTTCCGGGAAGCTATCCCTTTAAGCATTGCCGAGCTCGCAAGAAAGGCGGACTTAGCTCCCCAGACCGTAACAAAGATGGAAAAAGGATTGCCAACAAGAAAGTACTCCGAACTGAAGGTCGCGAAGGCGTTACAGAAAAAATACGAAGACGTTTTTTTGTCGGATAAGGATATTTAGTATATTTTTTGCAAAATATCTTGACGGCTTGTTGGAGACCAGCACTTAGAATGAAAGTAGGAAGGTATCTTGTTGTATTTATCTTTGTGATGAGTATGCTCATCACCTTTGGCAAGCGGGGGCTCGTCGATAACTATGCCATGAAAGAACGGTTAATGGCTCTTAAGAAGTCGAATCAGGATATTTCCCTTGAAAACAAGGAATTGAGTAGAAAAGTGATGTTGCTCAGGGGCGACCTTCAATATCTGGAGATGCTCGCGCGAAACGAACTTGGCATGGTCAGAAAGGGAGACCTCATCTATCGATATATGAAATGAACCTACATGAGAGAAAAGAACCAGGCACGGTGATCCTATGTTTGACGTCAAAAATTTGTTAGCACGCGGCAAAAAGATATTCAGGTTTGACCTGTTTCCAGCCAGCAAGAGCCTGGTCGGGCTTGACATAGGATCAAGCGCTATAAAGCTTGCTGAAATAGTCGAAACACCAAAGGGATTCATCCTTTCTCGGTTTTCCCAGATACCTCTGGCAATGGGTGTAATAGTGGATGGAGTGCCTGTAGAACAGCAGGAATTGGCCATAAAAATAAAGCAACTATTCAAACAGTCCGGCTGCAAAAGGAAGTCCATAGTTACCTCTCTTTCAGGACACTCCGTCATCATTAAAAAAGTAAACTTCCCCACGATGGATGAAGCAGAATTGAGTTACCTGATAAAAGATGAAGCAGGCAAATATTTACCTTTTGATAGCATGGAGGCGGTGAGCTACGATTTTCAAGTCCTCGGTGAAAATGAATTCAACCCTAATCAGATGGATGTTATTATTGTTGCAGCAAAGAATGAAATCGTAAACTCCTATGCCGATGTCATTCAGCAGGCAGGATATTCGCCGGTTATCATGGACGTAGATTCCTTCGCACTGGAGACCATGTATGAAGAGAATTACGATTTTGAAGACAATGAAATGGTCATCCTTGTCAATATCGGAGCGAGTATCACGAATATAAATGTACTCAGGGGCGGTACCTCGGTCTTTACCAGAGATTTTATGCTGGCAGGAAATTCCATAACTGAAGCCCTCAGGCAGAAGATGGGGATCGCCTTTGAAGAGGCTGAGAGAATTAAGATCGAAGGTCCCGACGGTAACGAAGCTGCAGAAAAGGAATTCCGGGAAAGTCTCCTTCATTATGCCGACCCGATCTGTTCGGAAATTGAGAGGTCCGTCGATTATTTCAGGTCAACCTATGGGGGGGAATATTTGAAACGCATTCTCCTCGCCGGTGGAAGTGCAAGAATTCCGGGCATAGCGAGCGACCTGACGCAGAGGCTCGGCATTGAAGCGGGAATCGCCAATCCCTTTAAAAAAATAGGCTACGATAAAAAGGCCCTGAGTCAGGCTACGATTGAAGAGATTACACCCATCGCTGCTGTCGGAGTCGGACTGGCGCTGAGAAAAGTTGGTGACAAATGATCAGAATTAATCTTCTTCCCTACCGGGAAAGGGAAAAGATGGAAGATCTGACTCGTCAGATTGTTATCATTGTCATTACCTTCGTCGTCTTTCTCATCGTCATTGGTTCCTTCCAACTTTATCTCAGTATAAGCACAAGTAGCCTCGAGAAAAACATAAAACTCCAGGAGGAGGAACTTGCTCGTCTGACAAAGACTATAGGCGACATAGAAGAGTATAAATTGAACAAGACGACCCTGGAGAGAAAACTCGCCATAATCAACAACCTCGAAGAAAACCGTCTGGCGCCTGTTATGATGCTTGACGAACTTTCGCTACTGGTTCCTGTAAAGGATGTCTGGCTCGATAAAATCTCAGAGAGAGGTTCAGAAATTACCATGGATGGCATGGCGATAAACAATATCGCCGTTGCGCACTTTATGAAGAATCTCTCTGGAGCCAACTTTGTCAAGACTGTCGATCTGTTATCCACCAGGGAAAAAGAAATCTCTGGCATGAAATTGCAACAATTCGTTATATCTTGTGTGAAAAAAAAGGTTCCATAATTAGATGGCTATCACTTTCGATGAGATAAAGAAATGGTCCCCAAAGCGTAAGGCAATGGCTCTTGGCATTATTTATTTGCTTTTGGGTGGTGCATATTATTCTCTTTTTATGCAATCATCAATGGATCAGAAAGGGTCTCTGGAAACGAAGCTTTCCGAGCTCCATGAGCAAGTCCAGGAAAAAGAACGCCTGGCATCCCAAAAGGGCAAATATGTGAGAGAGGTTAATGTCCTGAGGGAAGCATTCAAGATTGCTCTGACGAAGCTGCCTGACCAGCGTGAGATACCGGGTCTCTTATATGCTGTTGCCCAGGCCGGGAAAGATTCCGGCGTAGATTTTATCCTTTTCGAACCGAAACAAGCGGAAAAGAAACCCCGGGAAGCAGAAGATCTCGGAGTAAAGCCGCCGGCTGCAAAAGCCGCAGCACAAAAGCCGGGTGACAAGAAACGTGTCGATACACCGAACCCACAGGAAGAGCAGTTTTACGAGGAGATACCAGTTAGAGTGACGGTCAGTGGAGGCTTTCACAGCATGTTGGCTTTTTTTGAGAAGGTCGCGAAGCTTCCCAGGATCGTCAACATTGAAGATATATCGATGTCAGTGCCAGAAACGAAGGACGTAAGACGGGGGCGGCTTATTGTCACGAACTGTGTGATAAAGACTTACATGTTCCTCGAAAAAATGGATGAAAAAAAAGCTGATGAAAAAAAATAGACCCCTGTTTTGTGTAATGCGAATCCTTCTGGCCTCAATTGCCGTTCTGTGGCTTTCAGTATCTATATCTATAGCCGCACTCCCGCAATCAACCGAAACAAAAGCGCCGGGTGCCGGCGTGGCTGAAACGAAGATCCCCGATGTCAAAACGGCCCCCGCATACAAATATAACCCCATTGGAAAGCCCGATCCCTTTAAACCTTTCATAGAACAGGATCTGAGCCCGAAAAAAAAGACTGAATCAAAAACCCTGCCCATTTCACCTCTCCAAAGGGAAGGTATTGATAATTTCAGGCTCGTTGGCGTCTCCGGTGATAACCATCACAGAATAGCTATCGTCCAGGATGTTAAAGGTAAATCCTACCCCATTTTTCTGGGAACCTATATCGGCCAAAAAGGCGGCAGGGTAGTGGAGATACTCCCAGACCGCATCATTATTGAAGAAAAAATGAAAGTAGAGGACAAGCAGGCGAAGACAAAGAGACTGACAATAAAACTTCGCAAGGACGAAGGTGAGGAGTAACCATGAAAAAGAACATACCTTGGATTATAATTTTGATTGCTTCTGCAATATTTCTTGGCAATACCGAATATGCCGGGAGCGTTCCGCCGGAAGAGAAAACACCTCAGGAGGCTCCTGCAGCCAAGGTACAGGGCACAGATTTCGGGTACCTGGAAAATATAACATTAGACAGAATAAACGGCAAAGAGCGCCTCACCATTGTTTTATCCAAACAGTCAGGTGTCGCTATTGAATCCATAGGCGGCAATGACCTATTGGTAAAAATGACAAATGTGTTTGTACCTGAGGAGCTCAAACGCACCCTGGGTGAAGGAAAGCTTTCCAATATAGTAAGTGTTGTGCCTTCCCAAAAGACAGTTGATGGCAAGCAATGGGCATTAATCACTATCGCTTTAAGAAAGCGCGTCCCTTACAAGGTGAATCAGGAAGGGCAAAATGTCCTGATTGACTTCGATGTAAGAAGCCTTGCTGCCAAGTCGCCTGTGGCTGAGCAGAAAGCGCCAGACGTCCCTAAAGAATCGCAAAAAGCTGCGGAAGTTCCTAAAGAAGATATAACCCAAAGGCAGGCAAAGACTCCCTCTGGCGGTCCGGCGATATCGCTTGATTTTCAGGATGCAAATATTAAGACCGTCCTCAGATTGCTCTCCGAGGTGGGAGGAGTCACAATTGTATCCGGAGATGATGTCAAGGGGAACGTGACCGTGTACATGAAGAAGGTTCCCTGGAATCAGGCTCTTGATACCATTTTAGATGTCCAGGGTCTTGTCAAGAAGCAGATTGGTGACGTAATCAGTGTCATGACCATCGAGAGAATGAAAAAAGACGAGGCTGACCGGAGGGCGGGGGAGGAAGATCGTATCAAAGCCGAGACTATTGCGAAGAAAGCGGAACAGGATCGCCTCGAAGAGAGAGGGAAACTGCGACAGATATCCATAGAGGCAAAAATTGTGGAGGCCCAGGATGATTTCATCAGAAACCTCGGAGTAACGTGGGGCGGCGTATCATACAATTCTATGGGAAACTATTCCTATGGCTTGACGGCCGGCACAAACACAAACACCACCACGAGTCGTAGTATAACGTGGGGGTATCCAACAGATATTCCATTTCGAAATACGGATGGTACCATAATTCAGTCTGCTGCCCTTAATTATCCATCCTCGATATCATCACCGACATTCGGTCTCATCATAGGTGGGGCCAACGCCGTTCTTGAAGCCCAGATTCAGGCCCTGGAGACAAACAATGCAGGTAAAATCATTTCATCACCAAAAATTACCACCATGGATAATGTCAAAGCTACGATAAAACAGGGACAGGAAATTCCCTTCGTTACAATAGACAAAGATGGAAACAGGAGTATCACCTTTAAGGAGGCTGTCCTGAAACTGGAGGTCAAACCTAAGATTACGGCCGATGGCACCATTTCCATGGAGATCAAAGCGACAAATGACGCTGCGGACTACGCGCAGGCTGCCACGCTGGGAGGGAACCCGCCCATTAACAAGAGCGAGGTTGAGTCTAAGATTATCGTACAGGATGGAGATACGATAGTCATCGGGGGAATCCTTAAGACTCAGGATCAAAGAAACGTGTCCGGTGTTCCCTGGTTTATGAAGATACCTGTCTTGGGCTGGTTGTTCAAAACTGAGTCCATAACGAAACAGCGAAGACAGCTTATGGTATTTATCACCCCGAAGATAATAACAAAAGAAGATACGGGTGTCGACAAATTCGAAAGGCCGAAGGAACCCGAAAAACCTAAGGGATAGGACTTTCCCGTTTCTTTGTAATCAAACGCGTGTCGACTTTCTTCTTCCCACACCACTCTTTTTACAACTAAGAGATATGAAAGTGAGCATGAACCGGTTAAACATAATAATACATGCCGCTCTTATGGCATGCGCTCTTGCCATCATGGCATGTGGGACAAGCCCATGGAATCAGGAACAGGCAGATGCCCACGTTAATGTCGGAGCTGCCTATTTGGGATCGGGACGATCTAATGATGCCTTAAAGGAATTTCTGGAGGCGGAAAAACTCTCGCCCCGGGATCCCAAAGTCCATTATTATATGGGGATTTCGTACCTCGAGAAAAGGCTTAATGACAATGCTATCGATGAATTTAACAAGGCCCTGTCCTTGAAGCCCGACTATTCGGAGGCTCACAATTTTCTGGGGGTAATCTATCGCGATAAGAAACAATGGGACATGGCCATTGATGAATTTAAAAATGCCCTTGCCAATGTGCTCTACGAAACCCCTGACAAGGCAATATTCAACATGGGAACGGCCTATCACGGGAAGGGGGATTATGAGAAGGCCCTGAAGATGTACGAAGAGGCGAAGAACAAGCAGCCGCATACAATCCCCGCCCCTGTGATAGACCTTAACATGGGGATAACCTGTTATGCCAAGGGGGATTTGGAAAAGGCGGTTAGTTATTTCAAGGCATCCCTCAAGGCTGCCCCCTCTTTATTGGAATCCCACTACTGGTTAGGGCTGTGTTATATCAAACTGCATGACCCGGCAAAGGCAAAAGCAGAGTTCAAGGCCGTCATCGATATGACACCGGATTCGGAATTGGGGATAGAAGCCAAAAAGAGCCTCGATTCCATAACGTCCTCCCGATAGTCTGGCCGGCAAGACGAACCCTCCGTTCTTCTCGCTTTCATTGTGAGGACTTCGCAAAATTTCTTATTTGTTTCTCCCGCCCTATCTTACCCTGTCGTGTCGAGCCATTTACAAAAAACATTTCCTCCCCGGAAAATCCCCCTGCCCCCTTTTTCAAAGGGGGTTTGTTCCCGATGCCGCGACCCGCATATTTTTTGAAGCTCTTACTGTATTCTCCGATCCTTCCAGTTGAAGATGTTGACCCTGTTGGAGAGCCCCGGGGGATTGAAGTTCACACGCATCGTTTGTGCCGCGATACCTGAGCCGCCGCTCAATGTCACATAGATATCCCCGATGGTCGATCCTCCCGGTTTCATGGAAATCATGGGTGAAGAGGCTATGCCGGCTCCGAGCGATATGCTTCGTGACGAGCCGCCGAATGCGCCGTCGCCTGACGTGTAGTATATGGCGTAAAGCAACGCCGTGCCGCCCTGCATACACATATCGCCCCCCGTGGGAGGTGTATAGCTGGTAAAGTAAACCACACCGCCAAATACGGTGGGATCGGCAAGCATCTTTTCCCCTGTTCCGGGGAGATTAATGTAATAGCCATCCGCCGTTTCCGCGGTGCCATACGTCTGACCTGCGGTTGAAATGTTCTTCAGATTGCCGATCGCATAGGTAGTGCTCCGGTCATTGTCCTTCATGCCGAATATCGTGCCGCCGCTTCCGGTATCCTTCGGAACTTCCTTGTCTCCCGTGCCCCAGTATATCCACTTATTCTGCTGATTATCCACGGCAACGGTGGCAGTCTGGTAGATCGGCTGGGCCGTGGCAGAGCTATAGAGACGTCCGCCTGTCCAGTTGACGGACTGGCCGCTGATGCCGCAGTTCGGCATATCCGCCGCCCTGCAGAACTTGAAGCGCCACATGTTCCCACCGAGGTCCCCCACATAAGCCGTATCGATAAAGCCGTCCTGATCCGTATCTACAATGGCGGGGGAGGCCGGTATGCTGTATTTCATATTCGCGTCATCCCCGTAGGTGTAGCTCCAGAGGATCTGTCCGTTGCTTAAGTCAACGACATAAAACCCCTTCCCCCGGCAGTCGCAAACCCCGCAGGCGCCTCCCCCGGAGCAGTTCGACGCGTTGTAGCCCCCGCCGATGAAACCGACCCATTTTTCATACTCCTGGCCGCCCGCATAATACCTCACCCTGCCTACCATCATCTTGCTCCAGGGAAGACCGAGGTAAGGCTTCACTGCATTATCGCCTATGATTCGCCATTTCCATGCGTTCGGTATAGCGGAGGCGTTGGTGAGATCGAAGGCGTAATAACCGCAGTAATGATTATGGGTGGAGTCATACGTGTCTTGAAAGTTGCCATCGCACTGGCTGTCGGAACTCCATAGATTGGCGCCCCCCTTCCCTTCGCCGAAGATCACCAATGTGTGCCAATCCGCGTTTACCTTGCTTGTCCCGTCATTGCTCCCGCCTGCGCTCTTCCACCATACGTCAGCCACCGTCACCGGCCCGTCCACGAGATACGGGTGGACAAGGGTGGAAGGATTGGATGCATGGGAGAGGTATTGGAGTTGGGGAAGGAGGTTGGGGGGGACGAAGCTCCACTTCTCGGATCCGTCCGATGTCTTGAAGGCGTGGAACTGCCCGTCATTTGCCCCCACAACGATAAGGCGCAGGCCGTTGGTAGAGGTACGGGAATTATCGCACCTGAATTTGCCGAAGCCGTTGGTCGAGGCGGAATTGCACGTGTACACATAATTCTGATCCCGGCTGTCCTCAAAAAAGGGATTCGGTGTCCCCACGTTGATCGGCGTCGAGTGGAATATATCACCCAGCTTCCAGCCATCGGGGTTGTATGTAGGGTCTCCCTGGATGTACCCCACGATCTGATTCCTCTCGGCATTGGTCCCGACGTTGAACCTGCCCCTTGAAATAGACGCATCAAAAGTTATCAGGCTGCCGTTGCTGGAGGTATATAAATTGCGACTAGAAAAATCCTGCGCCGCAAGATTTGTCCCGGCATCCCAGGCGACAGCGCCCAGGGTCCCGTCTGCATTCAGGTTATATTTCTTCAGATATCCCCGCCAGAAAGGATCGCCGCTTACAGGCGTGAAGGAGGCCTCGTAGAGGTAGTTTTCGTCCGTGATCCGGGAGGAGGAAACCGAAGCTACGGAAAAGGAATATGTCCTTGAGATGATGTCCGCCGGTATGGCAGCAAGGGCAGCGGCAAGCTGCGCCGGGTTGTCGGCGTAATAGGCATGGCCGCCTATGTCCGTGCCTCCGTGCACCGCCATGGCGTCGAGCGTCGTCTTGGACGCGGTGGTTAAGGCCATACCCAGGACATAGGTATTAATGTCAAAGGTGTAACCGGGGATGCCCGGCACGGTGAGCGCCCTTAAGGCGTCGATCTGGGAGAGCACGCCGGGCATCAGGTTAGTAGCGCTGTCGTTTCCGCCGCTCTCGTTCGTGCTGGGGAGCCCGTCCGTTACGTAAATGATGAAATTCTTCTGGCACCACCCCAGGACGGGGCTGGTATAGAGGACACCGCTCTGATAGTCGGCCTGCCCCTTAAAATAATTTATGGCGGAACGGAAGGTGCCCGCCGTCGGCGTGAGGCCCGCATCCACGATATAGGTGCAGAGATTGGGGTTCCCCGTATTCCCGCAGCTCATGTATCCCGCCTCGTCATCTCTGTGCATGGCGAGTTTCGCTTTCAGGGCATCGCGCTGGGCGTTATCACCCAGGTTGTCTGCGCAGGCCACATGGAGATAGCCGTCGCCCGGTGAGCTGTTGGCAAACCATGTCTGCCCCGTGTGATACCAGAAGTTCCGCTTGCCGAATTCCTTAAACCCGAGGGCTATGTCCTCGTCCGTCGGGCCGAAGCCTCCGTTATAAAAGTTCCCGGAGTAATTTGCGCCATCGTCATTATTCGATGTCTTTACATGGTTGCAGCTGTAAGAATCGCCTGATGCCGTATCATTGGCAACATATCCGGCGGAGTAACAGAAGCCGTTACCGTCATTTGCGCTGTCATAAAATGTCCCGGGGATCTTCCAAAAGATATGATAGCTGCCGTCCGTCGGGTTCACAACGCGAGTCGTCTTGGGATAGGTAAGGTCACAGTACCTGTTACGAGGCTCCGTGCCTACTGCGAAGGCTGTGAGTCCATCTTTGCCGCTGGCATCTGCCATCGAGTAATCTGCGTCGAACCAAGGGTTGTCCACCTGGCATGCGGTATTGCACGTATTCTTGCTTGCCACATGCCCAGGATAATTCTTGCAGTAATCGACGCATTCCGGGGGCGGGTTCGGGCACCAGGAAACACGCGTGTACGAAACAAAATAGGGGCCGTTATGGAGATGATACTTGCTTGCGGCGGTGAGGCGGAAGGACATGAGGCCGATACGCAAGGTGCTTGCGTTGGCATCGACGAGGTCTCCCAGGCTCTTCCGTCCCTCTACGGCCCTGCTCCCCGTTGCCCAGGAACAGATGGCGTTTCCGACAAAGTCCTCGTCCATGCTGTTTGAGTTATCCAAGATGATGAGGACGTTGGACTTGACGTTGGCTGTAAAGATATCCGCCTCGTCGGCGTGAGCTGATTTAACGCCCCCGGGGGAAATCGCGAGAATAAGCCAGATAATGACTATGATAATATTTCTAAATATCCTGCCCATAATATACTCCTTTACGTCATGGATAAGCTGTTAACGTAAAATGACCTCTTTCAATACACCGTTTACAAACGTGAGATCCGCCAGTTTCTTCTTGTCGGAGACGCGGCTCTTGCCTGTAAGATCGATCACATTGACCCCGCTCAAATCATAGCTTTTGTTGCCTTCCAGGTAGAGCACGTTATTCGCGATCTTCTTTACAAATTGAGAGGATTTCGAAACCTGCGTCTCGTTCCCGGATGGGGCGCCTTTTCCGCCTACAGAGCTTGTGGCCATGCGCGCTCCCGCATCAGTGACGGACAAAACAAATAAGAAAGATATGATCAGAGCGCAGAGATTTTTCTTGTTTTTCGACATCATTCACCTCCTCGTCAATGTCCCCGGGTTTTCATGGGATCTCCCTATCGTGACATGGTTGACATTTCCACAGGCCCGTAGCCTACCCCCACACCGATGGTCACCTGTGTACTATATTCCGTATTTCTTCCGACCACATCCAAATTGTACCTGCTCTGCCCCCAGCGCTGTCCGCCACCGATGGAGTAGCCTGACAGCGGCACCACTATGGCGCCCAGGACCGGGCGTGTGGAAGGATAATTAATAGTATAGCTCGACACACCATCGGCCCTGTTGGTAGTCTGAGGGACAAGGACGGGGACCTGGGGATTAAATGTCTGTGCCAGACTCATAAGACCCGTTTCCGCGGCAGCAAGAGCCCTCTTTTCTCCGACAATTTTCACGCTCACCTTGATGTCCTGCGTCGATAGAGAAATAACCAGCATTCCCAGGGCGAGGAGGATCAGGCAGGCCATGATGGCCGCGATAAGGGCGAATCCCGCCTCGGAATTCCTCTTGGAGAGCGCTGTCAATATTTTTTCTTGCATGGTTTCTCCGGGGTCAATTGTTTCTCAGGGTCTCGCGGGTCTTATAGATCATCCTCCGCGTCAGGCCTGTGCTCGGATCGATTTCATCCGTTTCGACTGCCAGGGTAATCTCTATCATTCTTATATCTGCGGAACATCCCGGCATGCACACCCTTCCTGTGCCTGCCGCAAAAAGGAGCTCGACCCCCTGGCCGTCAAAGTAACGGAAGACCGGAACGCTGACATCGGCGTCGGCATTGATGACCCTCACCGTCCGGGGACGGCCGCTCCCGATGATATCCCCCAGGAAGGGTTGGGCCCCACCGCAGTTTGTCTCTCTTGTAATATACCTGTCATTGCCTGTCTGCACAAAGTTATACCTGATGATCTCGTTGGCATCCGCGCCGCCCAGGGCGCCGTTGCCGTCAGGATTGCCATTTGCGTCCAAACCGCCCACGACATCCATTTCCACGGTGATCGAATTCGCTGTAGCCTCCTGAATACCCTTGTATGCCTGATTTGCGGACTGGGTAGTGCAAAAGTTAGCCCCTCCCGGATTCCCGTCACTCCGCCAGACGGTCGTGGACAATGACGGGTTATAGGAGGCCATCTTAACCTCCAGGGCCATGATCTCCAGGGCGCCCCTTATATCCTGCTGGGCCGTAACCTTTCTCTCCATGCCTCCGGATGACCTCGATGCCGACTCGATGGCCATGCCGATGGCGAAGATCATAATGAGCGAGACAGCAATGGCTATCATGATCTCGACAAGTGTAAAACCTCTCGCGTCATTCATACGGTTTGACCCATTAGAAACCCGCTGGCACAGCATTTGAACCACTTGCACACCCTGCCGGAAATCTGAAACCATCCTGTTGCGCAACATCAACGCTCTCCAGAAGATTTCTGTAACTGCGCGAAACTTGATCCGGCCACGTAACCGTAACTGTAACGGTCCATGTATTTGTGGTACCGCCAACAGCGGTGATATTTGTGTTCACCGTATAGGTGGCATCCCCCCGCACCTCTGCCCCCAGGCCGCTGACGATGATATTTTGTACCGGCCTGTTCCCTAAGGGGACCACATTGCAGGGATTCGCGATCCATGCCTCCCGGAGTTCAAGCTCTCTATGCAGTATACCGGCGCCCCTGCCCATGTAGTCTGACTTTCCTATGGTTCTCCACGCCGATGGCTGCATTGACAAGGTGGCCATAACGCCGACGGCGACCAGAAATATGGCGATAACCACCTCGATCAGGCCGATACCCCGGTTAGACAATAATAAACGTGACATACGTTCTTCCCGTCAAATTGACCGTAATTGTGGCCTGAGAGTTTCTGCTGTTCTGCAGAACAACGCCGTCGAGAACACCTCCCAGGGGTGATACGGTGCCTCTGGGGCTGAAAATAACCGTCTGCGACGCGCCTGGGCCGAATGTGGCACTGATGATTCTAATACCTGACCCGAACGATGAGGGGCGCTTGGTCGTCAGGTTGGTGACAACTGCGTTCACAACCGACTGTATCGTATAGCTGCCGGGTAAAGTAGTATCAAAAGCGATTTGATATGTAATGTTCTCGGAAACCGCTCTTTCCTTGAATATGGCAAAGTCAGAAACAATATCTCTCGCGGCAGTCCTGAGATTTCTGTTTAACGTATAATTGTGCAGCATCAATCCGCCGATGGCTGAAATGAATGCCAGCAGACAGACGACGATCATCAGCTCCACAAGCGTAAATCCTTTGCGACGTTCCATACTATTTCTTCCCGTCAATGAGGTCTAACAGTTCCGCCTCTGGTAAAGCCCCTATTTTGAGCCTGCCATCCGGTAGTATCAGTGAGGGCGTTCCCCCTATGCCGAGCGACTTGGCAAGCTTTATAGAATTTTCTATCTCATCAGTGGCGCACTCAGTCTTCGGTATCTCCCTCTTTTCGAAGTTATCCTCCAGCATCTTTACGGATTTGTTGCAGACGATGCTCTTTGCCTTCCAGTAAGCGTCCTTATGAAACTCTAAGGGCAAAAACTTGATATAAAATGCTATGTCCTTTCTTTTGGCTACGATCTGTTTCATCGTCTGGTGGAGCTGTCCGCAGAAGGGACAATCAGGGTCTGTGAATACCACTATTTTCTTCGAGGCACCCTTCTCCCCCAGGACGAGGGCATCAGTCAGCGGAATCTTCGCTGTGTCGATCCTTTTCTTGTCCTGAATCCTTTGAATAGCCTCCACAGTCTTGTTGGTCATGGTAGACACTTCCACCAAAGAACCACCAAGGATGAGGTAGTTTTTGTCAGCGTCAAGATAAAAAATCCGCGTCTGCCCCATGATATCGATGACTACCTCACAGACGCCCTTTATGGGACTTTCTGCGATGCTTATTACCTTCGCGTCAGGCACGTTGAGCTTCTTTAATATATCTCTTGCCTCTTCCCCGCCCAAGGCGATGCAGTCTTTCTTTACCCGGCTCTCTTCTGCTCCCCACGCGATGCCATATCCTGAAGGAGCGGAGGCAAAAAGCAATGCACACGATAGACATAAGAAAGCAGAGAATAAGCTTTTTCTTGTCAATGCGCCACCTTTCTTGCTATTTTTTTGACGCTTTTTTATCTCATATTTTCTGAGTGAAATCAAGAAATTCATTCCCGGCAAACGCTGAATGGCGAAGCATATTTAATAATGTGGCAGGGTTCAGACGGTGCAGAGTGGCACCTCAGTAGAAGGGCTGCAGGTTACTTCATAACAGAAGGTCATTTTAATCGTCCGGCAACCCTGCCGCCGTATCCTCTTTAAAAAAGGATTTAGGCCAGTGGCTTTACGTCCCGTCCTTTCGGACAGTTTGCCTTTATCAGGACTCTATTTATGATTTCAAAGATTCTATAATCTCTTCAAGGAATTCTTATATTCTCCCCTTCTATATTACCATATCGGCAACAAAAAAGAAGAGAAATCTTTAGTGTTTTTCCATATGTAAATTTAGAAGTGAATATCTATACAATGCAATCAACATGCCACTTAAGTTCACATACACGTCTGTGCGATGGATAAGCTCTAACGCCTGTGATTACCATAAATTAGATTCGCCTCATCAGATCGAAGGGGAAAAACTTTTTTGGAATCTTACTAAGAATCGGTGATTTTGACCAATTACATGTGTGAAATTCATCTGAAAATTAGCTTATAATTACTGAGTTTTTTTCAATTAAACAGCGTGGATTTCTTGCTTGACACGTTATAGGTGCTGTGTTACAGCTCACACCTGTCCGGGCTGCTGCAGGAAAATTCGCTAAGATTCAAGATACATGAACATATGGACGATACTGCCATCAAAGAAAGAGAGGAGTTTCTTTCCATAGCGGAAGCCTATATAGATAAGAATCTGTATAAAGAGGCGGCGCATGTAGCCGAATCATGGCTAAAGCGTTATCCCATCGATGCCGATGCGAATATTATCCGCTGCCACGCACTGCTTAAGATGGGGAATCTTGAAAAAGTCAGTGAAGTACTCGATGACCTGGAAACCAAAGTCCTTGAATTGTCGCGGATCTATCATCATGTCGGAGATCTTTGCCTGAATGCAGGACTCACAAAGGAGGCAATAAAATTTTATCGGAAATTTATATTTCTGAATCCCACTGTAGCGAGTGCAAAAGAAGTATACGAGAAGGTAAGTGACCTCGCAGCCGCCATAGATGACTCAGCCGCCGGAGGAGATGCGGATACGTATAGCCATACTGACCAAGTTGCACCTGATTTCTGTACCACAACCCTTGCTGAGCTGTACATCAGACAGGGTCACCTTGATATGGCTATCAATGTGCTCCGTGAGATACTCAAAAGAGAACCTGAAAACAGAATGGTGGCGGATAGGTTAAACGATGTCATGGCAATGCAACATGACGGCATCAGAGAAAAGACGTCTTTGCATATGGAACAAAATGATGTCGTAATTAGAGAGCTTACAAGGTGGCTTGAAAATATCGACAGGTTAAGAAGCCATGCATCGTGATTCTCCGGCACCTCCTGAGAGGATGGCAAGAGTAAGGGCTATGCTTCATGAACTTGATGTAGATGCTCTGCTTTTTCTTGATATGAAGAACGTACGCTATCTTACCGGTTTCACAGGCAGTGACGGGGCGCTCGTTATAGGAAATAAGCAAGAGATCCTCCTTGTTGACGGCCGCTATACTAATCAGGCAAGAAAGGAAGTTGAGGGGCCCCGTGTCTTCGAGTACAAAGACAAAGAAAAGATAGATGGAATCGCGGCGATCCTTTCAGACGGTAGTTTAAGATCCGTAGGGTTTGAATCGCAGGCGATGAATGTCAACACCTATTTGAACCTGACGGAAAAACTAGGCGGGTTGAAGTTGAACCCGATGTCCGACCAAATCGGTGCCCTCAGAGCCGTCAAAGACGAAAAAGAAATAGCATTTATTAAAAAAGCAGCGGAGATATCATGTGAGGCCCTTACTGCTGTTCGCGATCTCATAAGGCCGGGCGTAAGAGAGAAGGATATCGCTATAGAGTTGGATTTTCTGATGAGAAGACGTGGTGCAGAGCAAGTTTCCTTCCCTACTATTGTTGCGTCGGGAGCGAACTCAGCGCAACCCCACGCGCAACCGGGATCGCGGGCGATTGAAAATGGCGATATGGTCATAGTAGATTGCGGCGCTGTATATTGTGGTTATCATTCTGATGAAACCTGCACATTTGCCGTCGGCTATAAAGATAAGAAACAGGAAGAGGCATACTCCCTGGTAAAGACCGCGCACGACCGGGCATTGGAGGCTGTCAAAGCCGGCATCCCTTGTGTGGAAATCGATCGCATTGCCAGAGAGTGCATTGAGACTGGCAAGTTGGGCAAGTATTTCACGCATGGTACAGGCCACGGTGTCGGACTTGATGTTCACGAAGCGCCGCGGATAGCAAGCAATTCGGAAATGGTCCTTGAGGCGGGAATGGTATTGACCGTAGAACCCGGTGTCTATATCCCTGACCTCTGGGGCGTCCGCATTGAAGATATGATATTGGTTAAAGAGGAAGGGTGTGAGGTCTTGACAAAAGTATCGAAGGACTTCACAGTGCTCCACTGATTCTAAAAAAGGAATACAATAAATTCATGTATTAGGATGTCGTGATATGAAGGTATTTCCAGATGATCTTCTTTACAATAGGGAACACGCATGGGTAAGGGTAGAGGGTGAATTAGCTACCATCGGTATCACGGATTACGCCCAGGAAAAATTGGGAGAAATCCTCGCTATAGAACTGCCGGAAGTTGATTCTTATGTGGAGAGGGACGAACCATTCGGCACTATTGAATCTGCAAAGGGTGTTTTCGAGCTTATTTCACCCGTAAGCGGTGAGGTGGTAAATGTCAACGAAGACATATTGGACGACATCGGCATTATAAACAGTGACCCTCATGATACAGGATGGATGATTACTCTGGAGATGTCGGATTCGGAAGAGCTTGATGATCTTCTGGACTCGAGGGAATACCATGACTTTGTGCTTAAAGAAGCGGAGAGTGACTGACCCTGTTCCATGATATGGAGATTAATTTCATTCAAGAGGTTGAATGCCTTTGAAAACATGGCCATTGACGAGGCCATATTTCGGGAAAATCAACGGACCGATACACCGCCTACCCTCAGATTTTACAGTTGGTCCCCTCCATCAGTGTCTCTGGGATATTTTCAGGCAACCTGGAAAGAGGTCAATGTCGAAGCGTGCAGACGATATTCCGTAGATATCGTCCGGCGCCCAACGGGGGGGAAGGCTGTCCTTCATGAAAATGATCTGACCTATGCGGTAATAGCCAGTGAGCGTAATCCCCTCTTCCCGCCGGACATCTTAGGAACATACAAGGTCATCAGTGGCTGTATCGCCGGGGGACTGTCGGAACTTGGCATAGAAGCCGAGATGGAAGGTGACGGGAGGTCGTATCAGGACGATTCCCTGAAAGCTGCCTGTTTCTCGTCGCCGTCCCGATATGAGCTTCTGGTAAAAAAAAAGAAAATATGCGGCAGCGCTCAACTGAGGTCGAAGGGCGTCTTCCTTCAGCATGGCTCAATCCTGGTGGATTTTGACCCGCTCAAAACATGTGCCCTCCTGCTGCCTCAGCACGGCGACCGGAGTTGGCAAACCAAGAAGTTGCGCGGGTCCGTGACATCGATACATGAGCAAATCGGCGCGTCCGTGTCCGTGGAAAATATCTGCCATGCCATGAAAAAGAGTTTTGAAAAGAAGCTGGATATCGAGCTGGTGGAAGGATGTTTGACCGCTCACGAGGAGTCCTTGAAGTTACGGCTGATGAATGATAAATATATGAATGACAAATGGAATATGGAAGGCAAGGTCGCTTCAGATGGATCTAAGAACTCTGATTAAGAAGGAAGTGCGCGAGCAGGAAGGCTATCGGGCCGACATCACGCCCTATCGCACTAGAATGGATGCGAATGAGAGTCCCTTTTCGCTCCCCCCCCTGCTTAAGAAAAAATTGTTCAAAGAGATGAAAAACGTTTCCCTGAACAGATACCCGGAGCCGGGTGCGCCCCTGATCAGGAAACGCTTTGCCGAACACTATGGCGTAGCCGATAATATGATAATGATCGGTAACGGGTCTGATGAGCTTATTCAGATCCTCTGCACCGCTCTGGTAAATTCATCATCAGTCGTCATGGTTCCGGCGCCGACTTTTGTCATGTACAGGATTATCGCATCAAATTCCGGTCATGCAGTAGCAGAGGTGCCCCTCAATGCCTCTTTTGATTTAGACCTGTATGCAATGCTAAACCGGATCGCCAAAGATGCACCCGTCCTGACCTTTTTGAGTTACCCCAACAGTCCTACGTCAAATTGCTTCAGTGAAAAGGGTGTCGCGGCCATTGTTGAGGCATCAACAGGAATTGTGGTTGTGGATGAGGCATACGGCAGCTTCGCCGGAAAAACCTTGCTGCCTTTATTGAAGAAATATGACAACCTGGTTATCTTAAAGACCCTCTCTAAAGTGGGACTTGCAGCCATGAGGATAGGCTTCTTGATCGGCTCCCCGCTCCTCATCCATGAACTCGACAAGGTGAGGCTACCCTATAATATCAATACCCTTTCCCAGGTTGCTGCCGGGTTCTATTTGGACCACATTGATACGTTTTTAGGTCAGACGAGGGAGATAATTGCAAGTCGGGAAGAACTCCTGAGCGCTCTTGGGAAGATTGCGGGTGTACATCCCTATCCTTCAGATGCAAATTTCATTTTTTTTAGTTGCGATTTTGATGCGGATAACATATACTCCATCTTAGCTCAGGAAGGGATTCTCATTAAGAATCTAAACTCTCCTGGGGTCTTGAAGAATTGCATGAGAGTAACGGTTGGTAACCGCGAAGAAAACCAAGAATTTTTGAAGGTATTAAAGAAAATCCTTTTAAAGTAAGGAGTGTGGTCTAACATAAGGTAACAGAGGGTAGTTTACGGCAGAGGCGTAAATCGTCTAGTGCTGTACTGCCCTTTTTTTGTCCCCTTTTGGCTCAACATTTAAAGAATTTATATTTCGTTACTAAAAAAATTAAAAGAAAGGAAGGATTGTTTTGGAAGTAAAAGTATACGACAATGACATTGAAAAGGCCTTAAAAATCCTGAAGAATAAACTTTCAAAAAGCGGATTGTTTAAGGAGCTAAAGCTGCGGAGAGCCTATGAGAAGCCTTCTGTGAAGAGGAAACGCAAGGCCATCGAAGCTCGCAGACGTTATGCCAAGGTTCAGCGCCGCAGAAGTTACTGAGAATTTCTTCAACAGTAAGGACCATGATCACCGAGGCCGGGGTCTCCTGCCAGATGCTCTAGGAGACCCGGAATGTACGCAAAATGGATGAGAAACAATATTTGGTTGATGCCCTGTCGATAGAGGAATCATGGCGGATATTCCGCATCATGGCTGAATTTGTGGAAGCCATTGAAACCCTGTCCCATGTGAAAAACGGTGTCACCATTTTTGGATCCGCAAGAGTCGGGCCTGATGATCCATACTACAAGAAGGCGGAGTATCTCGCCAGAAGGCTTGCCGAAAACGGCTTCAGTGTAATTACAGGAGGCGGCCCCGGCATCATGGAGGCAGCCAATAAGGGAGCGGCGGCNNATCCTCCCGGGAGGCTTCGGAACAATGGATGAGCTCTTCGAGGCCTTGACCCTGATTCAGACAAAAAGGATAAAGGGCTTTCCCGTCATACTGATGGGTAGCGAATACTGGCAAGGACTAATTGACTGGATAAGAAACACGATGATCGGGAACGATAAGATTGAACCGTGTGATCTCGAAATTATCCACATCATTGATGATCCGGATGAAGTAGTAAAATATATAAAGAAATTTGTCATTCTCTAAATACCCTGTAAGATCTCCTCTGATACCTATATCAAGTGTTGATAAAAATGGTGCTGAATTGTCATGTCGAGCGAAGCGAGGCATTTTGGAATAAAGCGTATTAAGATTCCTCGCTCGGAAGCAGGATGACAGGCAATAAACGCACCTTCAGAATTAGAAGAAAGTTCACGACACCACAGCCAGCAGACATAATGGATTTTGAAAAGATACTGATGGAACTCAAGAAAGGGAAGGCGGACCCTTCTCCCTGTTATCTCCTGCATGGTGAAGAAGAATATCTTGTCAAAGATGCCCTGAATAAAATCATAGCTGCTATCATTCCCGCAAGCGATAGAGATATGAATCTCTTCTTCATGGATGGAGAGAATGAAGATATAGACGGCCTTTGCGAAACCATCCTGACACCACCCCTCATTCCAGGAAGAAAAGTTGTTGTGCTGACAAACACCCGTCTTCTTCAAACAAGAATTGCCCTGCCGGAGATAGTACAAAAAATTCGACAACATTTTGAAAATGACCCCGACATGGCAGTCAGGTATTTTATGCAATTCTTGAAGATCACAGGCTGGAACATCGATGATCTCAGAGACGACGGTTGGAAAAAAATAACCAGCGACAACTGGCAAAAAACTGTTGAAGGCGACAGCGGACATGATCGGGAAACCTGGCTCCCCGAAATGATCGAGACCTGTATAAGCCGCGGAGTGGATATGAGCGAGCGCAGAGAGGTCACGGAACGTCTTGAAGATACCCTGAGAAAAGGTATCCCGGCAGGCATCCACCTGATCATAACCGCAGAAACAGTAGACAAGAGGAAGAGGCTTTTCAAGACCATATCCGAAACTGGAATTGTCCTTAATTTTTCTCGGCCAAGGGGTGAGGCAAGGCAGAAGAATGCCCTCATGGATACGGCAAAAGATCTCTTAGCTCAGAGTGGGAAAAAACTGACGCCAGGCGCATGGACCGCTATCGGCAGGAAAACAGGCTTTAACCTTGCCGATTCCATGAAAGCCTTGGAAACGTTAATCACCTACACAGGCGACAAGATATCTATAGAAGAGTCGGACGTCGAAGAGGTCGTAGGAAAAACGAAAGAAGATACCGTCTTTGATTTAACAGGCGCTATCGTTGCGGGGAAGCTGGATGTGGCTTTGTCAAATCTGAAAGATCTTTTCAATCAGGGTATACACCACGTGTTGATCCTGTCGATGATAGCGAGGGAAATCAGATTTCTCCTTCATGCCAAGATGTTTATCAGATCAGGTAAGCTCGGATCTTTTGAGCCCAATATGGACTATGAAAAGTTTCAGAGGTCCGTTTATCCGGTCATCTTGCAATGGAGAGGCGATAAGGGAGGAAAAGGCGGTCTGGACAGTCAACATCCGTACGTCATTTATAATGCCGTAAAAAACTCTTATCGATTCTCATACGAGCGTCTGTTGAAATATTTGGAAGATCTCGTCGATATGGACATTGCCTTCAAGACCACGACGAAAGAGCCAAAGTTTATCCTGGAGCGCTTTATTGTGAAAGTATGCACATAAGCGAAACCGACAAGAAATACCAAACCTTAGTAGTAGGAGTGAGTCTTCCTTTTTTCGCTTTCAACATAACGTTTTTTTAATCAAGCTTTTTTCTATGGTTCAAAGAATATCAAACTATCGCCCCAAGCTATTGATTTGTCTTTTTCTCACGTTGGCGGTGCTCGCGGCATTCTGGCAGGTCAAGAACAACGATTTTGTCAATTTCGATGACCCTAGGTGCACCACAGAAAACCTGCATATACAGGGCGGATTAAATCTGGAATTTCTGAAATGGGCCTTCACGACGAGTCATGCCGGCTACTGGCAGCCCCTTACCTGGTTGTCCTTCGTGATGGATTATCAGCTATTCGGGCTGAATCCCGGAGGTTACCATCTTGTCAATCTTCTCTTGCATACAGTCAACAGCTTATTATTGTTTCTAATTCTCAACCGCATGACCCACGCTCTGTGGAAAAGCGCCTTTGTGGCTGCTCTATTCGCCCTTCATCCCATCCATGTGGAGTCTGTGGCCTGGATAGCTGAAAGAAAGGATGTTCTCAGCGCTTTCTTCTGGATGCTCACGATGGGAGCTTATGTCCGCTATACTGAGAAGCCGGGAGTGAAGAAATATCTGCTCACCATTGTATTTTTTTCCTTCGGACTCATGGCGAAGCCCATGCTGGTTAGTCTGCCGTGTGTGCTGTTACTTCTCGATTACTGGCCTCTGGGCCGTCTTCGCTTCAATCACTCCCTTGATGTTCCAAAAATATCAGAATCAAAAAAAGAAAGAAAACGAGCGAGAAAAATTTCAGCTTCAGCTAAAGGCAAAGAGGTTACGCTACCGGATCAGTCCCGGTTTTTGCAACGGTTATGGCCTGTCATCCGAGAAAAGATTCCTTTCTTCGCCCTCTCGGCCATCTCAAGTATTGTGACTGCTATCGGACAACAAAAGGTGGGGGCGATTGAATCTCTCGAAATACTTCCCATCGGTGCGCGAATCGGCAATGCCTTGATCTCTTATATACGTTACATCGGAATGACTATCTACCCGCACGGTCTGGCCGTGTTTTATCCGCATAGGGGAACGCCTTCATCATGGGAAGTCTTCCTTGCAGCTGCATTAGTATTGATCGCAACCTTACTAATCATCCGATGGGCGGCAAAAATGCCCTATCTTGCCATGGGATGGTTATGGTACCTGGGGACACTCGTTCCTGTCATCGGCATAATACAGGTGGGAATGCAGTCCATGGCAGATCGATATACCTATATTCCCGTCATCGGTCTTTTTGTGGCAACGGCCTGGGCGGTCCCTGATATTGCAAGAAATTGGCGTTATCGACAATACATACTTATGACCGGCGCAGGAATTGTTTTGTCGGCCTTAATGTTCTTAACCTGGATGCAGGTCAAGTACTGGCAAAACAGTATCACTCTTTTTGAGCATGCCATTCAGGTTACAGATAATAATTATCTGGCGCACAACAATCTGGGATTTGCTTTGAGCGACGCTGGAAAAAGAGAAGAAGCCATCGCGCACTATAGAGAGGCCATCAGAATAAAACCGAGCTATGAAAATGCCCACTTCAATTTAGGAAATCACTTATCTGCACAAGGCAGGACTGATGAGGCTATTCTATGTTATCAAGAAGCTCTTAGACTACGGCCAAATTATGCCAAGGCACATAACAATCTTGCAGCACTGTTAATTTCAAAGAAGATGTTCAAGGAAGCCATTGGTCATTACCAGGAAGCGCTTAAAACCGATCCATCAAATTCGGGTACGCACTATAATCTGGGAGTAGCCTGGATGTCGATTGATCACTTTGAGGATGCCATTGGTCAATTCCAAGAAGCAGCAAGAATCAATCCCAGATTTATTGAAGCTCACAATGCCTGGGGAATAGCCTTAGCCCGATCGGGGAAGACTGGTGAGGCCATCGACCATTTCAGGGAGGCTCTAAAAATAAAACCTGATTTTAGGGAAGCGAGCGATAACCTGAGAGTCGCATTGGCACAACAGAAGATGCGTCGTTGACTTTGTTTTTAAGACCATTACCAGAGAACCGAAGTTTGTGCTGGAGCGCTTGATCGTGGCTGACTGGACGTGAACTAACCCGGTAAGAATACTAAAGCTTAGTAGCAGGAGCGAAGCTCCCCTGTTTCACTTGCAAAATAACTTTTCTTTAAGGACACTTTTTTCTATGTCTCAAGAAATACCAGACTATCGTCGCCAGCTACTGATTTGTCTTTTTCTCACTTTGGCAGTGCTTGCCGCATTCTGGCAGGTTAAGCATTGCGATTTCATTAATTATGACGATGAAGACTACATAACCGAAAACAGTCATATTCAGAATGGTATAACGCTAGAGGAAACTCGATGGGCATTCACGACCAGTCATGCTGCAAACTGGCACCCCCTGACCTGGCTCTCCCATATGCTGGACTATCAGCTCTTTGGTTTAAAACCGGGGCGGCATCACCTAACGAACGTTTTCTTTCACATCGCCAATACTCTGTTATTATTTCTCATCCTCAATCGGATGACCCGTGCGCTCTGGCAGAGCGCCTTTGTGGCTGCTTTGTTTGCGCTTCACCCCCTTCACGTGGAGTCCGTCGCCTGGGTCTCTGAGCGCAAGGACGTCCTCTCGACTTTTTTCTGGATGCTCACCATGGGAGCGTATATTTCTTATGTTGAACGTCCGGCACTCCAGAGATATCTGCCTGTTCTTATATTCTTTGCTTTAGGCATGATGGCAAAACCCATGCTCGTAACCCTCCCCTTTGTCCTGCTCCTTATAGACTACTGGCCTCTCCAGCGATTCCGGCAGAAAAGATCAGCGCAGGAAATCCAAACGGACTCACATAGGCCTGTGTCTGTGGATAAACAAAAAGGAGCTGCTAAGAAGAAGTATGCAGAAAAGGGAGAGGCGAAAACTGAAAAACCTGCAGATTCCAAATATCGGTGGACATTGATTCGTCCTCTGCTCTGGGAAAAAATCCCCCTCTTTGCCTTGACAGCGCTGTCAAGTATCGTAACATACGTTGCCCAGCAAAAAGGGGGCGCGGTTGTATCCATTGAGGCATTTCCCCTGAGTGATCGTATTGCGAATGCCTTCGTTTCTTATGTCATTTACATCAGAAAGATGATCTGGCCAAATGATCTTGCTGTTTTTTATCCTCATCCAGGACTGCTGCCGGCTTGGCAGGTTGTGGGAGCAGTTTTGCTCCTTATCGCTGTGACCTTGATTGTCATCTGGATAGCAGAGAAATTCCCGTACCTGGCAGTGGGATGGCTATGGTATGTAGGTACACTCGTGCCTGTCATCGGGATTGTGCAGGTCGGCGCACAGGCCAGAGCGGATCGGTATACCTATATCCCCCTGATCGGGTTGTTCATCGTGGCGGCATGGGGTATTCCGGAAATCTTGAAAAAATGGCGCTTCCGGAAAGAGGTGCTTTTCGCATCGTCTGCATTGAGCCTTCTATGTTTTTTCATTGTTACATGGACACAGGTCGGGTACTGGCAGAATAGCATCACAGTGTTTAGTCATGCCATGGAAGTTACCACTCACAATAGCCGTGCCTATATTAACTTGGGTGCTGCCTATAACGACCTTGGCAACTATAGGAAAGCGATAGAGGCTTGTGACGAAGCCATCAAACTCGATGCTAAACTTGAAAAGGCTTATTATAATCGAGGGCTTGCTTACAGCAGACTTGGAAACCATAAACAGGCGGTTGAAGATTACGACAGAGCTATAGAGATAGACCCGAGGCATGCAAAGGCCTATAATAACCGGGGGATTGCCTATGACATTCTTAGCAACCACAGACAGGCGATAGGGGATTTTGACAGGGCCATCGTGACTAACCCGAAATATGCAGAGGCCTATTATAACCGGGGGATTGTCTATGGCAGACTTGGCAACTACAAACAGGCCATCGGGGATTTTGACAGAGCCATCGGGTTTAACCCAAAATATGCAGAGGCTTATTATAATCGGGCAGCCTCCTATTACAGCCTTGGCAACCAAAGGCAGGCATTTGAGGATCTGAAAACAGCGGCAAGATTTGGCAACGAAGATGCAAAGAACTTTTTGAGAAGCCAGGGAATTAACTGGTAGCGAGGTTCTGATTCCTGCTCAACGTTCTATCTCTTGTAAACTTCATCCGTAATTACATTTCGTGGCTGCAAATCGCTTCCACGGACGTTGGGAAGTGGCGCGGCCTATGAGACAGGCAACATATAACTCATATCGTTCAGATAGCACATTCAAAGCTTCCGTATCCTTTCCATGGCTGATTTTTTCCTCCGGGAAAGTCTCCTCGACGGTCCTTTCTTTTTTGCACCCGTCCTTGTTTCATCATCCTCTTCTTTATCTGATATTTCTTCCGTGTGGCGGGCATGGTCGGTCATAGCGGTTTTCGCCTTCCCCATCAGCTCGTCAAAATCCTGGGATGATATTGCTGTCCCCCCTCGGCGACTGACAAAATCAGCAATGTCCCTGTCCGACGTGACAACAACAATTTCTTCTGCCCTTTCTTGAACCATCCGTTTGATGACTTCATCCGCTTTTTCACCCTTCCGGGAATATATGATGTCAATGCCTGAGAGTTTATCCCTCTCTTCCTCGACAGGTCCGCCCTGCCAGCCGTCGAAGACAACGGTCATCTTGTGTCCTCTCTGTTTTTTATAAAGAGATATGCCGCGTATCAGAGCCTTTCGNNCCGTCAATGATGATGTGCATGATGGCTAGTACCTGCTTTATTTCATCGCTTGATGACTTCAGACAGGAAGTATGCCTCTTCTGCCACACCGCAGGCTAGGCATGTCGTGCGAAAATATTCATCATCCATTTAATCCGGTTTTTTCTTGACCTCGACACTGCGATTCTGCTATTTTCCATGCATTCTTATATTAGAAAGTTCTTTGCAGGTCAATTCCTACCTTAATAACTTCTGCAAGCGAGTGGCAACAGGATATGCCACTCTGTAACGATAAAGATTAAGATGTCCATGAACCTTTGGTATTAGCATAAGATTTTCGATGCCTATGACTCCACAAGGATGCAAGAAATGAGTGGAAATAGATGGCTTTGTATAAAGTGTAAGATTCAAGGCATGTCCGTCAACTACCTCATTGTTGCCGGAACTCCCAAAACCAGTATGGGTGAAATTAATAGAATTCAACCGAGAAAATTATATGATTAGGAGGGCGAAAAATGGATTTTGAATTGAACGATGAACTGAAGATGTTGAAGGAAATGTCATACAAATTTGCCCAGGCTGAGTTTACCGGGATATCCCATGAATGTGACGAGGGAGAAAAATACACCCCGGACATTCGCAGAAAGGCCGCTGAAAATGGTCTCATCGGGGCATGGATTCCCGAAGAATATGGTGGTGCGGGGGCAGGTTTTTTGGGTAATGTTATCATCATGGAAGAACTGTCCAAGGTGGACATGGGGATCGGTTTGAATGTCGTTGCCGCCACATTCGGCTGTGAATCCATACTACACTTCGGGTCGGAAGAGCAAAAAAAGACATATCTCCCTCCCGTATGCAGGGGTGAACAGGTAAGCGCGGGGGCATTTACGGAGCCCAACGCCGGCACAGATGTGGCGGGATACAGAACTAAGGCTGCTAAAGACGGAAATGACTATGTCATTAGCGGAAATAAAATGTTCATAACCAATGGAACCGTCTGTGACTTCATGGTAGCCCAGTGCATTACCAACCCGGAGGAAAAAAAGCACAACAGCTTCAGCCTTATCATAGTTCGTGCCGATACCCCGGGAATAACGAGAAACAAGATTCATGGAAAAATGGGTATCCGCTCCAGTGACACGGCAGAAATCGCTTTTGAGGATGTGCGGGTTCCTCGGACTAACCTGGTTGGCAAAGAAGGCAATGGCTTCCGGCAGCTGATGCATTTCTTTGATACAACAAGGGTGATGGTTGCCGCCCAGGCCCTCGGTCTTTCCGAAGCCTGTCTGGAGACAAGCATCAAGTACGTCAAGGAAAGAACGGCTTTTGGAGCCCCCCTGGGTTCCTTCCAGTTGACCCAGATGAAACTGACGGAGATGGCGATCAAGGTAGAGGCTCTACGGGGTCTTATTTATAGATCGGCATGGCTTCTTGATCAGGGCAGGCCGGACTATACGCTGGCTGCGATGGCAAAATACTACGGAGGTCAGACGGCGGTCTTCTGTGCGAATTACGCCGTGGAACTGCACGGCGGGTACGGTTACATCGACGAGTACAACGTCCAGAAATGGTACCGTGACGCCAAAATTCTCGAACTTTACGAAGGAACTAAAGAAGCTGAAATCATGACCATCGGCAGAGCTCTGCAGACACGGTAGCCATACGAAAAATGCCCCCGTCCCCGCCTTGACAAATATGGGGATAGGGGCATTTCCAATTTTAAGTGGAGATCAACCGCCTATTAGGGCTTTCATGGCCCTGATGGTATGAGCATAGTCTCCGCTCCCGAAGATGGCGGCGCCCGACACTATGACGTCTGCACCGGCTTCGGCAACCAATCTAATATTATCGAGTGTTATACCCCCGTCAACTTCGATGGCGACATCAGGTGAAACGGCATTCACCATCTCCCTGGCCTGCTCTATCTTCGGCAGAACACGCTCTATGAATTTTTGTCCCCCGAATCCCGGATTAACGGACATGACAAGAAGGAGATCGACGTCTTTCAGAATCGGCTCAACCTGAACGAGCGGTGTGGCAGGATTAAGAGACACACCCGCCTTGACGCCCCTTTCCTTTATCTGAGCAATTGTCCTGTGGAGGTGCCAGGCCGTCTCGACATGAACGGTAATGATATCACTTCCAGCATCAGCAAAGAAGTCGATATAACGTTCCGGATTTGAAATCATGAGATGCACGTCGAAAGGAAGTCTTGTGATCTTTCGGAGCCATTTTAACGGACCTGGCCCGATAGTAATATTGGGAACGAAATGACCGTCCATTACATCTATGTGTATCCAGTCGGCGCCCGCTGCTTCCACAGCCAGTATTTCTTCACCGAGCCTGCTGAAGTCAGCGGAAAGGATGGAGGGGGCAATTTTTTTCATCGCATGCCTTCTTAATAATTAATAGCAAAGCTACCCTCCGCCCTCACCCGATCTCTCCCGTCAGAGGGAGGAAGATTCGGGTCAAGTGAGGTTGTGCATTGAGGGAGTTTACGGGCTCTTCATACACTATGGACGCGAACCTGTCAATACTTGCTGAGAGGGAGAAAAGACCCTTGACAAAATAATTGTAAAAGCCCATGCTTCCGGCAAAATCGAATCACATAATTGTAATCAATGTACTTTCTTTATAATATTCTATTATTCATAGCTGCCCTGTTCGCTCTCCCCTACTATTTGATCAAGATGACGCTGACGGGAAAATACAGAAAAAGCATGGGGCCGAAGTTCGGGATTGTCAGGCCTTCAATCTTTGCGGAGATGAAGGGCAGCCCCAGGATTTGGATACATGCTGTTTCCGTCGGCGAGGTAACGGCTGCTGAGCCAATTGTTGCTTCGTTAAGAACGCACTTCCCTGAGGCCTGCATTGTACTATCCACCAGCACGGAAACAGGCCAGGACATGGCCAGAAGAATTGTCACCGGAGCTACGTCTTTTATATACTACCCTCTTGATATCCCATTTGTCGTGAGAAAGGTTATCACGAAGGTGAGACCCGATATCTTTATCCTTACAGAAACGGAACTCTGGCCCAATTTTATCAGAGTGTGTAAAGAGCAGGGTGCGAAGATTATAATGGTTAACGGTCGCATCTCTCAACACTCCTATCAGAAGTATGCTATGACAAGGTTCTTCTGGAAAGACATTGTAAATTTGATAGACGAAATGGGCGTGATTTCGGAAATTGACGCCGAGAGGCTGAAAGCCATTGGAATGGCGCGATCGAGGGTTCGTGTCATGGGGAACGCAAAGTACGATAGCCTGGCAGCGAAGGCATCACCCCCTGTCCGGGAGGAGATGGAAAGGAGGCTGAACCTTACAAAAATGGACAGGGTCTTCGTGGCGGGAAGCACCCATGACGGCGAAGAGAAAATAGTCCTCTATGTTTACAGGCGCCTCCTTGAGAGATACCCTGATTTCAAATTGATTATCATCCCACGGCACCCTGAAAGAGGTCATGCAGTCCTATCCTTGGTCAAGGAGACCGGCTTTGAAGATTGTATGACTATGACTGAGATCAACGGTGGCAGGCATCGAACAGGCGAGCGGATCATCGTTATCGATGTCATCGGTGAACTCTTCAAAGTATACTCTCTCGCCTCTGTGGTCTTCTGCGGCGGTTCCCTTGTCCCGAAGGGCGGGCAGAACATCCTCGAACCTGCCGCATGGGGCAAGGTCATCTTTTATGGACCCTCCATGGATGACTTCAGGGATGAAAAGGAACTCTTGGAAAAGGCCGGAGCGGGGATAATGGTGAAAAGTGGCGAAGAATTGCTCGACGGCATCCTGAAGCTCATGTCTGATCCTGATGCGCTTGCCAGGAAGGGAGAGGAGGGGCGGAGAATTGTGGTTTCTAATATGGGGGCCGCAGAGAGATATGCCGAGTTGGTGAGGTCACATATTGAGAGATAAATTGTCCATCTATGCATTCAATATGTGATACTGATAAATCCTCAACCGTGGTGAAACAGATCCCGCCCTTCGATCAAGACAGTGTTAGCCCTCGGCCCGCTTCAGGTATTCATTCCATCTCGTGTCAACCCACCTCTGGAGCTGCCTCAGTTGCTCGATGCTCATCTTCCGGAATCGCCCCTGTCTCTCCACATAATTGATGACAGGCAGCTTATTCCCTTTTTCCGCCAGTGTCTTGCTTCTCCCGGTAAAGCGAAATTTGCCATCCTCAATCTCGAAGAGAATCACGATCCCCGTCTCTACAGCAAGTCTGCCGATACGCACGGTGTCCTTGGGCGCGTAACCCCATCCCGGAGGACAGGGGACGGCGATCTGCATGTACCGCGCTCCTTTGATGCGCTTGGCCTTGACGAATTTATCATACAGGTCAATCGGATAGGCCGATGAAGTGGTGGCGAGATAAGGCAGGTCGTGGGCTTCCATGATTCGCAGCATATCCTTCTTGTGTTGCTGTTTGGTCAGCACCGGCGTGGTAGAAGTCAATGCCCCCATGGGCGTGGCACTGGACCGCTGTGTACCGGTATTCATATACCCTTCGTTGTCGTAGCAGACGTAGATGAAGTCCGTGCCTCTTTCGGCCGCCCCGCTCAGGGCCTGGATTCCCATGTCGAAAGTACCCCCGTCTCCGGCGATGGCCACAACTGTAATGTCCGTGCGATTAAGGGCGTTCAGGCCGGCGACAAGACCCGACGCAGAGGCCGCCGTACTGGCGAATGTACAATTCAGTGCAGGAATGGTCACGGAAGTCGTCGGATACAGGCCATGGAGAACGGTCAGGCAACAGGCCGGAAAGGTCAGAATTGTATTTTCACGCAATGCTTTCAGAACATAGCGATATGCGAGGGACAGGCCGCAACCCTGACAGGCCCTCTGACCCGGGAGCATATACTCTTCAATATTAACCTTGAACAGGTTCTCTGGCATATTCTCACTCCGTAAAACAGTTCAACCATTTCGGCATGGGTTCCGTATACCCTGCAGCGATTGCATCCCGTGACGACCGTACAGCTTCGGCGAGTTCCCTCGCCTTGACATCCCTGCCCCCAAGGCCGCAGATGTAGTTATGAATAGGCAACCGGATCTCTGTCCCGTAAAAGGCCGCCTTGATTTCGGAACACAGTGCCCCTTCATATCCGTAACTGATCGCTTTTTCGAAGACGCAAATAGCCTTCGTCTTCCTGAAAGCCGCGCGGACATCTTCTTTCGGAAAGGGCCTGAAGACCCTGATTCCGACAACTCCGGCTCTGATACCCTCCGCCCTCAGCATATCTGCCGCCGCGGTGGCTTCGCTGGCCACAGAACCCATCCCCATAAGTATCATCTCTGCATCATCTGCCTTATATTGCCACAACATGCCGCCGTGATCTCTCCCAAAGACCTCTGCGAATGTACGACTCGTAGAGACAATAACATCACGAGATTCGTCGAGGGCCTTCTGAAGTTTATATCGCATTTCCATATAGCCGTCACACAGGACACCCTCTGTGTTAGCCCGCCGCCATGGGAAAAGGACAGGGTTGATATTCATGGGAGTCTCCGGCGACAGGATTGTGTGGGGCTTATAAGGGGGCAGGAAATCGGAGACAGCCTCAGCGTCGGGGATCTCGACGGGCATCATAGTATGAGACATGACGAAACCATCGTAACAGATCATGACCGGTACATAGACGGACTCGGCAATCCGGTACGCCTGAATGATGGAGTCAATAATCTCCTGGTTGTCCCGGCAGTAAATTTGTATCCAGCCTGTATCGCGCTGTGCGATGGAATCCTGCTGGTCGTTGAAGATCGTCCACGGCGCGCCCACTCCCCGGTTGATGCAGCACATCACAATAGGCAGCCTGGAGCCAGCGGCCCAGTGTATCTGCTCATGCATGTAAAGCAGTCCCTGGGAGCTCGTGGAAGTGAAGACGCGGGCTCCCACGGTGGATGCCGATATACAAACCGCAAGTGCGGAATGCTCTGATTCAACGCGGATATATTCAGCCTTTAGTTCTCCACTCTCGATAAACTGGGAAAGCATCTCCGTAACAGAGGTCTGCGGCGTAATGGGATAGGCCGCCACGACCTGAACATGGCTGAGCTTCGCCCC
>PLLV01000072.1:0-4826 GCA_003142295.1 Syntrophaceae bacterium
GTCCTCCCGAACATGGATGAAGTTTTGTTGATGATGTCGTTCAAATCGGTCACACTGACTTCATATTTGCCGCCACGGGCAAATCCCAATAGCTGCTTGGTCAGCTCCGCGCCGCTTCTCACCTGGTCTTCAATTCCCTTTAGTTTATCATAAAGAGGATGAGTGATGTTCATATCGAGAAACATTAAAGAGGCATACCCCTGTATGCCCATGAGGAGATTATTGAAGTCATGGGCAATACCTCCGGCAAGGGTGCCCACGGCTTCCATCTTATGGGCCTGGAGCAGCTGTGATTCAAGCCTCTTCTGCTCGGAGATGTCTTTGAAAATTCCGACTATACCAGTCACATTTCCATTCAAATCGAGGTTTGGGGCTCCACTGATATTAAAAAACTTTTCTGACCCATCTTTGTACAGTATGGTGCCAACTCTGTCCCTTAGGATGAGTTTTCCATCCCTTACCTGTTCAAAAAGTTGAATATATTCTCCGGAGTCCTCCTTCCTGACGAAGTCAATAAAATATCGTCCCATAACCTCATCGGCGCGATGTCCCAGAATTCTTTCCCAGACGGGATTTATGTAAGTAAAAGCAAAATTGGCATCAAGAGTGTAAATAATGTCCGGGGCATTTTCACTTAAGGATCGGAACCGCTCTTCACTTTCGAGTACTTTTTGATAGGATATTGCATTATTCATGCTGATGGCTATCTGAGTTGCTATCCCCATCAGAAGACTCACATCACTCTGCGTGAGACGTCTCTTTGACTTGATGTTATCAACCATCAAGACCCCCAGGGACTCGTTTTCGAAAACAATGGGAACGCATATGAATGCATTTGCTCCCATCATCTGGGCAAACTCCTGACTCCTTTTTGAGAGGGTGTTCTTTATTTGGGATATGTCATCAATCAGGATAGGTTTCTGCGCGCGAAAAGATTCCCCGGCGGGTCCCTTGGAATGTGGCCTATCAAGGTGAAATTCCACACTTGTGAGATATTCCTCATGCCCAGGATTGTAACCGTAACCAATAGCATAAATCAGACGGTTCCTCTCCAGGTTGGCCAGCAAAATCATACCACGATCAAAATCCAGTCGTTTCTCCATGGCTTCCATAATCAGTTTGAGCAGCTTTTCGCTGTCCAAGATCGTGGCGGTCGCCTGGCCAATCTCCTGAATGAGCAGGGCATTGTTATACCGGATGTTGATCTCATCCAAAAGACTGTCGGCTAATTCACCCTGGTTTTTCAGGTTTATCGCGAGCTCCTTTTTTTCTACATGCTCAGAGCAGAAGATGAAAATCAATACAAACAGCACATAAAGCAAGACAGGGACTGCCCACGCCCATTTGGTGTCATGTAGAAGAAGGACTAAGGCCGGACAGACCACGAATGCCGAAAGCGTGATGTAATTGCGGATTTTCTTCCATATCATAGAAGGATTCTTCTCCCAGCTTATTATGTAGCGGCAACTATCTCCTCCTCTATGTATGCAGGCCGGATGTTCGATACTTGCGAATTTGGCTGTGAATAGTTTGGCAATTGCCTCGAACGTTCCTATCCGATTCTCGCATTGGTAATGTCTTTCTTCAACACCCGGATTTGGTGTGGCAACAACTTCAACCTTGTTAGAACCTAGACTTCTTGTATGAATCGTACAATGGCGGCTAAATATGTGGTGGAGTTTCCCGAGCACTGAGTATGCAACCGAAGGTGTAATAAATCCCAATGCGTATTGTGACACGGTGCCAGCGGCCTTCGAAAATGGTGCATTACGACCGACATTCTTGGAAATATCAGGATCTTTTGTTTGTAGAGTCATGTCTTCGTGGAAAAGGTCTACTTGCCTCTGGCTGAACCAGTGCCCCCCGTCTTCGAGTTGGTAGGTTGTAATTCCGGCGTAATTGAGGAGAGTGCTTATATTGACTTCGGGGTGGTGCTCTTTAAGATATTCGACATAATTTTTGATAAGTCTACTGTTGTATAGAGGTATGTCTTTCATTCTAGTGTTTTGGTATCTATCTTTATTACTCATATCTCATTCTAAAATGCCGCCGCACGTACTCCAGGAATTTATTGGAATGGCGCATATACGTGATCCATAGTTGATATTTCTTTTCGCTGGGGATTTTCTTAACATCAGAATAGACAGATGGATAAATTAAAAGAGGAATACTGTCAAGGTGATAAACCCCTGTGAGTTGTGCGACAGCAACAGAGAGTACTTCCCAAGGCAGATTTTCCGAATCAACTACAATAGCTTTTATGCCGTTCAACAGCTCCGATAAATTCACTCCCACATCAGACTGATTAACAATAAATACGGATTTCAGACAACCGCTGTTGACAAGTGAGTAGACTGCCCACTTTCTTGTGAAACCAAGCCGTTGGGACACCTTCTCCAGTGAGTCATCCGTAGGGTCCTTTTTCCCTAAATTTAGTACATCGAACAAAAGCCCGCCGGAGGAATGTTTCAAGAATTGTTCGAGCTGCCATAATTCGGAATGGGTACTTTCGTGTAATGACCAGCCTCGCGGCAGCTGACTCTGGGGCGTTCCGACTGGAAATGTCACGTAAGAAAAAAGGTCAAGCGAACAGATACGGGGATTGTTCAGTTCCCTCGCAAAGCCCCCGAAGACGCGGTCGGGAAATTTGTTCTCCGGACGGAAGAAGCACATGACGTAGTCCATATTTGCGGAAGGGAGATGGTACATGCCATACAAAAAAAGTATCATATTTTTCAGAATCTGGAAGCCAGGCAGTTTATTGTGCATCGGCCTCGCCGCGTGATGCTGTATCAACCAGGCACGCTCGTAAGCCCTGAGCATGGACATATGACCATAAATGCGCCCATTTTCCTCGTACGTAAAGTGCATGGCGATCTCGGGATTTTCCTGATAGAGCTTTCTGTAGGTATTTTTGAAATCTTCGCGGTGGTCCTGGAGTAGTTTATACTTCTTGGGATATATAAAACCGGTATCGAAAAAGAATTCCCAAAGGGCATCCATGTCCACTTCCGTGGATATAAAAGAATGATGGTCCATATTTAAAGTGAGGATACGATTCAAACGGCTGTAGCTGTGGACGTCCATATCCAGGACGGCAAGGCCGCAGCATACTTTATTTTCCTCCTGCTTCTTGCGGTAGATTACCTGGGCCGTACAGTTCATTTTCAACTCCCCGGCATAGATTATTGACAGCCCACGTATAATCATTCCCGGCAACAATATGCCATCTATTGCATCGTCATACACAGAAAAACCTGTAATGGAGATGTCTGTGATTTCTCGCTGGACTTTTCTTTTAAAAAATGGATGTTCAAAAACAGCCATCGGCGGGGGGAATATCCGGCGTCGAGGATGGCGAACCGTTCTTGTCTGGAAGCGCTTGATTTGTTCACTCAGGGGAGCAAGAACAATTTCCCATTCGTGAATTTCATGCGTTTCTCTTAAACAGCGGCAGTTTCCGGAAAAAAGCATTTTTCCATTGCTTGTTAATCTGATTGTAACCGTGGCATCAGGATTGAAACCGTGATGTGATGAGGGCATTTCAGGGCTCACCTTTATACGGAAAGACTGCGGGCTAAAATCTATGAGGCTGCCTTTGGCCAGAAAACCGCTCTGCGTCAACTCCGCAGTAACATCCCGGCAGGGAAAGCGATTTGTCTCTCGCTTGCTTATAACATAGCTCTCTTCCGGCAGCAGCACCTTGAATCCTGTGCTGTCGATACTCAGAAGTTTTGCGGGAAGAAGTATGATGGACTGTTGTTCCATTATTATCAGGTAACTGAACTGGAAATTTTCGAGGCCGAAACTTGCATGTCTCTTATCCCACGAACAGGTTAATTCATCTCCTTCTATAGTCTCCGGAATTGCCTTTACAAGAATTGATTCGTCATACCTGGGATGACGTAATAGGACGCATATAGAATCGCCCATAAAATGGATGCGGTTTAGAGTATTTATCAGGTTTTCTTTTTTGATGCGGCTTCCGGCATCGATTGCGTTAATGAGATCATCGTGCTGAAAAAACCACAGGGGCAGGAATGGTTCCTCAGGAGTCTTTCTTATCTTCCCGATATCAATAAGAATAGGTTGCTTGGTTTTTTTGTCTTCCATTTATCGAAGGCCTAGAATTTTTTCGACATAACAAATTTGCGGCAGTTATTCCATGTTGTCGAGAAATGTTCAGGATGCCGCTTTTCTTAAAAAGCGTATTCGGCCATAAGGATTTGAAAGCAAATACAGCATAGAAGGCAGAAATGCGATTTCCGTAAGACAGATTGAGGAGGTGCCGGATCGGAAAAGACCGCTTAATATTGATCCGGAAGCGCTTCCCTTCCTTCCCTGAGTAAAAAATTAGTGCTAATTTATATACTAAAAGTTCCTTCCATGTCAAATTTTATATGGACTTCTGCAGAGGAACTCAGAACATCGGGGGAAGCTGCTCAAGTGAATCGTGCTTGTCCTTCTATGGAAGGTTAAGAAAGTATAGTACATTCGTCTTGAGGTTGCCCAGTAAATTTGATAATAACCCTTGTAACCACCTTATTTAAGGCAACTGGCGGGGGCTTAATATTCAAGCCGCGTCTCTTGCATATAGTTTCCGTATTGAAGGGCTCGCCGGAAAGCCCCGCGATTCACTTAATGGTACCTTGAAAGGAGAACTCTATGGGACTAGTCTATGAGAAAGAGGGGCATATCGCAAGAGTAGGTCTAAATCGTCCCGAGGGAAAGAACGCCCTTGATCCCGAAATCCTGATGGACTTGCATCGCGCGTGGATGGATGTCAATCAGGACGAGAAGGTGCGCGTCGTTATTCTCTATTCCTG
>PLLV01000072.1:4838-5263 GCA_003142295.1 Syntrophaceae bacterium
GGGGGCTTTGAGATGGTCATGGGGGCTGATCTTCGCATCGCCTCGGAAAATGCAGTTTTTCAGATGAGAGAAGCCAGTCTGGGAATCATGCCGGTCGGCGGTTCGAATGTTTATCTACCCCGGCAACTGTCACCCTGCCGGGCCCTTGAAATCCTTCTGACAGCAGGCAACTTCCGCGCAAGAACTCTGCATGAATGGGGTTTTCTCAATCACGTGGTGGCACAGGAGGACCTCATGAAGAAAACCATGGAATTAGGGGACAGAATTGCGAGTAATGGCCCCCTTGCCGTTCAGGGCATAATTAGATGTTTCCGGGAAACACGGGATATGTCCCTTACTGATGCCTTCAAGAGGGAACTGGAGATCGGTTTGCCTGTATTCGGGAGTAAGGATGCACGTGAAGGAATTCTCGCCCAGAAGGAGAA
>PLLV01000242.1 GCA_003142295.1 Syntrophaceae bacterium
ATTCGCAAACCGCCGGAAGGCGTAACCATCATTGAAATTTGTCCGCCCGAAAAATTCCGCGTATCGCGGCTCAGCCAAAATCGTCCTATCCTGGAGGAAGGCTATAATCAGGGCCGTGCACTGGCAGCATATGCAATTGCACGCTGGGAAAGGGCATAGCCCCTTATTTTCCCGTCTATTACGAACGTCCGGTATATCAGGTCAAGAATTTCCAAAAGAAGCAAATCAGCAGGAAAGGCGGGAGTAAAGAGCGGCGCCAAGGCGGGTTAAACAGTTCTATTGATGTTTGGCCAGCGGATGGATAGTCAAGGCCAGAAAAAACACGACAACCGAGAGGCCTGCGGATATGGCATAAGCGATGAAATAATGGCCGGTCATATCAACGGCAGAGCCCGCCAGTATGGGGCCAAGAATGCCCGCAAATCCCCACGCAAGAAATATGAGACCATAATTGACCCCGAAATTTCTCATGCCGAAGAAATCCGCTGTCGCCAACGGATTTTCTTAATTATCTTGGAGTATTTTGATATGCTGCTTTAGACAACATTAGTAAATGAACCTTAGTCTCTCTGCGGAGATTCTCCGCATTATACCCGGGAAGCATTCGCTGAATTCTTGATTCGCGTCTGCATGGAAATGACCGTAAAGAAGTAGACTCGTTTCTCCATGGGAGTTACTTGTGGTGGAGCCCATATGTTTTACAGGATAGCAGCCGATTTAGTGATCTTCGTCCATTTCCTGTGGATTGCCTTTGTCATCCTGGGATTTCCGGTATTCCTGTATTTTAATCTCCCAAAGTGGAGGGTTCTTCATCTGGTCGCCTTGATCGCCATGGTCGTCATGCAATTGACCAGAACCATCTGTCCCCTGACCTATCTGGAAGCTTATCTCAAGTCAAAAGGTCAATCGCGTCGGGTCTACCCCGGCCAATTCACCATAGATACAATTGAAAAGCTGATCTATGTTGAAGATTTGACCCTTGAGAAGATTACCTACGCGACAATCATATTTCTTGCTTTCGTATTGCTCACATTTTGGTTGAAGCCTGTCACTCTCAAGAAGCAACCCAGGGGTTAGATATTGAATAATCGCCCTGTTTCTGATATGTGCGTGCATGTTATACTAACTTTATTTCATTTTCCTGCTTTCCCCCTTTCGCGTGGACAGGATTGAGATCGACAGGCATCAATACTTTGGACAGGCTGACACCTGTCTCGCCATTTATCGCGCTATGAAGGAAGAACCGACACTCAGAGTAGGCATCCTGCAGGGATACAGGGAAGTGGCAGGGAGGTTAAACGGCCCATTTCTGATTAATGATGCCCGCAGTCTGAGCGGGAAGTTCAGTGCGCATGTGCGGGAGAGTCGCATCCTTCTTGCCGATGCTGCGGGACAAGAGATAATCCATGAGAAGGAGGTCCGCTGCACCCCCCTCGATAATTCAACCTTCACCCTCCTTGATGTGACGATCGGTGTACATTTCCACTGGGAAAGAAAACAGGAGCAAACATTCCGGGGAGAACTGATGCTTATCCTTGACGAAAATGGTACGCTAACTGCCGTCAATAGCATTCCTTTGGAAGATTATCTGTCGAGCGTCGTTTCGTCAGAAATGAATGCTGAAGCAGCGCTGGAATTCCTCAAGGCCCACGCAATTGCGTCACGTAGCTGGCTTATGTCCATGCTGGGAATGGCAGGCAAGGCAAGAAATGGCGAAAATGGGTCGCCCGGCCCAGCCCTGCAAACTAAAGAGTTTATCAGGTATTACCATAGGGCTGACCACACGCTTTTTGATGTCTGTGCGGACGATCATTGTCAGCGGTATCAGGGCATCACCCGGCTAATTTCGGAAAACGCCCGCCAAGCCGTTGAGAGAACACGCGGCCTGTTCCTCGTCTACAATAATGAGATCTGCGATGCCCGCTATCATAAAGCCTGCGGCGGTCTGACGGATAATTTCGCAAATACGTGGGAGAATGTTACCGTCCCTTATCTTACGTCCGTTTCGGACTCTGCTATCCCGTACGATCCAATCCGCACGGAAGACGAAGCCGGGCAATGGATTCTGGGAGATCCGGAGGCATACTGCAATACTAAAGACAGTAATACCCTGCGCCGGATTCTCCCGTCCTTCGATCAGGAAACGACGGATTTTTTCCGCTGGAAGGTGACGTATACACGCATAGAACTGGAGGAGATTATCCGGGAAAAATCGGGAATGGACTTCGGTAATCTCCTGCGTCTCACTCCCATTGAGCGGGGCCCCTCCGGCCGCATAGTGAGGCTGCAAATCACAGGATCCAAAAGAACCCTAACCATAGGCAAGGAACTCGAGATCCGCCGCTGGCTCTCCCGGAGCCATCTGTACAGCAGCGCCTTTGTCGTTTGTGTGGAAAACGATGCGTCAGGGCTTCCCGTCAGTTTCGTCCTGCAGGGTGCCGGATGGGGACATGGCGTCGGCTTATGCCAGATAGGGGCAGCCGTAATGGCTCTAAAAGGCTTTACCGCAGAATCTATTTTGAAACACTACTTTCGTGGCGCGGAGCTTCAGAAACTATACTGAAGAAAGGCTATGCGAAAATCATCTATCAGAACCTCTTTCATTCTCGGCGCCGGGCTGGGAACGCGCCTGCGCCCTTTGACAGATAACTGTCCGAAACCGCTCTTGCCCGCCGGCGGACGCCCGATGATTACCTATGCAATGGATCATCTTATATCTGCCGGTATAGAACGATTTATCATCAATACCCATTACTTTGCAGAGGCATACCATAAGGTATTCCCGGATCGGCAATGGCGGGGGATCCCCATAATCTTCCGGTATGAACCTGTGCTTCTGGATACAGCGGGGGGCATAAAGAACATCGAAGATCTCCTTGATGGCGACGAAACGATACTGGTTTACAATGGCGATACCTTTACTGACCTGCCGCTTGGTCATCTCATCAATACGCACTACGCGAAGCGGAAGGAAGTTACCCTCGCTCTCAGAAGCAGCGGCTCTCCTTT
>PLLV01000013.1 GCA_003142295.1 Syntrophaceae bacterium
AACTTCATGAGTCTCCGTTTTGAGTAGGACCAGAAGGATTCGATGCCGTTAATATGTCGTTTGCCATTTGCAGACTGCTCCTTTCCATGGTGGATACGATAATGCTTTTTATATCCCAAGTCAACCAAACCGCCGTAACCACGCCAGGAGTCGGAATGAATAACGCTATCAGGCTCTACTCTGCCGCAGATAATGGCCTGCAAGGTCTTTCGGGCACAGTCAGGCAAGATCTCTGTGTAGACCTCCGCGTTGAAGGATACCAAATACAGGTGTTTTACCATAGGCGCCACGGCCACGCTTCCCCGTTATACGCATAGCAACGAAGTATGATTCATCAACTTCTATTTCTCCATGAAAGGGAGATGATTGCTCATAGAATTCGGCAATCCTTTTTCTGATCAAGAACAAATAACGATTAACCGTATTACGATTTAATCTGGTTAAAAAAGCAATTTTATGAGCGTCCAGATCAAGAGAAAAATACCTGATAAACTCTCTAAATTTGGCCTCAGAAATTCTTGAACGCTTAATATACTTGTTAGTTATTGTCATGACTAGCTTTTTAGCACATTCACTCGTGCTCAGCCAGTCTCAATTAAGCTGTTGCAATATAAGATGACCGGCATCAGAAATCCGCACCGGGCAATCACGAAATATATCTGAAAAAAATTCTTGACACTTCACGATAAATCATGCAAGAGTTCGACCGTCCGGTCGGTAACCGGCTGGACGGTCGAATAAATCAAGAAAACCTCCCCAGCGCCATATTTCCGGAAAGGGGCTTCTGCACTATGTTCGGAAAAGGCTTTCACGAAAAAAAAGAATACATCACGAAGATAGCAATCGAGGTGTTCTTTGCCAAAGGCTATAAAGCATCATCTCTGCAGGATATCTCGGCCAAGGGGAAAATAAGCAAGGCCGGAATCTATCACTACTACAAATCCAAAGGCGACATATTGTCTTATATGATGGTGGGATGTGCAGAAGGCATTATTGATGCCTTAACGCAATGTCTCAGGACGGCTGAAGAGAAAAAATTAAATCCGAAGGAATCGTTCGAGGTGCTCTGTAAAGCATATGCAAGATACCTGTTGAGAAATCGAAAACTCAGTTTACTGGTTCTTCGCGACCGTCATCAACTTCCGGAAAAGGATAAGAAAAAACTCATAGAGAAAGAAAGAGCAATTTTTCAGCTATTGAGGAGTAAAGTGCGTGAAATCCCGAATATCAACTCCGAAATAGACATCAATCTAATGTCATTTCAGATCATATCCATGACGCATTGGATGGGCTACTGGTTTGATTCAAAGGGTTCTCTTTCCGAGAGTGACGCTATCGATCAGATGGTAGATATCATATTCAATGGAATACTTGATTAAAAGAACGGAGAAAGGGTTTAACGATGCCGGAGCTTATTCTTGAGAATATTAGTTTGAGTTTTGGTGATTTGAAAGCGATTGACGATGTGGGCTTTCGCGTTGAGAAGAATGAAATCCTGTCGATTATAGGACCGAACGGAGCCGGCAAAACATCCCTCTTGAATTGCATCAACGGTTATTACAAACCGCAAAAGGGAACGATGTCTTTTAATGGTAAGAAATTAGGGAAGCTGCCCATATACCAGAGAACGGAACTGGGAATAGCCCGAACGTTCCAGAAAATTGAATTGTTTAACGGCTTGAGCGCATTAGACAATATTCTTGCGGCCCGTCATCTACATTTTAATACCGGTGTATTGTGGACATCACTTTATTATGGAAAGGCCCTGCGTGAAGAAGTCCATCACAGAGAAGTAGTAGAAGATATTCTCGATTTCCTTGAAATCAAGCCGGTCAGGAAAAAAATTGTCGGCTCCTTGCCGTATGGAATAAGAAAGAGAATAGAGCTGGGGCGGGCGCTGGCGATAGAGCCAAAACTCCTGTTGCTGGACGAGCCAATGTCGGGAATGAACATTGAAGAAAAGGAAGACATGGCCCGTTTTGTCATAGATATTTTCGAAGAGAAAAAAATCCCGATCATCTTGATAGAGCACGATATGGGAGTCGTCATGGATATTTCCGATCGAGTTATTGTCTTGGATTTTGGGAAGAAAATTGCGGAAGGAGTACCGGAAGAAATCATACATAATGAAAAAGTGATTAACGCCTATTTGGGGCAGTAACTATTTTGAGGGAGTTAAGGAAGTATGAAGGATTGCGATACCTTTCCTAAGCTTATTGTAAACAGGTATGAACAATGGCCTGACAAAGTGGCTATGCGGAAAAAAGATTTTGGGAAATGGAAGGAATATACTTGGCGGGATGTCTGCGAGAATGTGCGCTATCTGTCACTATGCTTTCTTCAACTTGGACTCCAGCGCGGCGATAAAGTCGCAATCATAGGAGAAAATGAACCCGAGTGGTTTTGGGGGGAATTCGCGGCGCAGGCAGTCGGCGGAATATTGGTTGGAATTTACGCTGATATGGTTCCAGACCAGGTCGAGTTTATGTTCAGTCATTCAGAGGCCGTCATTGCAGTTGCGAACGATCAGGAGCAAGTTGACAAGTTTCTCGAGATCAGAGATAAAATTCCACGTTTAAGAAAAATCATCTATTGGGACCCGAAAGGTTTAAGGAATTATCATGATCCCCTTCTGCTATCGTTTCCCGAAGCTATTGAATTAGGAAAATCCTACGAAAAAGAACATCCCGATGCCTTTGAAAAAAATCTCAGCCTGGGCTCAGGCGAGGATGTAGCAGTCCTGTATTACACCTCTGGCACCTCTGGTGAGCCAAAAGCGGGAATGGTGACCCACCGAGCCCTTATCAGTTCGGGACAGTCCTTTCTCGACTACAACCCGTTGACGATGGAAGACAATCTCTTTTCATATCTGCCTGCAGCATGGGTTGGAGAAGGCATCTTCGCCACCGCGGCCCATGTTACAGGAGGAGCCATCCTTAATTTTGCAGAGGAGCCGGAGACGGTGCAGGAGGATTTGAGAGAGATCGCTCCTACCGCTATATTGTATGGGCCACGGCAGTGGGAGGATTTGGCAAGAACGATACAGGTCAGAATCATCGAGGCTGCTTCTCTCAACAGGCTGCTTTACAAACTGTGTCTTAAGGTAGGTTACAAAAGAGTTGAGCTGATCGAGAAGGGAAACAAGGGGAATCTGTTTTGGAGACTTCTTATTAAAATTGCCGATATACTCGTATTTAATCCTTTAAGGGAAAACTTTGGTTTTAGTAAGTGTAAATTTGCCGCAACCGGCAGCGCGGCAATGAGCGTTGATACGTTCCGCTTTTGGAGCGCTCTGGGTGTGCGCCTGAAGCAGGTATACGCGAGTACGGAAGCAGGTTTTATTGCGGGACATCGCTCTGAAGAGATATTTTTTGAAACGGTCGGCAATATCACAACGTCTGCTAAAGTCAAGATATCGGAAGAGCAGCAAATTCTGGTCACAGGACCTCAGTTATTTTCTGGATACTTCAAAAATCAAAAAAAGACCGAGGAGACGCTCATAGACGGATGGGTTCATACAGGAGATTGCGGCTTTTTTGACAAAACGGGTCATTTGGTGTTTCTGGACCGCTTAAGCGACATGAGCACCCTTACCGACGGTACAAAGTATGCTCCTCAGTTCATCGAAGGCCGCTTACGGTTCAGTCCCTATGTCAAAGATGCGATGTCTCTGGGCGAGAAGAGAGATTTTATAACGGTCATCATCATCATTGATTTTGAAAATGTCGCCAAGTGGGCGGAGGAACATCACATTAATTATACAACTTTCGCCGATCTGTCTCAGAAAAAAGAAGTCGCCGGTCTCATCGCCAAGGACATTCGGCGCGTGAACGAAGGATTTTCCAGCGAGACAAAAGTCAAAAAATTCGTATTGCTGCACAAGGAATTTGATCCTGACGAGGAGGAACTAACGCGTACAAGGAAAATCAGAAGGGGATTTATGGAGGAGCGCTACAAGGAACTGGTGGAAGCGATATACAGCGGGGGGTCCGGGATCGATATTGAAACGCAGGTTAAATATCAGGATGGCAGGCAGGCGACCATGAAAACTCATATATTGATTTGGACACCCGAGGAGGAAACGGCATGATTACTTTCGTTCAACTTCTTATTATCGGTATTTCTGTCGGCTTTATCTATGGTTTGATAGCGGTTGGTTTTGTTCTAATCTATAAATCATCTCAAATATTCAATTTTGCCCAGGGTGAAATGGTTATGTTCGGCGCCTTTCTTATGTGGTCTTTTTTAGTGCCTCTGGGAATAACGCCGGCGTTGGCAATCATTCTGGTTTTGGCTATCGTCGGCTTGGCCGGCTATGGGCTGGAGCGTTTTCCTCTTCGCCCTATGATCGGCCAACCTATTCTGGCTACGATCATGATCACAATGGGAATTGGCGTTTTTTTAAGAGGTTTGGCCCTGCTGCTATGGTCGTCAAATATCGGCATCAAATTCCCAGCCATTATTACCGAAAAAACAGTCAGTATTTTCGACGTTCCTATTTCGAATGTCACTATAGGAATATTCTCCTTCGGTTTAATTTTAGTGATTCTTTTGAGCTTATTTTTCAACTATTCAAGAACTGGTCTCCACATGAGGGCTGCAGCAGAGAGTCATCAGCTGGCGCAGAGCATGGGGATCAGGGTGACACAGGCTATTGCTCAATCATGGGCGATTGCAGCTATTGTTGCGACTGTTGGCGGGTTTCTCCTCGGATATGTCAGGGGGATTGATTTCGGATTGAGCGAAATCGGCCTGATTGCCGTTGCGGCTGCACTAGTCGGAGGCTTGGAGTCATTTAAGGGGGCGATTTTTGGGGGCTTGATCATAGGTGTTGCCCAAACATTCACGGGCGGCTATGTTGGTTACGGATTGAAAGAAGTGATTCCTTTCATCATCATGGTATTGGTCCTTATTTTCAAACCATATGGTCTCTTTGGACTAGTGAAAATAGAGAGGGTTTAAAGTTATGAGAAGAGTCTCCGGCGTATTTGACACATCCTATATTCAGGATATGACCATCTTTCGCACCAAATATTATTCTGCGGGCATGGTCATATTGATTCTGTTCTTTTTGATTTTGCCTGTGTTCGGCAGCGAATTCTGGCTCACTTTTATAAATTCAACGGCCGTAACGGTGATTGCTCTCCAGGGGCTGAACATACTGACAGGATATTGCGGACAGATATCAATCGGTCACACAGCCTTCATGGCGGTCGGCGCATACTCTTCGACTATTCTGGCGGCTCAGTTTGAACTGCCATTCTGGCTTTGTTTACCTTGCGGCGGCCTTGGGGCCGGTCTCGCAGGGATTCTGTTCGGCCTGCCGTCACTGCGGGTCAAGGGATACTACCTGGCGCTAACGACTATCGCTGCACAGTATCTCATCATCTATATGATCAAAACTCCCTTCCCGGAGATCACGGGCGGCGCGATCGCACTCAATGTTCCGGAAGTTAAGTTGGGCAGTTTTGTATTAAGTACAGAAACTCACTTTTACTATTTCATTTTGATGATGCTGGCTGTTATGACATTTTTCGCCAAGAGTCTTATGCGGAGTCATTTCGGCCGCGCTTTTGTTGCGATTCGGGACAACGATATTGCTTCAGAAGCTATGGGCATCAATCTGTACAAAGGTAAATTGCTGGCATTTTTTATAGGATGCTTTTATGCCGGTATCGCCGGTTCCATATGGGCTGACTACGTGCGCGTCATTTCTCCCGACGATTTCACGCTCACGAGTTCAATCTGGCAGATAGGAATGTTGATTATCGGCGGATTAGGAAGCACCCTGGGCCCCTTTTTCGGTGCCATCTTTATCGGCGCGCTCCGCGAGACCTGTGTCATTTGCGGTCCATGGGTTACATCAATTATTCCTCAACTCGGTGCTCAAATTTCAGCATCACTCGTTGAGATGACATTCGGTATCGCCGTTATACTATTCCTGGTATTTGAACCACGAGGGATAGGCCACAGATGGGAGATATTGAAAGAGTCTTATCGTTTGTGGCCTTTCTCATATTAACGTTAACGTAATTTTAGAACTCAAAAAATAAAAGGAGGTATTTTATGAAAGCAAAGAAATTAATGGGTTTTGTTGCAGTATCGCTTCTGGCAATGGTCTTTTGCTTCGGCAATGTGCTGGCTGCTGAAAAGGGACCGATACACTTTGTAATGCTTACGGATCTCACCGGACCCGCTCACGCACAGGTTGCGCCGAACGGATGGGCCGCTGAAGATTATATTAAGTGGCTTAACAATAATGGAGGAATAAACGGCCATCCGCTCACGGTAGAAATCGTCGACACAAAATATCAGCTACCTCTCGCTAGAACCGCATATGCAAGAAATAAAGGCAGAAAACAGACGACGATATCTTTTGACTGCTTTTCCGGCGCTATTGAAGCGATGAAAGGTCAGTTTGCAACAGATAAAATTCCCGTGGCGATGAATACCGGGCATGGACCGGCGCTTTATCCGGCCTCGTGGGTCTTTGCCACTCTGCCACCGTACGACGATACACTGTGCACCTATGCAAAATGGATTAAAGCAAATTGGAAAGAAAAACGTAAGCCACGTCTGGCATTACTTTTGGGGGATTATGCTTCGGGACGGTCACCCGAGTTGGCCAAATGGTACTGTGAAAAAATAGGCGTTGAAATCGTTTCTATTGAATATGTTCCGGTACTGCCAACCGACACCAGCGACCTGTTAGTTCGCATGAGGGATAAAAAGCCTGACTTCGTTTTCGATACACTGATGCCGGATCAGGTGAAAGTAGTATTAAAAGACCGCTTCAAGCTTGGAATAAAAATCCCCCAGCTTAATTTTGTCTTCAACTCCGATTTGATCAAGGCAACAGTACCCCTTGAGGCCTATGCCGGTTATATGGGCTTTCAGTGCTCTGCTTCCTGGTGGGAAACGGATAACCCGGGGGTCAAACTTGCGTATAAATTATACCAACACCGCGGTCCCGTTCCAAACTATATGTATGTCTGGGGTTTGAGTGGAGTTATGGTCTGGGCTGAAGCCGTGAAAAATGCCCTCAATACAGTCGGATATGAAAAGCTTGATGGACAGGCAATACGCGATGGATATTTGCAGATTAAGAATTATACGTCGATGGGACTTTTAAAAGAAGTTTCTTACTATCCAGACGATTTGCGTGGATCGAAATGGTTGAAAATATGTAAATTCAACAACGATGGAAGCATATCAAACGTAACGAGTTGGATGGAAGCGCCGCATAATTTAAAACTTAAAGCCAAAGCAGGTAAATAGTTAAGGTCGACATTCGGACAGATAATCGGGCGAAGTATGGTTTTGCGACATAGCGCTTAATAGAATGCATTTACAAAAAAACATGATGGGGCGAGAAGATAGAGTGGAAAAGATTAGTTTTGAATCCGTGAAAACAGGGACGGTGCTGGCTTCTGTAGTGCATACGGTCAATCAGGAAACCTTCTGGAAGAATTCTGTTGCTTCCTTTGACTACAATCCGGTTCACAATGATCCGGAGTGGGTAAAGACAGCCATGCCTTTCAAGATCCCTAAGACCGTCGGCCATGGAATGATGACGATGTCGTTTATGACATCGGTGGTTACAAATTGGGCCGTCCCTGCTATGCTTAAGGTGACCAAGGTTACATCAAAATTTACAAAACCTGTTGAACAGGAGTGGACGATAACATGCACGGGTGTCATCTCGGAAAAGCATTACATATCAAAGGGGAAAAATTTCATTGTGGTTGAAGTGAAGGCAGTGAACCAGGCAGGTCAACTAGTAGCATTAGGAGAGGTGGAAATTGTATTTCCGGATTGATCAAATATGATTGAGATGCGTCATAACATCTCGCAAATGAGCAGAAATGAATATGAGACAGAATAATTTACCAGATTACCATAAAGATTTGGCAAAATACTTTACTACGGAGAAGCATCATCAGTTCAATACGATGCTGAATAATATAAAAGTCAGATATTCAAATAGGAAGAAATGCTTTCCATTTCTTTATAGGGTCGTGTCTTCACCCTTTTCAACTCATGAGTACGCAGGAATCGAATAAACAAAAAAATGGGGGTTAATAGATGCAAGAGTTAAAACATCTTCTCAGTCCTATCAAGATAGGAAAAATGGAACTAAAGAACAGGGTGGAATTTGCCCCGGTAACGGACAATTTTGGTATTGACGACTATGTGACCGACCGCATGATCAAGTTCTACGAGGACCGGGCGAAGGGTGGGGTGGGCTTAATCAACATAGGTTTCTTCACGGTCAACTATCCGCACAACCCGCTGGGCATCGGGATGTATGATGACATGTTCATCCCGGGTATCCGCAAACTTACGGACGCCTGCCATGCTTACGGTGCGAAAGTGGGTGTAGAGCTGACCTTTGAAGAGAATTATGCCAGGAAACGCGGCGGACCATTTGAACCCATCGGCCCGTCTGCCGTCAGCACAAGGGAAGGGAGACCCCTTCCCCGTGCTCTCACCATTGCGGAGATCGAAGAGATCGTGGAACAGTTTGGTGACTCCGCCCGCAGGAGTGTGGAGGGAGGATTCGACGCTATCCACATTCTGGGCTCGGCGGGCTACCCGTTGGCCCAGTTCGCTTCACCGCTCACCAACAAGCGCACCGACAAGTACGGTGGCAGCTTCGAGAATAGAATGCGCATCCATAAGGAGATCATCGAGTCAATGAAAAAGAAGGCGGGTGATGACCTGATCATCACTTGGCGCATGGGCGGACAGGACTTCATGCCCGGTGGCAACACCTTGGATGACTCCGTGAAAATCGCACAGTATTTTGAGAAACAGGGCGTCAAGCTGTTGAATGTCACCACAGGCTGGCATGATTCAGGCCAACCGTTCATTCAGTATTTTGTGCCGAAGGCGAACTGGATTTTCATGGGCGAGCGCATAAGGAAGAACATCAATATTCCTGTAATCGTCGGCACCAGGGTCCTCGACCCGATCATGGCAGACAAAATAATCGCCGACGGCAAGGCCGATATGGTGTATTTTGCGCGGCCGCTTATCGCCGATGCGGATTTGATCAACAAAGCAGCAGAAGGCAGAATCGACGACATCGTCCCCTGCACTTCATGCTGTTTGTGCTTTGACGCCTGGGCACGCACTGAACCTATATATTGCCAGGTAAATGCGCGGGCAGGCAGGGAACTTGAGCTTAATATCGTGCCAGCCAAGAAGCAGAAGAAGGTATTTGTGGTAGGGAGCGGCCCCGGAGGCATGGAAGCCGCAAGGGTCGCTGGACTGAGAGGACACAAAGTAACATTATTTGAAAAATCCGACAAGCTGGGCGGGGCCCTTAATGCAGCCGGCACTCCCAGTGTCAAAGACGGCGTCGGATATTTCCGTGATTACCTGATCAAGCAGATGAAAAAAGGAGGCATTGAGATAAAACTCAATACTGAAGTTGACAACGCCATCATAGAGAAGGAACGTCCCGATGCAGTCATCGTAGCGACGGGCGCAACTCCCATTATCCCTGAGATTCCCGGCGTCACCGGTAAAAATGTTGTGCTGGCGGCGGACGTTCTGACCGGCAAGAAATCCGTCGGTAACAAGGTTGTCATCGTCGGCGGTGGCATGGTTGGCTGCGAAGTGGCCGACTTCCTTCATGAGGAAAAGGGCAAGACCGACATAACCATACTTGAAATGCTGCCCAAGGTAGCCATAGACGTAGGCCCTACCCTCAGGTGGGTCTTCCGAAAACGTCTTAATGACTTCAAGATCAAAATAAAGACCAACGCCAGGGTCTCAGAGATAACCGACAGAGGTGTAGCGAGTGTGCGCGGCGGCGCCACCGAGGTCTTCGACGCAGACACTGTGGTCATTGCCGTAGGCTATGAGCCCTGTCACAAACTGGTCAGGGAAATTGAAGGCAAAGCAGGCGTCTCCGTCCTGGCTGTAGGCGACTGCGATAAGGTTGCCAGGATCGCTGAAGCCGTTGAAAGCGGATTCCGAGCAGCGTTGGAAGTGTAGCACTTTGCTGCACACAAAGGTAAAGCAGCTTTTTCCTTAACAGGATGGACGGTCGGCTGGATGTGCGATCGGGTAGACCAGATGTGCATAACCATTCTGCAGATTAAGTAATGCCGGTACAAGTAGCTGCTGCCCCATCGGGAGCATATGCCATCCGGTGGGGCGGCTGCTGGCCGGAGAACACGGCAGCGCAGCAACTCATTACATATAGGCGAGCATTACGAAGACAGTTAATATAGTAATCTGGAAAGAAGGTACATGGATGTGTACGAGCATTATATGAAAAGGGAATAGCGATGCTAAAACTGAATAGTATAGAAGTCAGATACTCAAGAGTTATTCTGGTTTTAAAAGGAATTAGCCTGGAAGTTCCCGACGGATCGATTATAGCGATGCTTGGAGGCAACGGCGCGGGTAAGACCACTACTCTGAAAGCGATCTCCGGTTTACTGAAAACGGAGGAGGGCGAAGTAACAAATGGAGAGATTGAATTTAACGGAGAACGGATTCATAAAATGAACCCGGAGAACATCGCCCGCAAGGGAATCATTCAGGTGATGGAAGGCGGCCGCTCTCTGGAACACCTGACCGTCGAAGAGAATTTGATGGCTGGCGCGGCCGTGATTCGATCCCGCAGCACGATGAAACAGGATTTGGAAATGGTTTATAACTATTTCCCGAGGCTGAAGACGCTGCGCAAGGCCACCAGCGGATATATTTCAGGAGGAGAGCGGCAAATGCTTGGTATCGGCCGCGCTCTGATGGCGCATCCCAAGCTGATATTGCTGGATGAACCCTCTCTGGGACTCGCACCGCTTCTGGTCAAGACGATTTTCGAGATCATAAAAAGGATCAATGAAAACCAGAATACTGCGGTACTACTGGTTGAGCAGAACGCTAGGGCTGCATTATCGGTAGCCAGTTATGGGTATGTGATTGAAAATGGACGTGTTGTCCTTGACGGGACGGCGGAACAGCTCCGTGAAAATGAAGATATCAAAGAATTTTATCTCGGAATGTCGACGATCGGCAAAAGGAAGAGTTATCACGATATCAAGCATTATAAGAGGCGCAAGCGATGGCTGTGATGGAAAGATCGGAGTAAGCGGATCGAAGGGCCAAAATATCGATGAAGGTGGTGTGAAGTCGGAGGATCGTATAGAAAAACTGCTGAATTAACAAGTAAAGGTTATATGCTCTGATTGAACAATCAGCAGCCCTGCATGGGGACTTCAACATACATCTATATACGAAAGCAGAAATGAATATGAGACAGAATAATTTACCAGATTACCATAAAGATTTGGTAAAATACTTTACCACGGAGAAGC
>PLLV01000048.1 GCA_003142295.1 Syntrophaceae bacterium
GACGGGCGATTTCCTCGCTTGCCAACGGTTGCTTGCGGTGCTCGCCCAGCAAGGGGAAGAGCGTATCCAGACGGGCGTGGAACCGCTTCAAATCATCCTTGTCCATGGCGTGGTAATGGTCATTTCCAGGCAAAGTTTTGTTGTGTGTAAAGTGCTTCTCGATAATGCGCGCACCAAGCAGCGTGGCCACTTCCAGCGTCTTCATGTCCTTGGGCAGGGTGTGGTCGGAATAACCGATTAATTTATCCGGAAATTTCCGGCGCAGGTCGAGAATCATCGCCAGGTTGGCGTTGGCGTCATCAGTCGGGTAATTGAGCACGCAATGGAGCAGAGCCAAAGCATTCCCCTTTGCTTCGATCCAGCCCACGGCCTGCTCAATCTCCCACAGATAGGCGGCGCCGGTGGAGAGAATAATCGGCTTGCCATAACTACAGATGATCTCGATGAAGGGCTTGTTGTTCAAATCCGATGAGGAAAGTTTAAACACCTCCATCAGGTCGTTGAGAAAATGTGCCGATTCGACGTCGAAAGGCGTACTTATGAACTCGATGCCCTCTGCATCGCAATGCCGCTTGAGCGCCTCAAATTCATTCTTCCAGAACCTGTCGTACTTTTTGAACAGTTTGTATTGGCTGTCAATTGGTTCCTTATTTAAATCCCAGTAAGATGGTGAATCTTTCGATGCGATGGTCTCAGCCTTGTATGTCTGGAACTTAATCGCGTCCGCACCACCTTCTTTTGCTTCATCGATCAATCGTTTGGCTAATTCCATGCTTCCCTCGTGATTGACACCGGCCTCAGCAATGATATATGGTGGCTTTATTGTTGTATCGCACGGTTTGAATTGGCTGAACACATCCAGTATTTTCATTGTTCCTCCGAAAATGCCTGAACGATATCACATGGAGTGCTGGTTATGGAAAAGCGCTTGAGGGCCAGACGGCAGTAATCTTCCAAGTTATCCATATCCAACTTCAACCAGGGGCAGGCAATGCGCTGATCCGGTGGATCAAACGTTTTAATTGTAAACTGATCAGTATTATCGACGATGTAGGTCAGACAGTGCTCACGATGGCGCGGATCGGTTGCATGCTGATCCATCCATTCCAGAAGGGTAAATGGCACAATTTCCGCCCCAAGCCCATCAGGATAGGCATTGGTGCGGCCACCGTCACCCTGGTTGTAGGCATAATCGCAGGGGTTATCGGTATAGAAATCTATGAGTTCGTCAATCACTTCGCCGCTAACCAGCGGATTGTCCGCACAGACACGGACCACATGACTGGCCTGGGCGAATTTAGCAGCCCCCAGGAAGCGATTTAACACGTCCTGCTCCGAGCCCCGATACACTTTTGCTTTCGAATTCTCTGTTATAAATTGCGCCAAGATGTCATCATTGCGTGTATCCGGGATCGCAACCACGACATTATCCAATGTTCTTGCCGCTGTGACCCTGCGGACTACCCATTCTATGATGGGATGCCCATGCAAGGATAGCATCATTTTGCCGGGCAGGCGGCTTGACCACATGCGGGCCTGAATAACAGCGACGATTCGTTTCATTCCTGACTTTACCATCTATTCTTTCAAATACTTCTCATTAAGTTTCTGATCAAATATCTCCATTTTTTCAACATCGTTCGTCATGTTATTCTCGTGTCTCCGATAGCGGTAGAGTGGAAGCTTTACCCGCTCAATATTATATTTATTCAGGAATCGTAAACGCAGATCTTCATCTTCACGGCAAAGGAAATCTTCGTCATAAAGGCCAATATCAATTATCTGCTCAAGGCGAAACATGATCCCGCACGCTATAGGTTCTTCCATGCAGTTTTTGTGAGCCAAAACCGTCTCATTGTCATCAACCAGTGTGTAATCACAGGCTATGGCGTGTATTCCCTCGTTTAACCCTAAATGCAATTCGAGAATTTTTATAAATTCTTTATGTACATAATCGTCACCATCAATCCGCACGATATACTGTCCTTTGGCTTTCTTAATGCCTTTGTTCAGCGAGGCGGGTAATCCGAGTCTCTTCTCGTTGTTAAACAGGCGAATTTCATCTTCGAAAATCTCCAAGGCAAAACGCGTCCTATCTGTACTGCAATCATTGATTACAATAATTTCATAGGATTTTCTGGCTGCGCTCTGGTTTATTGCGGAACGAATAGCCCTTCCGATATACTTTTCGACATTATACGCTGTAATCAGAATCGTAGTGGTTGGAGTCATAGGCCATACCTTTTCTCTGGGTTCATAAAAGCTGCTCAAGAACTTCTCGGGTGGATTGGAGCATGTATTCAAAATCCTGATCACTCATCCAGTGGTGAAACGGGAAAGAGATCATGTTATCAAAAAATAGGTCGGTATTGGGGCAGTCCGCNNTTAATTGCATGATCTCGTCGCGTCTGCCATTGGTTACGTGGGCAACCAGGAGATGGTAGTTATGGCGATCTGAATCAACACGGTGAAATTCCAAGGCATCATATTGCTTCAGGGTATCTATGAAATGAAGGGCTCTGGAGCGTTTTTCCTGATTCATCTGATCAATACGATCCAGAAGTTTTGCCCCTAAGGCGCACTCGACTTCGCCCAGGCAATAGTTGTTTGGCCATAAAATCTGACCGTTCAGTTCTGGAAAGTCTACGTTGCCCATTGCAGGTATCCAATAGTGCTCCCGTTCATAGGGGAAAGTGCAGTGACCGTTGTGTCGCAACATGGGGATAATTGCGGCCATCTCAGGGTTTTTCACCACAAGGACGCCGCCTTCGCCGAGCGTGGTGATGTTTTTGTGTGAATGTAATGAAAAAATACCTATGTCCCCAAAGGCACCGGATTTTTTACCATCTACCGATGTCCCCATGGATTGTGCGGCATCTTCAATGAGAAGGATATTGCGCTGGTTGGCCAAGTTGACAATGGCCGGCATGTCCGCAGCATATCCATAAAGGTGGACAACCACGATGGCTCTGGTTTTCGGGGTGATCTTTTTGGCCAAGGTATCAACCGTCACCACACGGGTTTGTAGGTCTATATCTGTCCACACGATTTTCGCACCTCTCTTCGCAAAAGGATATGCGCTGGAGGTAAACGTATGGGCCGGTATGATGATCTCATCGCCGGGTTGAAATTGACAAAGCTGGGCAGACAGTTCTAAAGCAGCCGTCGCGTTATTGACAGCAAAGGCATGATTGGTGCCAATATAGTCACAAAACTTCTGCTCAAAAGCCTTTTGATAGGCCCCCTGGGTATAAGGCTCCGCCGTTTTCATAGCCTGAATGACAGTGTCGATTTCTTCTTGGGTGTAGTCGTGGCCCTTGCCGCTGAATTTGATTTTGAAATCCATATATTTCCTCAAATTTATTTATGCTGAGAGAACTTAAATAACTACTGTAATGTTCCTGTTGTCATTCCGTACTTGATACGG
>PLLV01000239.1 GCA_003142295.1 Syntrophaceae bacterium
CATAGCGGAATAACCTTGCATATCAACCTTCTTTATGGTAGGAATAACCACCATATAGCCGAGGCTATTTTCAAAGCCTTGGCCCTTGCCTTGAGGAAAGCAGTGACCATTCACGGCCGCATAGAAGGCATCTTATCCACTAAGGGAAGTCTGTGATCAGCAGTCTCCGAAGAGGAGGTGATAACATCCACAGGGATTCGTTCAGTATTTTAGATCGGTTTGCCCAGTTCCTCCTTTTATTTTTCATTCTTTGCGTAGTTTGCGGCTGCCAGCGTGCGAGCGGCGTATCTACTACTCTTAAAGATGACGGGAAGGTTGTCTTTAAGCGTATCGCTGTCGTCCCGTTCCAGGCAATCCGCCAGGAAGATGCAGACATTAAGACAGTGAGATGTCCTGTGTGCGGGCTCGTGTTCAGGACAGAAAGCTATACCAAGGGTTCAGAGGCGGTTGTCGAAGGCATTTTTTTTGATCGTCTCAAGGATCAGAAGGCGTTCACTATTATACCGCCGGACAGAGTTGGAGGCATTTACGAGAGGGTCATGGGCGGCCTTTTCAAAGCGGATCTCCTGGATGTCTTAAAGAAAGTTGGCACTGAATTGGAAGCGGATGGAATTATATTAGGGTACGTATACCGCTTCAGGGAAAGGAAAGGATTCTCGCTATCCGTTGAAAAGCCGGCATCGGTGGCCTTTGAAATTCATCTGATCAGGGTTGGTGATGGCGCCATCGTCTGGAGAGGCATTTTCGATAAGACACAAACCTCACTTATGGAGAATCTTCTTCAAATAGCTTCTTTCTATAAAGAAGGTGGGAAATGGGTCACCGCCAAAGAGTTGGCCACCGAGGGCATGGATGAAGTTTTGAAGGACTTCCCCGGACTTCGGCACGAATGACAGAGACTTATGGATAATCACGTCTGGTACCCTGTTTGGGTATTTTTCATGAGCGGGAAGTTCAGTAGGTTCGGCTTGGGAGTTGACAAGTGATCATTATACCGGCGATCGATTTGAAAGATGGCCGGTGTGTGCGGCTTGCGCAGGGAGATTTCAGGCGTGTGACCGTATATTCTGATGACCCCGTCGGTATAGCCAAGAAGTGGCAGGAAAACGGGGCAGAGCGTATCCACGTGGTTGATCTTGACGGTTCGCTCAGCGGTTCACCAAGGAATGCGGATGTGATCCGGGGTATCGTCGAAGAAGTCGGATTACCAATCGAGGTCGGCGGTGGCATAAGAGACATGAAAACCATCGAGGCCTACATAGGAATGGGCGTAAACTGGGTGATCCTGGGCACGATGGCTCTCAGAGATAGTGGTTTCGTCAGGGAGGCGTGTGACGCTTATAAAGGCGAAATTATCCTCGGCATCGATGCGAATGATGGGAAGGCAGCAATCCATGGGTGGACAGAGCAGACTTCAGAATCTGCTGTTGATATAGCAAAAGGTTATGAAGGCTACGGACTGGCTGCAATTGTCTACACTGACATCAAAAGGGATGGCATGGAAACGGGCGTCAATATAGAGGCTACCAGAAATCTCGCCCGGTCAGTTGATATACCGGTAATAGCTTCAGGCGGCGTTTCAAGTGTTGAAGATATCCGAAGACTCCGTGAAATAGAAAAGTTCGGCGTTGTGGGTGTTATTATCGGTAGAGCACTGTATTCAGGCGCCGTTTCGCTCACGGAAGCCATAAGCCTGTCAAAGTATTGATATCTGTGACAAAGCATTTTTGATGATTCCGCATGATGGCAAGAAAAGTCAGCTCCGTAATGAAGAAGGTTTCAATGCGCCCTGATCCCAAGAAGGGGAGGATATAGGCGTATGCCCAAACAGGAAGGGCATACAGCGGAACTAACGTTTTTTGACTTTTTGCTGAATCTTCATTCTTAAAGTCCCGCCGTTCAGGCGTGGAGGTTCACTTCAAAGAGAAAGGATGACGTCATGGAAGATTGCATTTTTTGCAAGATAGCAAATGGCACGATACCGAGCAAAAAAGTTTACGAAGATGCCGAGGTAGTTGCCTTTGATGACATCCATCCTATGGCTCCTGTTCACGTTATTATAGTCCCCAAGAAGCATATCCCGACCATGCTGGACCTTACGAAAACAGATATGAACTCCATCGGTTCCATGTTCATTGCTGCCCAGGAGGTGGCATGCATCAAAGGCATAAATGAAAGAGGATTTCGAGTCGTCATAAACTGCAATAAAGAAGGGGGACAGGTCATTTTTCACCTGCACATGCATGTTTTGGGAGGAAAAAAACTGAAGGACGGGCTGGCCTGATTGAAGACGTCTTGACAAACGGCCAATGTGATATAGATTACTAAGGTTTAAGGTTATATAGGTGGCATAATGAATATTGATGAGAAAGTTAACGGTGAGATGGTCCTCGCCGCGAAGGCAAAGGATCAGGTAAGGCTGTCTGCCATACGGATGGTGAAGGCAGCTATGCATAACAGGGAAATAGACCTGAAGAGGAAATTAAATGAAGTGGAATTCCTGCAACTGCTGTCATCCATGGTGAAGCAGAGAAAAGACTCGATCGACCAGTTTAGAAAAGGCGGAAGAGAGGACCTGGTCGACAAGGAGGAGGCGGAACTGACGGTTATACAGGCATTCATGCCTCAGCAGATGTCGGAAGAAGATGTAGCCCGCGAAATTGACACGGCAATCAAAGAAGTCGGCGCAATCAGTATCAAAGACATGGGGAAGGTAATGAAGGTCCTCATGCCGAGATTAACGGGTAAGGCAGATGGGAAGATAGTTGGCGAGAAGGTTAAGGAAAAATTATCATCTTAATTGCACATATTTCATGAATTTAGGAAGATCTCTGCACAGAGGGTTCATCTTAGCGAAAGAATTACCCCTGCCTCTTCCGTAAAGGGGGAGCTCAGGGGCTGAATTTATATCAGTCATCGAGAAAATTGAAGATAGATGAACTCCCCGGCAAGGAAGAAATTATTCTGCATTGCGCCCTTTCTCCCGCCGTACAGGCAGGCCTATTGGAAGCGCTCCCGGCCTATGATTTGCCACTCAGAACTTCTTGTAAAAAGATTCGATAATCTTAGCCCCTTTTTTGGATTTATCGACGTGAGCGTTTTAGTCCTGAAAGGATAGAGGGACGAGGCAGTGAAAGGACATATTGCTCCGGATAAGATAGAGGAGGTAAAGAGAAGGGCGGATATCGTTGATCTGGTTTCAGAATATGTCACGCTTAAAAAAGGAGGGAAAAACTTTCTCGGACTCTGCCCCTTTCACAAGGAGAAGACGCCTTCCTTTACGGTGAATCGAGACAAGCAGATATTCTACTGTTTTGGATGCGGTGAGGGAGGCAATGTTCTGACATTTCTGATGAAAATGAGTGACATGTCCTTTCCAGAAGCGGTAAGGCACCTGGCGGGTAAGACAGGGATTGTCATCCCTGAGAGGATTTTGACCCGCCAAGAAAAGGAGTCATCCAGCGTCAGGGACGAAGTCAGCCGTGTCAACAAGATGGCAGCGGCGTATTTCTCCAAGAACCTATTTTCGCAGGCGGGAAAAGAGGCACGAGACTACCTGAAAAAAAGGGGGATACAGGATGACGTAATCAAGGAATTCGGCCTTGGATATGCCCTCGATGGATGGAGGCATCTGAGGGATTATTTCGAAAAGGCGGGCATCTCCTTGAAACTTGTTGAACAGTCAGGACTGGTCATTCCAAAGGCAAACGGGGGCGGGTCTTTTTACGACCGGTTCAGGGGGAGATTAATTTTCCCCATAGAGGACGTCGGCGGCAGTGTCATTGCCTTCGGCGGCAGGATTATAGGGAGCGGCGAACCGAAGTATCTGAATACTTCCGAATCGCCCGTATATATCAAGGGAAGGAATCTCTATGGCCTCAACCGCACGAAAGAAGACATCCGCAAGAAAGGTTATGCCATCCTCGTTGAAGGATATTTTGACTTGATCACCCTGTGGGCTTCCGGCATCAGGAATGTTATCGCCACTCTGGGGACCGCTCTGACGCGAGACCATGTTGATCTAATGCGGCGGTATACTTCGCACGTTGTGGCGGTGTTTGATCCTGATGAAGCCGGGAAAAAGGCTCTGACGAGGAGCATAGAATTATTTCTTTCCGGGAATATGCATGCAAAGGGCGTTGTACTTCCGGATGGCTATGACCCTGATCAATATTTGAGGACACATGGAAAAGAATCCTTCATGGAAATGATCGATGACGCCGAGTCCCTGGTCGATTACTATATTGAGAATGTTATCGGGAGAGTAGCGACTTTTGAGGAAAAGAGAGACGCCCTGAGGGAAGCTGTGTCGTTTATTATCCATATTGATAATACAAGAGAGAGGGATCTGTTCATAAAAAGGGTATCGGAGAAAATAGGTTTAGATCAACTGCTTCTGACAAAAGAGGTCAATCTTGCCTTGAAGGCGCCTGCCGGAAAGCAGGCAGATGCCTCAAGAGAACCGGATATAGATATCGACATGGTGGAGTTGAGTATTGTCCATATCATGCTGGAATACCCTTCTGTGGTTCCTGAGATTGTCAAAAAAAATATCTTTGATTGCTTTATGAGCGCGAATTTAAAATCGCTTGCCGTAAAGCTAACAGATTCTTATGCAAAGGAAGGGTCAAAGGGTTTTGATGCATCGCAGTTCATACAGGCAATCGATAACGAGTCTATAAGGAAGAAGCTTCTTAGAATGATGATCGATGAAAATCCTTACGATGAAAAGGTAATTGATCGCGTGACTGCGGATGCGATGAAACAGGTCAAGCGGAAGTGGTACAAGGAAAGATGCCGGGTCTTGAAAACGAAAATTAAAAAGGCCGAGGAAAACGATAATCACGAGCTGTGGGCAAAGCTCTTGGAAGAGCTGCAAAGATTGCAGAGAGAAGAAAAAACGTCGTTGTGAAAACAACGTGTTTAAATTTGTTTTTTGAATAAAGCGCCGGGAGAAACCAATATGGGAAAAGAAATGGAATCGGAAGAATTTAAGAAGTTAATATCATTGGGCGAATCGAAAGGTTTCCTGACCTATGATGATGTTAACGATTTGCTGCCATCCGACGTCATATCTTCGGACCAGATAGATGATATCATCATGCTCTTTGGTGAGAAAAATATAGACATCATCGATACTGACAAAGGCGAAAAGCTGGTTGTGAAAAAGGTTGCCGAGGAAAGGGCGGAAGTCAAAGAGGAAGACATTCTTGACCTCATGGCTACAGTGGGAAAGACCGGCGATCCTGTCAAGATGTACCTTCGCGAAATGGGGCTTGTATCCTTACTCTCCAGGGAAGGAGAAGTTGAGATAGCAAAAAAGATCGAAGAGGGAGAGAAGGAGGTCATGGACTCCATCTTTGGTGTAACAGCCCTGGTGAAGTATGTCGTGGATATTGGCAAAAAAATCAAAAGCGGTGACATCCGCATAAAGAGCATAGTAGGCAATCTTGAGGATGAAGACGGTTTTGTTGAAGAGGATATGCATAAGGAAAGGGTAGTGAAACTGATTGACAGGATAACTGCCTTAGACAGGAAGAATGACACCCTTAAACGGAAGCTTAAACTCAAAGGCCTGCGCAAGAAAGAGAGAAGCGCTGCCGAGGATGAACTTGAAAAAAATATCAGGAGCATCATTCGTCTATGCAGAAAAGTCAAGTTTAGCAAGAGACAGATAGAAAGAATGGCCTCGAAGCTGAAGGGCTATGTGACCGCAGGAGAAAAGGCGGAAAATGACCTCCGCAGGTGTAAAGAAACAACAGGATTGTCCCTCAATGAGATGGAGAAGGCATGGAAACGGGTAAAAAAGTTGCCTGCCGGTCGCGTAATCGATAAAGAAACAAGGGTATCAATTCAGAAGTTGAAAGAATGCGAAGCCCTCGTAGGGGAAGCGAAAAAGACAACAACAGCAATCGCGCAGGAAATAGGCATCTCTTTGTCTGCTTTAAAAAAGATTGTTACTGTCATCGAGAGAGGAGAGAGAAAAGCCGAGAGAGCCAAGAGAAAGCTGGTTGAAGCAAACCTGCGCCTGGTTGTAAGCATAGCCAAAAAGTATACAAGTCGAGGATTGCAATTTCTGGATCTTATCCAGGAGGGGAATATTGGTCTGATGAAAGCAGTTGATAAATTTGAATATCAACGAGGATATAAATTTTCCACTTATGCTACATGGTGGATCAGGCAGGCGATAACAAGAGCGATTGCCGATCAGGCAAGGACCATAAGAATTCCCGTCCATATGATTGAGACGATAAACAAGCTGATTCGCACATCACGTTACCTGGTGCAGGAATTGGGCAGAGAACCAAATCCTGAGGAAATTGCAAATAAGATGGAGTATCCTTTAGAAAAGGTGAGAAAAGTTTTGAAGATCGCCAAAGAACCCATATCTCTTGAGACGCCCATAGGTGAGGAAGAGGATAGTCACCTTGGTGATTTTATAGTCGATAAAAAAATTATGTCGCCTTCAGAAGCTACGATAAGCATGAATCTCGCGGAACAAACAAGAAAGATATTGACAACATTGACACCGAGAGAAGAAAAAGTGCTGAGGATGCGTTTTGGAATCAGCGAAAGGAGCGATTACTCGTCGGAGAGGGAAAAGAGTCACTTGGAGATTAACAGGGAGCGGAATAAACAGTTAGAGGCAAATACGGTCAGAAAATTGAGAAACCCATCCAGGAGGAAAGTATTCAGACCGGAAGCGAAATAAATATTGACAAGCATTAAGCAAGAAGTATAAATAATCAATTCACAACCGAGGCGAAATCTTTCATAAGAAGCAATGAGGGGCCCATAGCTCAATTGGAAGAGCCACCGGCTCATAACCGGTAGGTCCCTGGTTCGAACCCAGGTGGGCCCACCACAATAATTCAAAGGCCAGGGGGTTGCAATTTTATATCGCGTATAAGGCATATCATTATATGCATTGCCGCATCTGTTGTGAGAGTGACGTTTGTATGTGTTTCGGAAAGATATCAGCAGGCATTTCAATAAAGCATCAGGGGAGAAATATCCTGAAGAATCAAATGCACCACATGTTGGTGCATTTTTTTTTGCACCGAAGACAGATTTTTACTTCAAGAATGCGTTAATCGATACGGCGCCCCGCTTGACAAATGAACACGAAAGGGGATTCTCTTGAAAGAACAGTTATCATACTTGATTGAACTCCAGAAACTCGATTTGATCATAGGCAGGATAATCTTCAAAAAAGGCGAACTGCCTGAAAAAATTGTGCAGATGGATGAAGGATTCGCGGTCTTTGCGAATAGTGTGGAGGAAGGCAAGAAGAAGTTTGAGGAATTGAATAAACTGCAGGGTGAGAAGGAAGACAAGTTAAAAAAAGGCGTCGACACCCTGAAGAAGACGAAAGATCGCCTTTTGGAGGTAAAGACAAACAAGGAATATCAGGCAATGTTGAAGGAAATTGAGACCGTAGAGAATAAGAACAGCGAGATCGAAGATGAAATTATTTCCGGTTTGGAAGAGATTGATCATATGAGGGCCGAGGTGAGGGCAAAAGAGAAAGACTTTGAGACTCGCAGGTCGCAGTATGAAAAGGAAAAGGAAAAGAGAGAGAAAGAGATCAGTCAGCTTGATCGCGATCTTCACGACGCGGAGAAAAAAACCGACGCTCTCAGGAAACAGATTCGTGACGAACTTCTCAAAAGATATGAAACAATCAAAGGCAGAAGAAATGGCGTGGCCGTGGCATTGGTCTGGAAGGAAGTCTGCGGCGGCTGCCATATGAATATACCTCCTCAGATGTATATTGAACTGCAAAGGTCCTCGGAACTCCTAACCTGTCCGAACTGCAACCGCATCGTCTACTGGTATAATCAGAGTGAAAAAGATGGCTAGTCCGGTTGTGAATCTTTACACTGATGGGGCATGCAGGGGAAATCCGGGGCAGGGTGGTGCAGGAGCAGTTCTGGTTGATGAGACGGGAGAAGTCATAGCTGCTGTGAGACATTCATTGGGACATTGCACGAATAATATCGCCGAGTACAGGGCCCTGATTCTTGGTTTAGAGGAGGCCTTAAAGAAGCGATACGGGCGGCTTAACATATTTCTGGATTCGGAGCTCCTGGTTAATCAGATAAAGGGTTCATATAAAGTTAAAAATGAAAATCTGAAAATCCTGATGCTCGAGGTGAGAAAATTACTGTCATATTTTGACAGTTATAAAGTAGAGCATATCGATAGAAGTCAAAATCATATGGCTGATAAATTGGCCAATGAAGCAATAGATGAAGCCATCTGATCCATCTTTCCAATCAGATTCTCAGGTTCTAAATTCTAAATGACCCCCTGACACTCCCGGCACGTCTCTGCTGGCACGTCACCATGGGCATTCCATAGGCTGCTTGAATCCTGAAAATGTCCGCAAACTTCCCGGAGATGATCTTCATATTATGAGATCTTTGCAAAACTGCATAAAACCAGCAATTTTGTCATTCCCGCTCCCGATGAAGACGTTCGAGGCTATGCTCCAGCGGGAATCCATCCCACTGCCGTCATTCCCGCGAAAGCGGGAATCTAGTATTGATTTCATGGTTCCCCGCTTGCGCGAGGACAGCGCCTAGATTCCGGGTCAAGAGACTGTGTCGCAATTCTATCTCTCTCCCACCAACACATTACCTATATTTATACCCAGTTCGACCCCTTCTTGTCATTTCGACCGAAGGGAGAAATCTTTGTCCCGCGCAGATGGACGGATCTTAAAGATTCCTCGTCGCGCTACTCCGCGGAATGACGAATAGAGGAGTTATGCAAAGGTTTTATTATAACTTCTCTTTTGTGTTAAAATTGACTATAATGCAAAAAGTTATTTAAGGTGTTGGAGCAGATCAGATGATCGCTGGCCCGGTGTTCCGGGCTGGAGGAAAGTCCGAGCTCCGCAGGGCAGGATGGTCGCTAACGGCGACTGGGGGTGACCCTAAGGAAAGTGCCACAGAAAATATACCGCCTGTCATTGACAGGTAAGGGTGAAAAGGCGAGGTAAGAGCTCACCAGTTTCCCGGGTGACCGGGAAAGCTTGGTAAACCCCATCCGGAGCAAGACCAAATAGGAGAACATTAAAAGTGGCCCGCTTGACGTTCTCGGGTAGTGTCGCTTGAGGCAACAGGCAACTGTTGTCCCAGATTAATGATCATCACCGCCTTCCTGGCGACAGAAAAGCGGGACAGAACTCGGCTTACGATCTGGTCCGGCACCGACTAAATACCATTTTTTAAAGAAGGAATTGACATGGGAAGGGACCCCGAGCGGGTCGAGCCGTCTCAGGATTGACAATCTGCGCATCGCATTACACGAAGCCGATTTTCAATTTATTTGTAATGTTATTATTCCGGCAAATAATTATATCAATCCTGTCATTCCCGAGAAATCGGGAATCCAGCTAAGATACTAGATGCCGGCTCAAGTCCGGCATGACAATTGTCGTGTTTAATTGCCGGAGTAATATTTTGGAATTCAATTCGGCAATAAAACATTTGTAATGTGGCCCCAGTAATTTTCAAAAAAGCCAATTTTTTAAGAGATCGTCAATTCGAAGAAATATCTTACCGGTGAACAATATTTTTAAGAGATTGCATATTCTCTTAAAAATACCCTTGTAAACCTCTAAAGAATGGCTTCTTTTTGAAACTCCCATGCCGACACATCGGCACAAAACAAGAATGAAAATTAATTTTCAACGGAAATCGATAAGCTAAGTAGAAAACGGGATATCCAATCTGTCAAATACAAATCGCCAGTTCCGATAACCGGATTAGTTAATTGATAACGGGTAGAAAGATGCAACAACCAGGAAGAGCTTTTCTTAATCTTTCATACTTGCGCACATCTTCCTGAACTACGCAATCCGGCAGAGTCATGAAATAGTCATGATTTCTTCTGGTAATGAATGGCCAAAATCTCCTTAATATCCAAGTAGATTTCCCCCAAGTATCCCTCAATATGTTGAGGTTCCGCCAAATATCGAGGCCAAACGAATCATTTCATACGTTTCTGCTGTTCTTCCTATTAATCTAACCATCTGTTATAAAATGATGAATCAAAGATTCTGATTTTCCTTCGGCTATTGGCAAGCCATTTGCACTACAAGATGATTCAGGACGTATAACATCAAAGCGAGTTTTTGTCATCGACTATCTGATCACTGCCGCTATGTATGGCAACTCCAGGTTTTTAATGGTTGTGATTCGAGGAGGACTTACTAATGGGAAAGGAAGCTGAGACCAAAAATTCCTTACAGGCGTTGCAAGCATCTGAAATCCGATACCGACGTCTCTTTGAAACGGCGCAGGACGGGATATTGATTCTCAATGCGGAAACCGGGGAGATCGATGACGTCAATCCTTACATGATTGATATGTTGCATTACTCCCACGAGGAGTTCCTGGGAAAGCAACTCTGGGAGGTCAGTCCTTTCAAAGACACAATCTTGAATCGAGCCGCCTTTGACGAGTTACAGGACAAGGGATATATCCGGTACAAAGATTTACCTCTGGAGACAAAAGAAGGAAAACCTATTGCCGTAGAGTTTGTCAGCAACGTCTACAAGGCTAATGGGGATAAGGTGATCCAATGTAACATCCGGAATATAACCGAGCGCAAGCAGGCAGAAGAGGCTCTGAGGAAAAGTGAGAGGGAGTTGAAGTCAAAAACTGAAAACCTTGAAGAAGTCAATTCGGCATTGAACGTATTACTGAAACGTGTGGAGGAAAAAAGAATAGAACTT
>PLLV01000063.1:0-308 GCA_003142295.1 Syntrophaceae bacterium
TATTCTAAAAAAATGCGGAACTGTATATCAAAAAGTGGTAGAAGTTCCGAAAGCTGTTCGATATGGGCAGGACAGTCCGTGACCATTGAGGATAAAATCTGAATGAAAGGTGCCATCATGAAAGCAAGAGGAAAAAACATAGTTTATGCGTTAACCCCGCTATTGATTGTTTACTTACTTTTGCTGTCATGTATAGCATACGCAGCCAACCCGAGCGTCCAGCAGAGATTCAATTAACTTCGCATTGTTTTCCATGGCTTCGGTTTATTATGCATCAACCTTTTTATAAATTATTTTACCCCACTTTA
>PLLV01000063.1:365-4393 GCA_003142295.1 Syntrophaceae bacterium
TTGAGAAGATCTATGCGATCGTAGCGTTTCTTGGTTACGACCCTTTCGCCCATGCCATTGTAAAGCAGTAGTACCCTTCTTTTTTTATCTCTTCCTTCCTGTACGAGTGGTTTTCTAATTCAACCCATCTATAAAATATTTCATCGGGTAATAATCATCCCTTCTTGTAAAGTGGAGACATATTTCTCAAGAAGGCCACGCTTTTCCTGAGGGACTCGAATGCCTTGTCGATATCTTCCACCGTAATGTCAATGCCATAGGAAAATACGAGTGTCCCCTGCGCTGTAGCGTGATCGGTACCGGTTGCGATTAAGACATGGGATGTCCTGAGAGAGCCCGAGGCACATGCGGAACGGGTGGAGATGTTTATTCCTTCCTCGTCAAGCATCATCATCATAGACTCACCTTCGATGTACTCCACGGAGAAAGACACGAGACCCGGCAAACTCTTTTCCGGGTGCCCATTGACAACTATCTTATCAATGGTAGCCAAACGGTCCATGACTGCCTTCTTCAATTTCAACAGGTGTTCAGTCCGCTGGGGCATTTCAACGCGGGCAAGTTCCGCCGCTTTGCCCATCCCGACGACACCAAGCATATTAGGGGTTCCCGCCCTGCGGTTACTCTCCTGCACCCCGCCATCGATAAGTGGCAGTATCCTTGTTTTCTCTCTTATATAGAGGGCACCGATACCCGGGGGGCCGTAGAACTGGTTTGCGGCGATGCTCATCAGGTCAACACCCATCTCGTTAACATCCACGGGTATGTTGCCGCAGGACACCACTGCATCTGTGTGAAAGGGCACTTTTTTTGCCTTCGCGATCCTCCCTATTTCGGCGATAGGCTCAATCGTACCGATCTCATTGTTGGCGTGCATGATTGAGATAAGGATCGTGTCCTCTCTGATCGCCTCCTCCACATCTGCGGGGTTTACCATGCCATACTTGTCTACTGAGACTGAAGTCACGTTGTAACCCATTTGGGAGAGCATCCGGAGAGGTCTCGCAANNTGACTGATGTTCAATATTCGACGTGATGATGTGCTTCCCCTTCTTGGCCTTTGCAAAGGCCACACCTTTTATGGCGTGGTTATTTGCTTCTGTTCCGCAGGAAGTGAATACGATCTCCTGCGGATCTGCATTGATGAGTTGGGCAACCTTGGCGCGTGCGTCTTCCAGGGTCTCCATGGCCGCATCTCCGATGCTGTGCTGGCTCACGGGGTTCCCAAAACCGTCCCTCTTTATATAATCGATGATAGCCTCTCTAACCTGAGGATGGAGCGGATTACCGGAAATATGGTCCAAATAGATTGCCTTCATTCTTTCTTTGCTCCTTTCACGATAGTGAAATCAGAATGCTGCAACGTGGGCTTTCCACAATGCGTGCAGATTGGAGCAGGCTCCGGTAACCCGGCGTCGCAGTATGGACAGTAGCATTTTCCTTCCCTTTCACCGATGTGCTCTACTTTTTCGCCTTCTTTTGTCTCCCTGACTTTGCCCTCTTTGTGTTCATAGTAATCCATAATGGCTTTATGCAAAGCNNACAGACTCTTTGGTAATCGCCAGGGCTTCTTCCAAAGTCTTTCCTTTTGCCATTTCAGTCACCATGCTTGAGACAGCAATAGCCGCCCCACAGCCGAATGTGTTGAATTTTATGTCATCAATGCGGTCATCCTTGACTTTAAGAGTAATCGTCATCATATCACCGCATATCGGGTTCCCTACTTCACCCGTGCCATCAGGATTTTCAATCTTGCCGACATTCCGAGGCCTCTTAAAATGGTCCATTACCACTTCCGAATATTGCATGACTACCTCCTTTGACTCAGCTTAATAGATATAAATATAACGCATTTTGTCAGTTTTACAAATGGTTTAAATCTCGGTACCGTGTAAAGCCCATCCGTGCCTCGTGAACCGTGTCTCGTCCCCCCGCCTATACCTCACTGGCATCTTGTCTTAAGCAACCAAAAACATATTATGCCGGTATGTCATCGAACGTTTCTATTCGTAATCGTTGTTCCTCAAAGTCGCTTCGTTGTGAGGATTCGTAGGTGGAGACAGCGATTCCGGCGGTTTGCGATCTTGAAAAATCGGTAATTGGATTATTTGTTACGCATATCTTTCTGTACTAAACAATTTAGAGGCTATGAAAATTATTCACGCTTTCTTTTGGTAATGATCACCAGAATTCCACACCATATTTTGTGGTCAAAATTCAATTGACACACAAGATCATTCTTCATATACTCCCACCGTGAAAAAGCAATGCCTTATCAATTCAACATTTTTGCAGGAGGTTACAAAGTCTGTTATAAGTTAATATATTTTGTTACTGCATTTAAGCGTAAGGGAAAAGGAAATTAATTCTTTGCAGAAAAGGAGGGTAAGATGAAAGAAAGAAATTTAAGAAGCACAGTGTTGGTTTTAACGTGTTTTTTGTTTTTTCTTGGAATGGTCTTGAGTAATAGTACCCTGGCCCAGAAGGAAGGGAAAACGCCAAAGGATTCTCCCTCTGCCATTCAACTTCAAGTCAAAGAGGGGATGGGCAGCTATCTGGTTGACTCCAAAGGGATGAGTCTCTATTATTTCAAGAAGGATTCCCCGGGCGTAAGCGCATGTAAAGGTGAATGTTTGACGAAATGGCCGGTGTTTTATACGGAAAAGGTTGTCGTGCAAAAACCACTGAAGAAGAAGGATTTCGGTGTTTTCACGCGAGATGACGGGAAGAAGCAAACGACATACAAAGGTCTGCCCCTCTACTATTTCTTCAAGGATACAAAGCCAGGAGAGATGAACGGCGAGGGAGTCAACAATGTCTGGGGTGTTATCTACCCGGACAAATTAAAACCGTGATGGTATTGTAAACAGGACAGGCTTTGAGTAAGCATTAATTCAAACCGTGCAATCTATAGGAAAGGCGTTTTTCCGGCGGGCGCCTTTCCGGCACATATACATGCGGTATTTTATCCTTGTTCCATTCTTTTGAAACATAAAGATTGCAATAGCAACTTCCGTATTCTTTTACGTCGGAAGCCCGATATATGCAAGGACATACAATGTCTTCAAACTATTCTAATTTCAAGTCGAAAAATAGCATAGTTTTAGCACAGAGAAGGTGCTGGTTTCTGGAACCAGAGGTCATGGGTTCAAGTCCCGTATCGCCCGCCAATTTCTAAAATATCGATACTAGTTTCCAACCCGGGAAGATATTAACTTGCTTCCTGAAGTCAAGCGTCCGGTAATTTTGACTGGCATACTTTCTTTCAAACGATATTCAATATTGACTGTACTAAACAATCCGCNNCTATTATGGGCGGTCTGATTTTCTCAAAGGAGAGAAAACGTGTCCGCTCCTGCCGTCGTGTTTGCTTTTTTCCTGATTAATCATAAAAAGGTTCATACATTTTCACCTTGAGTTAATTTTATTAAAGAATAAGGACAGCACTCATTATTAAATAAAGTGTCTGTCCCTATTTTTAGGCCTGGCTGGTAACAAAGCCTTTGGAAGGCGGTCCGGTATCGGCCGGGGTTCCGGCGTTCTGGGAGAGGTATGAAGCGCCGAGCTTTTTGATATGATCGCTGACGTTGTCAAAATAGTTAAAATGTATCTGTTCTTCGTCGACAATGGTCTCAAAAAGCTTCATACTGGTGCTGTCGCCATTTTCCCTGCATACCAGCAGAAACTGGTTATAGATATCCATAGTATCGTCTTCCAGATGCGCATCAAAGGGAAAGATGACCTCGACCTTCTGGCCTTTCTCCACCTTACCAGCCAGATCGGCCGTTGGTTCTCCGGTGAGTTCTTTGATCCGTTCGGCAAACATCTCTGCATGGCGCATCTCGTCGATGGCTATGAGTTTTAGCTTCGCTGCCAGATCGCCGTAGTCCATGTCAGCCAGGTTATAGTGCTGATTCATATATTGATGGATAGCCTGCAATTCCATTGACCGTGCCTTGTTCAGCACCTCTATCACCTTCTTTTTCCGCTGTTCCCGGGGACTCTGAACCATACCGCACCTCCATTAG
>PLLV01000056.1 GCA_003142295.1 Syntrophaceae bacterium
TTCAACACGAACGAAGGTCGCTGTAGGTTCTTGGCAGCGGACGAAGTGAAGGACTTCGAAGCAAAGAAGATTCAGGTGAACACATATAATAATAAATTTTCTTATAGCGTCACAGTCTATCCATGACTACAGCACAAGTCATGCTCATTCGGGGTACATTCAGTGCACAAATAGGTCATAATTAAGTCACAGATATCTCTGATCAGTTCACAGATTCTCACAACTAATTTCAATATCGTTACAAATATTTCTTATCTCCCAAGTTTGCTTTTCGTTACTTTCTCTCCACAGTCACACCCATTTGGTAAGTAATATGTTCGGTAATACAAGCTTCCGGAATTTTAATCTGAAATGTATGTGTATTAGTATCGGTTATGGAAGTCACAAGAAACTATATTCGAGAATCAGGCATTGATGACGCGAGAAACAGAAATTTTTTAGATAATGTATGAAATCTTAAAAATACCGATTTTTGCAAGGTTTTCCTTAAATCTGCCATTTTTAAATATCCCCTCTAAAGCCCTTACGATATTGTTTTCAAGAAGAAAACAACCTTAAAAGGCAAAGACAGGATATGCCAGGCTTTCAAATACAAAGCCGCAGGTAATTTTGACAGTGCAGTTCGCTGAATGCGAGATGAAACATGCTACTCCTTGACAGCTTATTCCTCGCGCATGCAGTCTGTGGCTACCTTCCTCAGTAATTGACTTATCACATAGGAAAGTATAAATTTCCTTCCATAATGCTCAAGAATATAAATATGCTTTTTAGATTCTTTTAAAGAGGGGTTAGGCGAAATGAAGAAAATAAAACCAAAGTCCGTCCGCTTTATTAAACTTGGCCGAAAAGGCCGATGGGAGCCCGACTGTATTGAAGGAATGAATCCTTGCATACGCCTCTAATCCCCACCATGCGGAGTGCATCAAGGGGAATTGGGATGCCTTGCGTGCGCATTGGGCTGAAAAAAAGACAAAAGGCAAGACTACGGGAATAACAAACCAGATTAAGGATTTCTATACTTTAGACCAAGATACACTTTGGATTACATTTTACCGCCGTCGTCTATATTGGTGCTTTGCATATCCCGATGTAGAATTATTAGAGGACGGGACGCGGTCACGTCGCGTTGTCGGAAAGTGGAACAGCAAGAGCAACACCGGTGAAGAACTATTAATTGAAAATTTGAGCGGGAAGCTCACGAAGACCAAAGGATTCCGAGGGACGATTTGCTCTGTAGGGGAAGAGGAATATTTAATCAGAAGAATCAATGGAGAGATTGCACCTGTAGTGCTGAATGCAAAGCAATGCCTGTCTTCGCTCGAAAAGTCACTAGAAGAATTGATTCGCTCACTTGGCTGGAAGGATTTCGAGCTTCTTTGTGATTTGATTTTTACCCATTCGGGTTGGCAGCGAGTTTCCGCCGTAGGTGGAACAGAAAAATCTATTGATTTAGATTTACTCTCGCCTGTGTCTGGCAAGAGGGCGTTCGTTCAGATTAAATCGCAGGCGGACACAAAGACATTTAAAGAGTACTGTGAAGCTTTTGCGACGCTAGACCAATACGATGAGATGTTTTTTGTTGTTCATACCCCTCTCGGAGATATTTCTACATGGGAGATTCCAGATAAGACAAAGATATTATCTACCGAAAATATTTCACGGCTCGCTGTAGCCGCAGGACTTTCAAAATGGATTATACAGAAAAACGCATAGCTAAACGCTGCGCCCTTTCAATCCGAAACCAATGGTTTTAAAGAAATCTCAAGTTCATGATATGTAAGTGGAGAGGTTTTTATTCATATCCTTTTTTTCCTAAAGAAAATCTCGCTGAAGTCAAATACAAAGCAACAGGTTGGACTTGTTGTGAGGCTTATTGAATCCTAGTTGAAAGATGCGAAGGATTGACAGCTTATTTTCTATGACCATCAAGCTCTGTGATGACGCGGATGCAACAGAAGCGGTCCATGGCCAGATTGCAGGAGCGTATTACAGCAAAGAGGGAATACCCTGCAAATGGCTGTCAGCCCTTGCCGTCTGGAATCTGATCGCATCATTAGCGGATCAACTTTACCAGATAACCACTTGAACTCTTATGGAAAAACATATATGAAAACATGTAGTAGTTGCTGCCGCCCATTTGATGATGATGACCCCGTTCCGAAAAATCCCGCAGAAGTTCTGGGCGACATCTTTCACAAATCAGTTAGTACCACTAATGACTCGGACCTATGCCCAGCCTGCAAGGAAGAACTCGGCATGCTCAGCATCATGGGATTTGACAAGTGATGTTCGTTCTCAGAAGAATGCGGTATGGTGATTAGGATTTCCTACGATACAGATTGATGTAGATCCAGGGGCATTATGAATCATTCTGTTCTCGCACCCGGCGCCCGGGTTCTGATCCGGGACGCAGAATGGCTGGTCCGGAAAGTGGATCGCACCGCCACTAACCGCCAGGCTGTTTCTGTCATCGGTCTTTCCCAGATCGTCAAAGACCGGGAGGCCATTTTCCTGGAAGAGATCGACCAGATCGAACTCCTAAATCCCGCCGATACGGAACTTGTCGCCGATACCTCCAGCTTTTACCGGGATTCCATCCTGTTCATGGAAAGTCTCCTGCGGCAGACCCCGCCGACGGATGAGCATCTCTACATCGGCTATCAGGGGGCCATGGACGTGGTGCCCTATCAGCTCGATCCGGCCATCCAGGCACTAAAACAACCCCGGCAACGCATCCTGATGGCCGACGCTGTCGGCCTCGGTAAGACCATCGAGGTAGGGATTCTGCTGTCTGAACTCATCCGCCGTGGCAAGGGCAAACGCATTTTGGTTCTGACGGTGAAAAGCATGCTCACCCAGTTTCAGAAGGAACTCTGGAGCCGCTTCACCATACCGCTGACGCGCCTTGATTCCGTGGGCATTCAGCGGGTCCGCTCCCGCATCCCCACTAATCACAACCCTTTCTACTACTTTGACCGGGCCATCATCTCCATCGACACCCTGAAGCAGGACGCCGAATATCGAACCTATCTGGAGAAATGCTATTGGGATATCATCGTCATCGACGAGGCGCACAATGTAGCCGCACGAGGCACTGACTCCGCCTCTCTTTCCATGCGTTACAAACTGGCTAATCTTCTCAAACACCGTTCCGATACTCTGATCATGCTTTCCGCCACACCCCACGACGGCAAGCCCAGGGCCTTTGCCAGTCTGATGAACATGCTCAATCCGACAGCCATCGCCAATCAGGAGGACTACGGCCCTGATGATATCAAAGGCCTCTTCATCCGCCGTTTCAAAAAAGATATCAAGGATCAGGTGGCAAAATCTTTCATGGAACGGAAGATTTCCGTGGCCAAGTGCCAGGCTTCAGCGGAAGAAGAAAGTGCCTTCGATGTTTTCACGCGGCTGAACTTTACGCGCCTTGACCAGCGGCGCACAGCGGGCAAGCTTTTCAAGACCACACTGGAGAAGTCTCTGTTTTCCAGCCCGGCGGCCTGCCTGCAAACGATTCAACACCGGATCAGCCGGCTGCAAAAAGAAGAGGGTGAAGAGGCGGCAAAAGACATCCAGTCTCTGGAAGAACTGGCAGGCAACCTCCAGCCTATCGCCTCCAACAATTTCAGCAAGTATCAGAAGCTTCTGTCCGTCATCCGTGACTCGCTTCATGGTTTTGGCTGGACAGGTAAAGATATAAGTGATCGCCTGGTTATCTTTACGGAACGAATCGAGACGCTGAAATTTCTGAGCGAACATTTACCAAAGGATTTGGGACTCAAGGAAGACCGGATCGCCATCCTTCACGGCGGTTTGCCCGATGTGGATCAACAGAAGATAGTGGAAGACTTTGGCCGCGAAGAGGCTCCCGTCCGCCTGCTTCTGGCCTCTGATGTGGCCTCCGAGGGGATCAACCTTCATTTCCTCTGTCACAAGATGATCCACTTCGATATTCCCTGGTCCTTCATGTGTTTCCAGCAGCGCAACGGCCGGATTGACCGCTACGGTCAGGAGCGCGAGCCCCGGATTGTCTATCTGATGACAGAAAGCGTTTGTGAAAAGATCAAGGGTGACAACCGGATTCTGGAATTGCTGATCACGAAAGACGAACAGGCCGTGAAGAACATCGGCGACCCCTCCGCATTGATGGGCGTGTATGATATGGAGGAAGAGGAAAACATCACCGCCGCCGCCATTGAAGCCGGAGCAAATACCGACGATTTTGAAAAGCTGCTGGCGAAAGCCCCCAAGGATCCTCTGGGACTCCTCATGGGCGAAGAGGTCATTCCCAAGGGCGAAGACGCAGCCAAAGCTGAGAGGCGCATGCCCACACTCTTTACAGACGATTATTCCTTTTTCCGGGAAGCCGTCGGGTATTTGAAAAGCTCCCAACCCATGCAGACCGTATTTGACGATAACGCCCAGACGGTCAACTTCGCCGTCCCTCTGAATATGAAACGGGAGCTGGAACAGCGGTTTCGTTTTCTGCCACGGGAGATCTGGCCGGAAAGCGGCGAGTTCACCCTTTCCGCTGATCGGGCAGCGATTATGAACGAAATCAAGCGAACCCGCAAAGAAGAGGACACCTGGCCGAAGCTCCAGCTTCTCTGGGATCTCCATCCCGTGATGCGTTGGTTGACCGACAAACTCCTGGCCATCTTTGGCCGGCAGCAAGCGTCTGTCCTGACCCTTTCCGATAAATTGAAAGCGGGGGAAACCATTTTCATCCTCTACGGGATTATTCCCAATCGGAAAAGCCAGCCCCTGATTGCCTCCTGGATGGGTGTGCGATTTCTTTCCGGTAAATTCGACACTGTCCTGGACTTTAAGGATATCCTGGCGCGGACGGAATTGGGCCGTAACAAAATACCAAACCAGAACAAACCATTTGATAAAGACCGTCTGAAAAAGCTGCTTTCCATCGCCCTTGCCAAAGGTGAGGAACGGATGCATGAAAGCCGCCGCGAATTTGAAGCGGCAATTGATGGCAAACTGAATGCACAAATCAAGGAACTCGATCGTCTGAAACAAAAACAATTCATCCAATTGGAACTGGATTTTGCTGATGCAGCGCCAAATTCCCGTGCCCTGGATAAAAAGCAACAGAAGANNAATCGATCGTATTTTCACCGAGTGCTGGAGCTGGATTGAAAACTCCCTGCTCACGGAGGACGTCCCTTATATTCGGGTGGTCGCCGTCCTGAAAGGAGACGACTAATGGCCCTGGACCTGACCGGCGTCAGCAACGAAAACGAATTCTACACCCATCACTACCTGACGGCCATCCTGGAAAACGATCTGAAAGGGTTCTTCGGTAAGTGGGAGGAACTAGAGGCGCAAACGGGCGTCAAGCCGCCCCATGACCGCCTGGCCCGACTGCACCGGGATTATTTCGCCTTGCGTAACCGGATGGAACGTCTCCGCAAACCGGAGGAGATCCTGGCGGCCCAGCGGGAATTCCTCCCCGAACTTCTCACCATCCTCGGTTATAATTTTGATCCCGACCTGAAGGAACTGGATTCCGGGGCCGTGATCCCCATCATCGCTGAGGTCCGGAAGAAGTACGGCGCGCCGGATCTCTGGATCGTCGAGACCATCAGCCCGGTCACGGAAAATACAGACCCCCTCGAAAGCTCCTTTATACCGGCCCAGTATGACAGTATCGAAACAGACAGGATGCTTCCGGATGTATCACTTACGGAGATCATAACGAAACAGCTCTTCACTCTGGCCGAGCCGCCCCGCTGGATCATCCTCCTGAGTTTCTCCCATGTGATCCTTCTGGACCGGAGCAAATGGAATGAACGGCGCTTCCTCCGCTTCGACCTGACGGAAATTCTCAGTCGCCGCGTGCCGGCTACCCTTCGGGCGATGTCAGCCCTCCTGCACCGGGAGAGCATCTGTCCGGAAGACGGGATCAGCCTGCTGGACACCCTGGATGAGNNAAGACCTGAAATATTCCGCACGGGAGGCCGTGGAGATCCTGGGAAACGAAGCCCTCTACTACATCCGCAATGTCCGCAAGGAGGGGATCTATGGCAAAGACATGGCGGATCAGCTTACCCGTGAATGCCTCCGCTACCTCTACCGGCTCCTTTTTCTCTTCTACATCGAGGCCCGGCCGGAGTTGGGCTACGCCCCTATGAATAGTGAGGAATACCGCACCGGGTATAGCATGGAAGACCTCAGAGATCTGGAATTGCAGCCCCTGACGGAAGAGCCCGCGCAGAATGGCACTTTCATCCATGAGTCCCTACAGACGCTTTTTCGCCTCATCTTCGAAGGGTTCAACTACGAACAGAAGACGGCAGCTCTGGCCTTCACGGAACAGCGCCCCGTCTTTCGCCTCTTTCCTCTGAGCAGTCACCTCTTCGACCCGGCCCGGACGTCTCTCCTCAACGGCGTGAAATTCCGGAATGTCGTCCTCCAGAAAGTCATCGATCTTCTCTCCCTCTCCCGGGGGGGAAGCGGCAACAAGAGGCGCGGCCGGATCAGCTACGCCCAGCTTGGCATCAACCAGCTTGGCGCCGTCTATGAGGGGCTGCTCTCCTACAGCGGCTTCTTTGCTGAAGCGGATCTTTATGAAGTCAAAAAAGCAGGAACGGAGGTCAATGAACTGGAGCCCGCCTTCTTTGTGAACGCCGAAGACTTCCAGCAATACGAAGACGCAGAGCGGGTTTACAATTCCGACGGGACGTTCAAGATCTATCTCCGTGGAACCTTCATCTACCGCCTGGCCGGGCGGAACCGGGAAAAGACGGCCTCCTACTACACGCCGGAGGTCCTCACCCGCTGCCTCGTGAAATACGCCCTGAAGGAGCTTCTTAAAGACAAGACGGCAGATGACATCCTGGC
>PLLV01000065.1 GCA_003142295.1 Syntrophaceae bacterium
GAGGAGTTATGCAAAGGTCTCAGCTTGTTTTGTCTTCGGCAACACATGCGCTTTTGCGGACGACGCTCCCCAAAAGGAAGGGCAAGACAAAAAGCCGCAGAAAAATGCAGCGAAAAAATTAGATCTGCCTGAATTGTTTTTTTTCACTGTAACACCGACGACCATGACATATGAAGGCAGCCAGATAACCGTGTCCGTCAAGGTTATCGATTATGATGGCGTGAAGACCGTCATCGCGATCCTGATCAAACCAAACGGCCAGCAATCGCCGGTGCATATGACCCGGGTGAGCGGGAGTCAGTGGGACGGTGAGTGGCGGATCTCATGGATCATGCCCATGAACACCGGCAGCGAACCATTGGTCTATGGCGTCAAGGTAAGAGCGTCGGATACCAATAATTATCACGTCGTGAGCGATACTGTGACCGTCACCGTGGCTGGGAAACCTCAATCCGACTTCAAAAAACCGATTCAGCCAATGCCAGGCAAAAGGTGACTCTCTCAAAGAAAGCGGTTTGCATAGCGACTTTTTCCGATTATCTGCCCGAGTGCAAATAAATGGGGACAGGCTGCTTTCTATTTATTCAGCCCGTCCCCATTTATACTCTCACGACTCCATTTAGGGATTACCGCAACCAAGGTGCGGCTGTGCTGAAGCGGAAAAAGCGCGCTTGAAAATACATCCGTTATGATCGGTGTGGTGAAGATGCAAGGACTGACCACTCCGCATAGCTTCAAGCTTACTGAATGATCTTAAGCTGCCCCTTGATCGGGAAGTCTTCCTTGGCAGGTCCCTCCCACATTTCCCTTGTCGATGAGAGCAACTTTCAGTTTGCTGGCCTGTGCCTTTCATGCGATACTCAGTCCCGTGCCTGCGCCTATTACGATGACATCGTATTCTTTCATAGATTTCCCTCCATGGTTACTCATGTCAACAATTTCATTGTAAATGAATAATCTTTTTATTCCATCACTGGGTGCCTTATTTTGGGCGGTGAAATACCGCAGTTGATGGTCAGGGAATAGATGAGCGGCTGGGGCAGACGGTTTCTATATGCAGCCTTCTAATCACTATAGTCGCCGCTTCTGACTTTTCCGCGGAAGACCCAGTGTTTGTAGCCGATGTAAGTGAGAATCACCGGAAGGAGAATGATAATCACAACGAGCATGAAGATGAGGGTCTTGGGTGAAGANNCGTTCCAGAGAAAGGGGGCAAACTCCGACCGACCGTGCAGGCTCCGGAGGCACATGATAAAAGCAAGAAGGGCAAGGAAGGGAAAGACGGCGACGTTAAGGAGACTGGGCATGGCCAGCCATTTTTCCGCCATGTAAGGATGCCGGGCGATAGTCCAGACGTAAATCGCGATAGCGATAATAAATGTTAAGAAGGCGGCTACGGACGCATAAAACCTGCCCTGCCGTTGGATTTCGCCTTCCGTTTTCAGGATGAGGTAGTTTGCCCCCAGCATGATGTAGCCTGAGACAACGCCCAGGGTGAAGAGAGCGGAATAGGGGTGAAACCAACTCCACACAGTTCCCGTAAATGTGTGTCCATCCATGGGGATTCCATAAAAGATGCCTCCAAGTGTGAAGCCCTGAGAAAGAGCGGTCACAAGGCTTCCGAGCCCGAAGGAGAGGCTCCAGAGAGAATGCCCTTTGGAGCTGTCGCGAAACTCAAAGGCCAAACCGCGGAAGATGAGGCCGAAGATCATAACTATAATGGGCACGTAAAAAGCGGAAAGGGCAATGCTGTAAAAGAGAGGAAATGCGCCGAAGAGTATGCCGCCTAAAACAACAAGCCAGGTCTGGTTTTCCTGCCAGATGTTTTGGAGACTCGCCATCATGATACCCCGCTTCTCTTCGTCCCTGGTGGAGAGGGCGATGATACCCACGCCCAGGTCGAGGCCATCGGCGACGGCGTAATAGAGGACAAGAAAACAGATGATCAAAAACCAGATTTGCTCTATGTGGGCATTAAGCCACTCCATCTTTCATTCCTTTCCAGGATTGGCGTAACCGCCTGCATTTTCGCTCAGCGGGTCCGGACCGCGGGCGATGATGCGCCAGGCAAAGACGAAAAATAAAATCGCAAGAATTGCATAGACCAAAGCGAAAGCGGCAAGTGATGCCGCTACCGTACCGGCAGGTATCCGGGAGGCTGCGTCTCCCGTCCGGAGGAGCCCGTGGATCACCCAGGGCTGCCGGCCCACTTCACGGGTCACCCAGCCCGTCTCCAGGGCGAGATAGCTCAGGGGAAGCGCCGCCATCCAGGCCCGAAGAAGCCACTTCCGGGCAGAAACGCGCCCTGCATCAAGTCCTCCCCGCCGCCATACCCAGAGAGTCCAGAGCATGAGAAGGAAGAGGGCCGTGCCGATAGCCACCATGATTCGGAAGGCGTAAAAAGGCATGGCTACGGGCGGCTGGTCTGCCCGCGGGAATTCCCTCAAGCCCCTGACCTGACCGGTTAGAGTATGTGTGGTCAGGAGACTGAGGAGGTTGGGGATTTCGATGGACCAGCGGTTATCCTGTTTTTCCGGATCGGGCCACGCGAGGACGATGAAAGGGGCTCCCCGCCCCGGGGGGTTGGTGTGCCAGTGGGCTTCCATGGCGGCGAGTTTTGCCGGATCATACTCATATGCCCCCCGGCCTGAACCATCGCCAAGCCAGATCTGTAGAGGTGTTATAATGATGGCCGCGATGACGGCCCATTTGAAGGAAGCGAGAAAGAAGTCCGTGTGCCGGTTTTTATAGAGATACCAAGCGCTCAGCCCTCCTACGACGAAGACGGATATCTCCAGAGCGGCAACCCACATATGGG